>JBEKZL010000089.1:0-32769 GCA_049509915.1 Bryobacteraceae bacterium | reverse complement strand
GAGTTCGACACGGCGCTCGAGTTTCACGTGCGCCTGATCGATTTGGGCGAGCGAGCGCCGGAGATCCTGTACAACGCCGGCCTGATGTACGAAAAGATCGGCCAGTACGACAAAGCCATTCGTCTCTACCGCGAAGCGCTGGCGCAACAGCCCGACATGTCGGAAGCCCTGCTCAACCTGGGCCGCATTCTGGAATCCAACGGCAAGGCCGAAGAGGCGCGCAATTGCTGGAGCAAAGCGCTCGAACTCGAACCGGCCCTGGCCCAAGGTTACTTCGGCCCCGCCATCGACTAGCCGCGTGAAGAGAAAATAGCCGCCGATGAACGGCGATAAACGCAGATAAGACTTTCGGTTTCCTTGGTTCTTTATCGGCGTTCATCTGCGTTCGTCGGCGGCTAAAATTCTTACGCCGCTCCGGATTCGCCCACGCCTACCCTGGCATCGAACGGCGTCACCGGATCGAGGAATGCCCAACACACAATCCCCAGGGCTACCACTGCCGCCGAAACATAGAAGATGAAATTCCAGTTGTTGTTGGTCCAGGACAGCATATAGCCGATCGACAGCGGTGAGAGCGCGCCGCCTATATTCCCGGTCATGTTCATGGCGCCCGATAGCGTGCCCGCGTACTTGCCGCCCACGTCCATGGTGGATGCCCACGCCTGCGACATCACCAACTCCAGGAAGAACGCGGCCACGCCGATCACCCATACCGCCAGCCTGGCGTCGGCGATGGTGGTGGAGAGAACCAGGAACACGCTGCCGCCAGTGAATCCGATGTATGCCATGAGCCGGCGCGCCCGCGCCACGCCCATCGTGCGTGCCAGACGTCCCGACAGGAAAACCGTGGCCGGATCGCCCAGGCCGGCCAGGAACAGGGGTAGCGCGCTGAACAGCGCCGTCGAGCCGTAGGCCAGATGGCGCCCGTCGCGCAAGTAGCTGGGCAGCCAGGTCATATAGAAATACCACCCATAGGAATGGCAGAAGTACTGGATGCACAACATCCACACCGGGCGCGAGCGCAGCGCCTGGCGCCAGGGCATGTCGCGGTGCCCGGCGGCCAGCTTCGAGCTTTCCTTCAACAGCGCTCGTTCGGCGCCGTTAAGGCGCGGATTCTTCATCGGATCGTCGCGGTACCAGAGGAAGAATACGGCCGCCCAGATCGCGCCCAATACGCCGAATATCTCGAAGGCGTGACGCCACCCGACCGCCTGCATCACCACCGCCACCACCGGCGGCGTCAACGCCGCGCCCCAGCGCGTGCTCAACCACAGGATGCCCTGCGCCCGCACGCGCTCCTTTTTGGGGAGCCAGGTGGCGAAGGCCCGGGTGACGTTGGGGAAGCAGCCGGCTTCGCCCGCGCCGAACAGCCCGCGCGTCACCGTGAGCGAAATGAATCCGGTCGCCCAGCCCGTGGCGGCGGTGAAAAACGACCACCACAGCACGATGCGCGTCAGCACCTTGCGCGGGCCGATCCAATCTCCCAGGAATCCTCCTGGAATCTCCATCAGCGCGTAGGCCCAGCCGAATGCCGCGAACACCCAGCCCAACTGGACTGCCGAGAGCCCCAGGTCGTGCCGGATGAAAGGGGCCGCGAAAGAGATCGAGACGCGGTCGATATAGGTGATTACCGCCAGTGTGACGGCAAAGACGATCACCCAATATCGAACGCGGGTGGGCCGTTCGACAACGGGCGGGGAACTGGTTTGAGCGGGCATATGCGGTCGGGTTAAGCCGGAAAGCACACATGTACCGCGAATCCACTCCAGGTTGCAACCGGAGTTTCGCCTCCCGCTGTCGGCTCCGCCCCGCCAACCGATCAGCTGACTTTGGCGATCAGATCCTGAATCTTTTGACGCTCTTCGGCCGTGGGGCTGTGTCGCAAGGCTTCCTGGGCTTCTTTGAGGGCGTGCGGCTTATCGCCCTTCTGCGCCAGCGCCATGGCCAGATGGTAGCGGTAGGTGGAAGCATTGGGCTGCTTCTGCACTACGTCCGACAGGATATCCACGGCATTCTGGCTCATCTGCTTCTTGATGTAGATCCAGGACAGCGTGTCGGACACCTCGGCGTTATCCGGCAGCAACTGTTTGGCTCGGGAAGCGTAGGTCAGCGCCTGGTCCAGGTCGCCGCCGTGCTCGGCCATCAGATAGGCGTCGTTGTTGAGCGCCCGCCCATCGTCGGGGTGAATGCGCAGGGTGGTGTCATAGACCTGTTTGGCCTCCGTCCAGCGCCCGGCCGAATCCAGAATCACCGCCAGGGTAGTCAACACCATGGTGCTCTCGGGCGTTAATTCGCGGGCCTTTTGGACACAGCTCAACGCGTTCTGCAAATCGCCCTTCTTGCGATACGCTTCTCCCAGACGCATGTACACGTTGGAGCGCGCCTTGGACTTCGGATCCATGGAATCGAGCACGCTCTGAAAGACCGGAATGGCGATGTCGTATTTGCCGGCCTGCACGGCGGCGCTGCCCAGCAGCACTTTAATGTCGCTGCGCGTGGGCGCCTTGGCCGATTCGCCCTGCAGCATGGCCACGGCTTCGTCAGCCTTGCCCTGAAGCATATACACCTGGATGATGCTGACCAGGCTGCGCGTATCGCCCGGGTTTAACTGGTAGGAGTGGCGGAAGGTATCCATCGCTTCGGGCAGTTTTTTCTCCTGCACGTCGAGCTGGCCAAGCTCCAGCAGCACGTCGGGAGAGCTCGGGTAAACCTTGAGCATGTTTTGGAGCAGCGCGCGCGCCTCCGCGGGCTTCTGTTGGCCGATCAACGCCCCCACCTGAATCAGCCGCGCCACCAGGCTGTTCCGGTCGACCGCCAGAATCTGTCCGGCGGACTTCATGGCACTGTCCCACTCGCCGCGCGCAATCTCGATCTGCGCCAGCTTGGTGCGCGCCAAAACGTAATCGGGGCGGATCTCGACGGCCTTTTCCAGCTGCTGGCGAGCCTGTTCGATTTCGCCACGCAGCAAGTGAGCGCGCGCCAGATTGTAGCGCGCCACCGGGTTCTGGGGCGCCTGGCCGACCACCGCCTGTAACTGCTCCATGGCTTTATTGACTTCGCCGCTGTCGAGCATCATGGAAGCCTGCAACCCCTTGGCGTAATCGTCGTTGGGGCTATCCTTCAGAATCTGGTTATTGATCTCGACGGCTTCGATCTTCTTGCCCTCGACCAGCAACACTTCGATGATTCGTTTCCGGTATTCCGCCTTACGCTTGGAATC
Source organism: Bryobacteraceae bacterium (assembly GCA_049509915.1). Classification (GTDB taxonomy): domain Bacteria; phylum Acidobacteriota; class Terriglobia; order Bryobacterales; family Bryobacteraceae; genus JBEKYD01. Next base: position 29,549 of record JBEKZL010000089.1, on the reverse strand, counting down.
GACGGCCATGCCTTCCCGATATTCCTTCTCCGCTTTGGCCAGCTCGTGCTTGCGGTAGTAAAAATCGCCTACCACCAGGTAGGCGTTGGGAAAATCGGCGGCGTGGGCCTTGATTTGGTTCAACACGCCGATCATATTGTCCTGCTGATTCAAGCTCGAGTAAAACCCCGCCAGTTGCGTCAGAAACCGGAATTGCTTGGGGTTATTCTGATAGGCCAGCTTGAGCGTCTTTTCAGCATCGGGAACCTTGTTTTGCAAAAGCTGTATCTTGGTCAGCTCTTCGTAGGCGATCTGGAACGTCTTGTCCTCGCCGATGACCTCCCAGTAATACTTCTCCGCTTCCGCCAGCTTATTCTCCGCCCACAACACGCGAGCCATCTGCATCTGCAGTTCTTTTTGTTTGGGGCGGATGGCGTCGGCTTTCAGATACTCCCCTTCGGCTTGCGCTACCAGCTTGCGGCCCTCGTCGGCGTTGGCCGAGCTGAAGGCGAGCAATGCCTGCGCGAAACTGTAATCGCCGCTGAGCCGGTGTCCATCGTAGGAATTCGGGTCCCGGACCAACAGATCGTGGATATAGACCTGGACCTCCTGCATGAAGATCTTGTCCTTGGCGGCCTCGGCAATATAGATTTCCGAGAGCTTGACCACCGCGTCCCAATGGTCCGGATCGCTTTTCGGCAACAGTTCCACCGCCTTGCGCAACTCCGAAACCAGGCCCGCCATCTGGCCTTCCTTCAAATAAGTAAGGGCCAGTTTGTAGTGGGCCGGGCCGTAGCGTTGGTCCTTCTGCAGGGCGTCCTTGTACATGATCGCGGCTTCCTTGTACTTGCCGCGCTCGAAGTAGACGTTGCCCCTGTCCAAGTAGCGTTTCTTGACGAAGTTGGGATCGCGGCTGCAGGACGCCAGACCCAATACCGATATCAAAACGATAGAAAGCCACCGCATGTTACGCTCCCCCGGATGTCCTTTACTAATTTAAGCCAAGTTGCCAGGCGGGCGCCATGGCCATGTTCGTCGCCGTGGGTCTCATAAGTACTAGTACAGTCTCAGTCGGGCCGGGGGAGGCCGTCGCGCTCAGTCGACATACACCAGCGCCACATTGGCCCCGGTGGTCGCCGTGCTCACACCGCCGATGCGCAGCGTCACCGGCAGCGCGTTGCCGTTGTAGTGGTTGCCGGGAATGGTGCAATTGATCTGATAAACACCCATCGTGCCCGGCTGTAAACCGCTCCAATTCACGATTACCGCTGTATTAGTGATCAGCGGGTTGCCGAAGTAAAGCGCCACCGCCGCGGTCACCGCCAGGGGGCTCGAAGGCGATGGGCTCCCGGCGGTCGCCTTTCCCCCGGTTGTAACCCCTAAGCCGGTGGCGTAGATCACCAGCGGCTCGTCGCGCGTGGCCGGATTCGCCTGGTCCACCCTCTGGCCGCCGTTTACGTGGTAGATCGCCGGCCCACCGGAATCCACGAAGATCGCCGGCGCGTACTTCGACACCGTCACGCTCACCGGCGAAGACGCCGCCTGGTTTGCGGTCGACCGCACCACCAGCGTATAGCTGCCCGCCGCCAGGGTGAATGGGACCTGGGCGTTGATCTGTCCGGAGGCCGTCGCGACCAGCGGCAGCGGGGTGTTGCTCAACGTTACGCAACTGCCCCCCAGGATGGTGGGCAGCGGAGCCGATCCGGCGGTGGCGCTGGCAGCCAGGTTCTGACCGAGGATGGAAACCAACCCTCCGAGCGCAATCCCGACCCGCAGATTAGCGGTATTCACCACCCCGCCGAGGTTCACGTTGGGGGTTGCCGACCGCGCCGCGCCGGTCAGCGGAATTACGCTCAGCCCGGTGGCCGTCAGGATGTATACCGTGTTCGAGGCGGAATCGAGCGCCATGGTGCGGCCGCTGATGTTGGCCCGCCCGGTCGAGGTTACCGTGGCCAGCGGTCCCTCCAGGGCATTCGCCGAACCTATCGCCGTGAACGAGGAAGTATCCACCAGCTCGATCAGTCCGGCGTCGCTCGCGACCGCCGTGGCCGAAGCGCGCACCGGCATGCTGAACCTCAGGAAGGCCGTTGCCGTGGCTGCCGCAACCGCCGCCACCGGCCGCGAAGTGGAGCTCGATGTCGGCCCGGTGGGTCCGCCGGGGAAGCCGGGACCCCCTGGCGGTACGGGTGTGACCGTGGTAGTGGTGCTGCCGGTTGCGCTGCTGTCGATCAGCGTCAACGAAGAATTCAGCAGGTTCGGTCCGGCCACGTAATACTGCCCCGCCGGCCCGGCCGCTACCGCGCCGAAATAACCCAGCAGGGAACTGATGACGGTCTGCGTCTCGACGAAATCGTCCGCGGCGGCGCTGTACAGGTATCCCGCGCCGCTGCCGCCCAGCACAAATACCGAGCTGTCGTCGCCGGCCGAAACCATGCTCACCGGCAGCGTTAGCGTCGTGGTGGTGCCGAAAATCAGCGGGTTGAGCGTGCGCGGCACCAGGTTGCCGCCCGAGATATACCACAGCGTCCCCGTGGTGGATGCCGCCCCGGCGGTCGTCGTATTGGCCAGCAGAACCTGCGGCCCCTGCTGGCTGGAGGCCACCACCGTGGGCGTAACGATGGCCGCCGTCGAGTCGAACGAAAACGGCGGCGGGTAAATCAGGCCGCTCACCGTCTGTGTATTCAGGTTGACCACCGATAGCGTCTCGCCGCCGCTGTTGGCCACGTACAGCGTGTTGGTGTCGTCGCCGAAAGCCATCGATTTCGGCAATTGGCCCACCGCGATCGGCGTCAGCAATTGCTTGCCCAGGGTATCGTACACCTCGATGCGATTGAGTCCCGGATTGGCGATATAAATAAGATGGCGCCCCGGGTCGGCCACCAGGTCGGTCAGGCCGGTAGTGGAGGCGCCGATATCGATCGGCACCAGGTTACCCGCCGCCTCCGAGTTCCGGTTATTCTGGTACACCCGTACGTTGGGAATAATGTTGACCGCTTCCTGGGATTGAATCAGGATCTGGTCGGGAGCTACCGTGCCCGGCGTGTTGGCGTTGGCGCTATTGAAGGTCGCCGCCACGGACCCTCCGTCGCTCGTGGAGCTGCCCTTGACCGTGGCCGAAGTGGTGGCCGTCGCCAGCAGCCCCGCCGTAATGGTCATGCGCGTGCCGCCTCCGCCATTCGTCACCGTGATCGTGGTGCTGTTCTGCGCGCTGTACACGCCGCACTGATCGTGTACCACCAGCGCCACGTTCGAGCTCGGCACCGCCACCGGTGCGGTCGTAGTCAGCGTGCTCAATGGGAGCTTGATAAAGCCGGATTGCGAAACCGCCCAGATCGTCCCGCCGTCGGAGCTGATCGCCATTTTGCCGCTCAGGTTCTCCGGCAGCATCAATCCCAGAGTCACCAGCAGGCTGGCGGGCGCGTTCACCAGCAATTGCGAATAGTTCGACTGCGGCGCCGGGCTCAGGTTGGGAAGAATGTTGTATGCCGTGTAGAGCTTGGTGCCGTCGGGCGAGAATACCGCCCCGCCTTCGTTGGTCTGGGTCACGAAGTTCGCCGTGCTGACGAAGGTGAACGGCGAATTGGTCGTGTTCTGCTGCCCTAGCACCGCCAGCGTTCCGGTATCGAACAGCACCGCCCCGGAGAGGAACTTCGAGCCGTCCGCCGATACGGCCAGCACGTTCGAAGCTGAAGTTTGCGTCAGCGTGCGCGCACGTAGCACCGTCGCCGACGCCACGTCGTAGACAAATACCGTCCGCACCGTGGTGGAAGACTTGTGAACTCCGACGATGGTCCTGCCGTCCGGTGTCGCCACCAGCCGCGCCGCCCCGGCCAGAGGTTCCATGTTGCTGGGCGCCGGGAAGGTTGGCGTGGTGGGAGCCGTGGGGGCCACCGGTACCGCCGTCAGCGGATTGGTGTTGGGTGCGGCGTTCGGATCGTAAATCGCCAGCACCGCTTTGCCCGTCCCGCCGATGGTCGAGATCAGCACCTTGTCGTCGTAGCCCACCGCCACCGCTTCGGGATTTGAACCGAGCGAGATGGTATTGACGTTGCTCATTTTCGTCAGATCGATCACGTCCACCGCCGATGCCCCGTAGCACGCCACGTACAGGTATTTCGCGTCCGGCGACATGGCAATCGCCAGCGGCTCGGCATCAACAGCGATTCTCGGCGCGCCCAAAGCCGGGCTGGCTGGATTGGTCGTAGTCGTGTATATCTCGACAAGCGGAGGCGATGCCGTGCTATTCAGCACGTAGAGCCGGGATCGGGTTTCATCCAGGACCAGATCACCCAGCGCCGCCGTGTGCGGAGTGACCGTGCCGAAGGTCGCCGCCAGCAGCGGTAAAGTATTAAAAATGCTAAGAAAACAGGCCCAAAGTCGCCGCATGTGGTCTTACTATAACCTACCTCGGCGCAATCGTAAATCCACTAGCGCCACGGCTCCTACCATCTAATATGGCTGGATTCCGAGCTCATGCAGTTTCTTGGCCCCTGCTGGCCATCCACCTTCAACTGCGGCGGCGACGATTGCATAAGGCTCCCACACCGGGCCGCCGCGTGCGGTGCGAACAATCGGGTTGTCTTTCCAATCCCAGAGACGCGCGCGGCTCTGTATGACACTGACAGGTAGATGGTCCCAGTGACCCTTGGGGTAGCAATACACGCCAAGCGCCTGGATGAGGCCACAATAAATGGCAGTACCTGCGAACGCCAATCTCCAGGCGCTTCGCCAGAAAGCGGGCAGGCCAATAGCGATTAAGACCGTGAAGCCCGGGAAGGCCTCGGTCAGCAGCCTTGGGCCCCAACAATAGCCGCCTTCCCACCCGACCCACCCTGCAATGATGGCGATCTGCATAACACAAATAACGCTGGCCGCGACGAAGGTCTGGCAATGTTTCTGGCGCGATTCACGCGCACGCGAGCCGAATGCACCGAGAGCAAAGATCGCAATCGGTGTGTAGATCAGCATTCCACGCCCAGGGCTAAGCAAAATTCCCGCGAATCCGTCAAGCCATGACCCACCGAGTGTGGATGGGTACCAGCCGGATAGAGCGTGAAACAAAGCAAAATTGTAGGCTGCAATCAGCGTACCTGCAAGCACCGGAAGCGTGAACACTTGAGCATAGCGTCGCAGGCATGCATGCCCACACCAAAGCGATATTGCCAATGCCGGCAATAGTATAAGATTGGTCGGCCGGATTGCTACCGCGCAAGCCGCGAAGCCTCCCGCCAGCCAATACCAGCGCGGTTCCAATTCGGGTCCGCTCCATCGTTCTATGCAGTAGAGACAACCCACGATCGCAAGTCCGCCAAACGTGTGCGGCCACATGGCTTGACTCGATATAGCCCAATTCTCGGTTCCAAGAGCGAAGCACAAAGCGAGCATCCAGGCGGCACGACTCGATGTGATCCGGCGCAACAACAAGAACAGGAATGCGGCTGTGCCGGCAGCCCAGATAGAGGCGGTCACTTTCTCGATGATGCGTGCTATAGCTACCAGAGCACCGGGAGATTGTCGGCGGATTCCTGGAATGAAAGCGATCGGCAAATATAAGGGCGCCGACAAGATTGGTCCAGCAAGCGGATAGATGCTGTACCAGTGGCCGCGCGCTCTGTGAATTAAATTTGGGGCGTACGGCACGGTTCGATCGAGGTATGGTCCGAAACGATCCAGTGTTATGGAACCATCCAGGATTATGGAAAAAGGAATGAGCGATGTTGGCAGGGAGTCCCCGGCTGCAATCGGTCGCAGGTTTGAATTATAGACTGTAAATAGGATCAGGAAGAGGAAAACGAGCGGTTTCCAGCCGCGATGACTCGCGTCACTCTCATTCAGAGGTTTTTCCCTGGCCGGCAAGCGCACATTATAGCCGATGGCGTTTGACGCGACATGCCTGTCCATTATGAAGTCCCGGACCAGCATAACGCGCGGACATTATGCTAGTCGAAACCGTGGGTCTTTGCATCAGGGAAGGAAGCCGAGTGTGGATTGCGGGCCGAGGCAATCAGGTGATCGGCCGGAACCTGACCCGTGTCTTGGTGGGGCGAACGCCCTCGTCCGCGCGCGGGCCCCCGGTCGCGCCCTCGCCTGACGCGAGAACTTCGATTTCAGTCCGAAATGCCTCGGGGAACGCCGTCAGTTAAGCACCCGTCGCGTTCCCATCCGGCGGCTTGAGACCTCTCCACTCCGTGGGGCTGCGGGAGAAGCGGCGCTGAAATGCGGTGGCAAAGTACTGGCTGGAAGAAAAGCCGCAGCGGAGGGCGATGTTGGTGACGCTCGATTCCGGCTCGCGGTGCAACATTTCCGCGGCGCAGTCCAGGCGGAGGTGCAAAAGGTATTGCCAGGGCGGCCGGTTGGTAAGTGCGCGCACCAGCCTGACGAACTGAGTGATGCCGAGGCCGCAGGATGAGGCCATGCCGCCCAGCGTCCACGCCAGCGCCAGGTGCTCGACGTTGTTGCGGAGATCGGCCAGAAATAGTTCCACGGTGCGCTCGGATGGAGAGATCTCCGGTTCCGGGCGAACCTTGTTCTCGCGATAGAGATCGAGCAGCGCCAGTAGCAGATCGTTGATGCGGACGGCCAGGCGCGAGGCGCTGCTGCCATAGCGGTCGTGTTCCAGCGCCGTGGCGGTCTCCTGGAAGCAGGTCCGAATTCCACCCGTCGCCTTCCATACGGAATTCTGATTGTGACGCAGGTAATTGGTCAGCTCGGTGAGATCGGGCGGACTCAGCAAGACCCAGGACGGCCAGCGCCACTGCTGGTTGGGGCGGCGCACGCCCACGTCCACGATGATCCAATGCAACCGGCTGGGTCCGACCAGCGGATTGCCCACCCGGTGCAGTTGCCAGGGGCGAGTCATTGTCACCTGGCCGGGCGAGAGGCGAAAGGCTTCGTTGTCGGCAGCGAAGTCCAACTTGCCGCTTTCGAGGAAAGTGACCTCGACGCCCTCATTGCGGTGCCAGTCCAAGCCCCAATCCTGATTCTCCCGCGCATCCCAAAAACCCACACTCTTCACCCCGGGCAGGACGTCTTTTGGCAGTACAGTTCCGGGATAGTGCCCATGACACAGGGCGTGCAGGGAGACCTGACCGCGCGCGTGGGCCTGAATCAGCGGCCCGCAGGTGTCCGCCCGGTAGGTTTCGTCGTGATCCTTGAAAATCGGAATGCTTCTCGGCATGGCCGCGATGTTTGAAATCCGCCACTGGAGGCTTATCTAACGCAGACATTCTAGCATCGGGATAAACTCTCCGTTCGAGAGACGGCCAAAGCCGCCAGACAAGGAGTCCGAATGCAAGCAATGACTCGAAGGGGATTTGTAGCAACCGCGGCCGCTGCCGCCAGGGTCCTGGGAGCGAACGATCGCGTTCGCCTCGCCTCCATCGGTTGCGGTGGACGCGGCCAGCACCTGATGCGGATGGCAAAGCTGGCCGGCGGAGCCGAATTTGTCGCCGTCTGCGACGCCTGGGACGTGCGCCGGCGGGAAGGCGCCGCTACCCTCGAAAAGGAACTCCCCGGCACCAAAGTGGAGCAGTACGCAGACTACCGCAAGCTGCTGGAGCGGAAAGACGTGGACGCCGTGATCGTGGCCGCCACCGACCACTGGCACTCCCGCATGACGGTCCACGCGCTCGAAGCCGGCAAGGACGTCTTCTGCGAAAAGCCCATGACCTCGCTGCCGGAGCAGGGTCTGGAGGTGGTCAAGGCCGTGCGGGCCACTGGCAAGATGGTCGAGGTGGGCGTGCAGCAGCGCTCTATCAGCCACTTCATCGAGGCCAAGCAGCGGTTCTTCGACACCGGCGCGATTGGCCCTGTGCACCTGGTGCGCACGTACTGGAATGCCAACAGCGGCTACCTGACGCCGGTGCCGCCCGGCATGGAGACCAAGCCGGAAGGGCTGGAGTGGCAGGCCGTGCTCGGCTGGCTGCCGCAACGGCCATGGAATCCGAAGATGTACTTCAACCGCTTCGCCTACTGGGAGTTTTCCACCGGCGGCCAAACCGGTGGCCTGTTCGTGCATATGGTGGACGTGGTCCACTGGTACCTGGGCCTGACCAGGCCGCTGTCGGCGGTGGCGCTGGGCGGCATCTACCAATACGACGACGGACGCGACACGCCCGACAATATCAATTTCATCTTGAATTACCCGCAAAAATTGAACGTCACGTTCGAGGCCACCATCACCGACATGATCGACCGCGAATCCGCCGACATCGTGTTCTTCGGCGAGAAAGGGCGGCTGAACATCTTCCGCGGCGGCTACCGGTTCCTGCCCGCCGGCGGCGGGGACCCGGTCCTGGCCAAGGGCGGCCCGGAGCCCGCCCACATGGGCAACTTCATCGACTGCGTTCGCTCTCGCAAGCAGCCCAACGCCAACGCCGTGGACGGCCACTATGGCGCCATGGCCTGTCATATCGGGAACATCGCCTACCAGACCGGCCAACCCACGCAATGGAAAGGCGAGTGGGACGTATGATCGCGCCCGGCATCAATATGGAGTTCATCCGCTCGGAAGACAAAGGCTTCGCCGCGGGTGTCGAATGCGCCGCCCAAATCGGCTACCGGTACATCGAGCCGATGGTGCACAACGGGCGCGAACTGCTCAGCGAGGCGGGCTATTTCCATTCCGTTTCGATGGACGAAGACCCGCTGTGGGTGAAGGACGTCTGCGACGCTAACGGCGTGAAATGTTCCGCTCTGTCGGCGCATTCCCCGCTGATGCGGCCGGAGATCAGTGTACCGTATCTCGAAAAAGCCATTCGCTTCGCCAGAGTGCTGGGCGCTCCGGTGGTCAATACGGACGAAGGCATCCGGCCATCCTGGCTGAGCGAGTGCGAGTGCTTCGAAGCCATGCGGTACACGCTGAAGACGGTGCTGCGCACGGCCGAGCGGCACGGCGTCTATGTCGGAATCGAGCCGCATCAGTCCATTTCGAAGACCACCGCTGGGTTGTTGCGCATCGCCACCCTGGTGGATTCGCCCATGCTGCGGGTGAACTACGATACCGGCAACGCATTCCTGGGCGGCGAAGATCCTTATGCGGGGCTTGAGGCCGTGCTCCATCTGGTGGTTCACGTTCACGCCAAGGACATTTCCATCGAGCACGCCGAAGCCGAGAAAGGGAAAGTGACGGGCACGCCGGTGGGCTGCGCCTGCGGCGACGGCGTCATCGACTGGGGCCGCGTCACCGGCATTCTACGCGGCGCCGGCTTCGATGGCGTGATGTCGGTGGAGTGCGGTACCCCTCGTCAGGCGGAGCGCTCGCTGGCGCATTTGCAGGAGGTGCTGAGCCGTGCGTAGACTTGCGGTTTTCTGCGGGGTGAACCTGCTGCTGGTTGCGGTCGCCGCGGCCCAGACAGTCCCGGATCGTTTCTTCTTCGAGGAAGGCAAGATCAGGGTCCTGATTCTGACGGGGCGGAACAATCACGATTGGCGCTCGACCACTCCCTACCTGCGCCACGCGCTGGAGCTTGCCGAAGGGTTCGACGTGCGCGTTACCGAAGAACCGGGCGGGCTCACCGAAGAGACATTGAAGCCGTACGACGTTCTGGTAGCGAATTACTGCGGACCGCGCTGGAGCGCCGAAGCGGAGAAGGCCGTGGAGGAGTTTGTGCACGGCGGCAAGGGGTTGGCGGTGGTACACGCTGCCAGTTACGCCTTTGGCGAACCCGCCGTGTTGGGCGAAAAAATGAGCCAGACCGGCGTCTTTCAACAACCCTGGGCGCAGTGGGGGGAGATGGTGGGCGCGGTCTGGTCGGACGCCGAACCGAAGACCGGACATGCCCCGCGTCACGCTTATGAAGTGAAGTGGCGGGATACCCAGCATCCCATTTCCGCGGGATTGCCGGCCACGTTCCGGATCAGCGACGAGCTCTATCACAACTTCCGCATGAAGCCGGGGGTGCATGTGCTGGCTTCGGCGATCGACTCGCGCGAGAACGGCGGCAACGGCAAGGATGAGCCGCTGCTCTGGACCAACGCCTACGGCAAGGGCCGCGTCTTCCACACTGCCCTGGGCCACGACCTGGACGCCATGCAAAGCCCCGGCTTCACCGTGAGCTATGCCCGCGGCGTGGAATGGGCGGCGCGCGACCGCGTAACCTTGCCGGCGCGGATCGACCCTAACCCGAAAAACAAGGATGCCGTGCGCGTGCTGCTGGTGACGGGCGGGCACGATCACGATGCCATGTTCTACAACGTGCTGGACGGGCGAAGCGACATTCGTGTCAACGTCGATCCCCACCCGGTGGCGTTCCGCAACGATCTGCGCCCCAACTACGACGTGCTGGTGCTGTACGACACTATCCAGCGGGACCAACTGTCCGAAAAGCACCTTCAGAACCTGAAGGACTTCGTGGAATCGGGCAAGGGAGTGGTGGTGCTCCATCACGCCATCGCCGACTTTCAGGACTGGGAATGGTGGTGGAAGGACGTGGTGGGCGGCCGCTACCTGCTCCAGGCCGAGCCGTCCTATCCCGCCTCCAGCTATCTCCACGGCGTGGAAGAAGTGGTGACGCCCAAGCCGGGGCACCCGATCGTAAAGGGCCTGCCGCCGATGCGCGTCTTCGATGAGACCTACAAGCAGGTGTGGCACTCGGGCGACGTGACCGTGCTGCTGACCAGCGATCACCCGACCAGCGATCCCGACATCGGCTGGGTAAGCCCCTACCGAAAGTCGAGAGTAGTGTACCTTCAGCCCGGCCATGGGCGGGAGACGGCCGAAATGCCCTGGTACCGGCAATTGGTGCGCAACGCCGTGCTATGGTCGGCAGGCCGGTTGTAGCCAGCCTCTGTCTACTGTTTGATCACGGTGCCGTCGGGTGAGCGCAGATCGCCCCAACCTCCGTTGAGACGGCCTCGCTCGCCTTGCTCGTTGGTGCCGTAGGGGTACTTGGCGGCGAGCTTTTCATCCACTTCGATGCCCCAGCCGGGAGCGTCGTTGGCCCACAGGTAGCCGTCCTTGAAGGTGGCGCAGCCTTTGAAGATCTGGGCGGAAACGCCGCCGATCAGACCGCCCTCCTGGATACCGAAATTGTAGCTGGCGAGATCGAGATGAAGCTGCGCGGTATGGCCGACGGGAGAAACGTCGCCGGGGCCGTGCCAGGCGGTCTGCACTCCGAAGGGCTCGGCGAGCAGCGCGATTTTGCGCGCCACCGTGACGCCGCCGACCTGCGAGACGTGGCAGCGGATAAAGTCGATGAGGCGGCCGGTGATCAGCGGCGTCCACTCGTGCGGGCTATTGAACAGCTCGCCCATGGCTATGGGCGTGGCGGATTGGGCGCGCATCTCCCGGAACCAGCCGTTGTCCTCCGGCGAGAGCGGGTCCTCCAGGAAATAGAGCTTGAACTGTTCGCAATCCTTGACGAACTGGATGGCCTGGCGAGGGTCGTAGCGCTCGTGCATGTCGTGCATGAGTTCGACTTCGAAGCCGAGCTCCTTACGGCAAGCGGTGAAGACATCGAGCATGCGGCGCAGAGCGGGACCGCGCTCGAAGACGGGACCTTCATGCAGGCCTCGGGTGGAACCAGCCCTTGCGGCGGCCGGCTCGCCTCCGCCTTCGGGACCGCCGCGTCCACCGCCACGCCCGCCCCCGCCAAAACCGCCGGCGCTGACGCGGACGTGTTTATAACCGCGTGCCATGGCTTGGCGCACGCCTTCGACGACGTCTTTGGGCTCGGCGCCGCCGGCATTGGCGAACGTCTGGACGGCTTCGCGGCACTTACCGCCCCACAGCTCGTAAACCGGCATTCCGGCCTGCCGGCCCTTGATGTCCCACAGCGCCTCATCCACGCCGCTGATGGCGTTGTTCAGCACCGGGCCGTTGCGCCAGTAGGAGCTGTCGTAGCACATCTGCCAGGTGTCCTCGATGCGGTCGGTGGGCTTGCCGATGAGAAGGGGTTTCAGGTACTTCTCCACCGCCAGGTTGACCAGCTCGGCGCGCTGCGTGAACGTGGCGCAGCCGTATCCGAAGAGGCCGTCCTGATCGGTCACGATCTTGACCACGCTCAGGCGCGCGCCGGCGGGCTGGGTGGCGATGACGATGACGTCCTTGATCTTGGGCGTGGGCATGCCCCGTACGGCTCCCGCCGCTTTCTCCTGGGCGAGCAAATGGCGGCGGGTGGTGAGCCCGGCCGCGGCGGTGCCGGCGATGATGCGCAACATGGCGCGTCTATTCATAACCTGTCTCCTATCCCCTGCGCCCCCCGGCCGGCATCCGGAACTGCCGCGGCCCTCCGTAGTCGCGGAACTTGAATGCCACGTCCTTGATGGCCGCGCCGACGACTTCGATGCGGCCCAGATCGCGGGTTCCCACGCCCAGGTCTTCGGCAAGCCGAAGCGTGTTGTCGCAGGTTTCAAAGGGCGCGGTGCCGCGCTCGGCCATCGGGTCGAAGCCCATCACGGCCATGGCGACGGCATCGGTGCTCACCGGATTGGTTCCAGCCACCAGGATGCCCGGGCTGATTGCCACGGTTGTGCCGGGCCGCGGAAGCTCGGAACCGGCGATGGTTTCGATGCCTTCGATGATTTGGAGACCAGGCGTGATGGCGGCAGAGAGGTCCGCGATGATTCGAGGAATCCGGTAGCCTGCCTGGCGCGGGCTGGTGGGGTCCTTTTCCGGCGGCGAACTCTTGGGCGGTTGACGGCTGCCGTTATGCCCGATCTCCTGGCGGCCGCCGTAGGGAACCGGGGCCGGTTCATCGACAGGAACCTTGTTGCCGTAAATGGTCGTGGGAGTGATGCCGAACAGGTTCTTGATGGAGAGGGTGACGCCGGCGGTAGCGTGTTCCTTGAGCTTGGCCATGGAAACCAGCACGTCGGATTCGGCGTAGGCGGTGCTCAAATCGTAAGCCGGGAAGAGGTGGCCGCTGCGCGGCACCTGAAAACGGGTGTACGGCTTGGAGCCCTTGTAAGGCATGTTGGTATTGACCAACTCCACGCGCGGCGCGGCCCCCAGCAGCAGATTGGGGTCCCAACCCGCCTTGTACATGAATTCCACGAGCGGAGCCGGCCACACCCAAGCGCCTTCCACCACGCGAATGCGGCGCGCGCCCGCCTTGTCCAGCAAATGGATGACGGCGCCCACCGTGCGTGGATGGCTCCAGCAGGCGCGGCCCATCGGCAGGTAATCCAGGCGGACGTTTTCACCACCGGTGAGGTTGACTTTAATGGTTACTGTTTTGCCCTTGACGATCCGGCCGATACCGCCCAACTGGTCGAACATCTTTTCGGCGGCGGCCAGAAACTCAGGTCCGTAGCTCTTGCAGCGGGCTAGCGCCACCGGGGCGGTGGGCGCGGACGCGCGCAGGCGCGCCGGCTGCACCATCGCCAATGCGGCGGTTCCCAATCCCCCGACAAACTCCCTGCGATTCATCCCCATTGGCTTCCCCTCTAAGTTAGGCTTCAAATTCCAGCGCCAGGTACGATCGCGGCGCGTTGGCGGGCAGGTGGTATTCGGTGCCCGTGTACTCCTCGGAAGGCTCCGCGCCGACGGAAACGGGATCGTTTCCGATGCTCCAGAGCCGGGCTTTGGCGAATTGCTCGCGAATCCAGATGGTCCGCAAGCCGCCCCCGCCGCGCCCGCCGCCCGCGTAACTGACGCATTGCAGCAGCGCCTTGCCGCCGTCGGCGGGCACGGTAAAGCGGGTGCAGCCGGAGCTGGGCGCATTGTAGATCTTGACCAGATCGTAACGGTGGCTTAGGAGGAACTGTGTATCCACGGCTACCTGGTAGGGATCGGAGAGAGCCTCGCGGCCGACCGCGAGCCGGCCCTTGCCCAGCGCGCGGACGTCGAATCGAGTGGGGAAATCGGGCGGCGCGGGCTTGCCCCCCGCGCCCCACTCGGGCCCGGCGACCAGTAAACCACCCTGCTCCACGAATTCCGCGATCTTGCGGCGCAGCGCGGGGTCCAGGACGGCGGCATCGGCGTAGAGCAGCGCTTTGAGGCCGGTAAACGGCTGCGCGGCCGCCTGCGATTTCCAGATGACGCGGAAGAGGAGGTCGCGTCGCGCCATCAAGTTGAGAAGCTCGCCGCTAAGATCGAAATTGGGGCCGCTGAAATCCGAAATCACGCCCACCAGGCCCAAAGACCGGTAGGATTTCCATGCGGCGTGGTCGCGGAAGAAACGGGCGGCGGCGGCGATCTGCTGCCAGGAGTGGAGTGCGGGAGCGGCCCCGTCGGCCAGCGAGGAGCGGAGGTCGTCGTCGAGCGAAATCAGCCACCGCCCGCCGGCGACCTCGGAATCGGCGATGGCGTTGGCGTAGCTCTGGGCGGAGAAAACCGCGCCCTTACCCGGCGGATCGAACGCCACCCAGAGCGGCGCGCGGAGCCGGGCGCGGGCCATCTGAATGTACCAGCCGTTGGAATCGAGCCAGGGAAGGTTGGTCGGTCCCGCGTTGGCATCGCCGCCGCCTTGGGTGATATTGACACCGGGCCAGACGTTGCCGCCAATCGCCACGGCCGGTGCCCCGGAGTCCCAAGGCACGTCTTCGCGTTGGCTCCAGGCGACCAGGGGGAAATCGGCCGTGCCGTTGAAACCGTGGATGGCGACCGCGGCGAGGCCGGCGGTTTTAGCGGCTGCCAGGGCTTGGCCACGATCCGCCGCATCCTCAACCCATCCGACCACGGCCAGATTCCGGCGGCGGGCCGCTTCAAGCAGCGGAGCCGCGGTGCGCCACTGTTCCCGATCGGCGGGCAGGCCGGCGGCCCAAGTGAGGACGAGGCAATCGATGGGCGTGTTTTCGAGGATTTCAAGTGCGGCCGGTTCGTGCCAGCGCTCCAGTGCCTGGCGCACGCGCGGAGGGAAACCTTCGGCCTTTTCGCGCCGCGCGATCTCCAGCGGACCGCTGGGCCAGCGCATCGGAATCGCATTTTCCAGATTCAGCCCCATCGTGGTTCTCCCTTGGCAGCCGTGGCCGGGTCGGTCCTTGCCGCGCGGCCCTCATAGGCATGACGCAACCGCGCATGCCGATCTTATTATCCGCTTACGCCCCCATCGATAAGAGTAGCGCGAATTTCATCCGTGGCGCACGCACTCATGCGTGCCGCGTCGGCACTCTTGCCGACGCTCGGCGTACCATACGCGCACCGGTGTCGAGAGGGTCTCCCAGTCTCTTAAGGCAATCTTAAGGTACTGTTTCTACCATCGTTTCAGCCTGCCACCGCAGGAGCTGAAAATACGACTGTAGGAAAAGGGGGATCATGCGCCTGCACAGCGCACCGTTCCGTATCGCCAACGTCGGCGTTTCCCGGCTGACATTCGCACTGATTGTTTTCATCTCGCCGGTTTTGGCGCAGACCGCCGCCGCTCCACCGCCGGCGCCAGTGACGCTTACCTTGAAAGACGCGCTGGCGCTGGCGGAGAAAAACGATCCTTCCGTTCTTGGCGCCGCCAGCGACGCCCTGACGGCAGCGGAGGATCGAAAGCAGGCGCGCGAGGGCATGTACCCGTCGCTGTCGGGAAGATCGGAATACCTGGGCACTCAGGGCAACGGTAAGTTGGCCGAGAGCCGGTTTGTCACCAACGACGGCGTCCACGTGTACCGGGATTGGGCCGTGGTCCACCAGGATTTGTCGCCCGGCACTCTGAAAGGCACGGCGGTCAAGCGGGCGGAGGCCGGCGAAGCGCTGGCACGCGCCAAACTGGAAATTGCCCGCCGCGGCCTGGCGGCTACGGTCACCAAAAGCTACTATGCATTTATCGTGGCACAGCGAAAGTACGCCACCGCGCAGCAGGCGCTCGATCAGGCCGAGCGCGCCTCCACCATCAGCGAGCAACTGGAACATGGCCGCGAAGTGGCGCACAGCGACGTGGTGAAAGCGCGACTCCAGGTAATCGCTCAACAACAGGCGCTCCGCGAGGCCAGTCTCGGGGTGGAAAGCTCGCGCCTGGATCTTGCCGTGTTGTTGTTCCGCGATTTCGACGAGAACTTCTCGGTAGTCGACGACCTGGACGTGGCCCCGCCGCTGCCCACCAGGGGCGAGATCGAGAGCATGGCCATGCGGGAGAACCCCGCACTGGGCGCAGCCATGCAGGCGGTGGGAGGCGCCAGCCTGGACGTGAAACTGGCGCGGCAGGCTTATCTGCCGACATTAACGGTCGACGCCGTCTACGGAATTGAAGCCAATGCTTTCGCGCTCCGGAGCACGGTTGCTTCCAATAAGGAAGCCGGCCCTCTGCCGAACCTGGGCTACTTCGTTACCGCCAGCTTGAACATTCCCGTTTGGGATTGGGGAGTACGGCGCAGCAAGCTACGCGAGGCCGAACTGAAGCGGGCCGAGGCCCAGGTGGACTTGAGTGCGACCCAGCGGCTGCTCGTCAGAAACCTGCGCGGCTATTCCGGCGAGGCGCAGGCCGCGCGCCAGGAAATCGACCTGCTACGCAGCGCCGTCGACCTGAGCAGCGAAAGTCTGCGCCTGAACACGCTCCGGTACCAGGCCGGCGAAGCCACTATTTTGGAGTTGGTGGATGCCCAGACGGTCTTTATCCAGGCCCGCAACGCGTACGACGACGGCCTGGTCCGCTACCGGGTTGCGATCGGCAATCTGCAAACCCTTACCGGAGCCTTCTGAGATCATGCGGCATCCTATCCCATTCGTCACTTTTCCGCTTCTGGTTCTGGCGGCTTGCAGCCAGCCTCCTGAAGCCGAGAAAGCTCCCGCTCCAGTGCAAGTGACCGCCGTGACGCAAGCCACAATCCGCCGCGTCGTCGGCGGAGACGGAGCTCTTTTCCCTATCGACCAGGCCGGCATAATGCCCAAGATTGCAGCGCCGGTGCAGAAGTTCTACGTCAATCGCGGCGACCACGTGAAGCAGGGGCAGCTTCTGGCGGTGCTCGAGAACCGCGACCTGGCGGATGCGGCGGCCGAAAGCAAAGGCGTGCTCGAACAGGCCGAATCGAACCTGCGCGCGACCGAGGGCGCGACGGTGCCGGAGGCCGTCGCCAAGGCGGAAGCCGATCTGGAAGCCGCGCGAGAGTCTCGCGAAAGCGCCCGCAAGGTCTTGGAAAGTCGCCGGGAACTGCTGAAGCAAGGCGCTCTTGCCGGCCGCCAGGTGGATGAAAGTCAATTGGCGTATTCGCAAGCCGACACCCAATTCCGCGAGGCGCAGGAACATTTGCGAGCGCTGCAGGGGGTTTCGCGGGAAGAACAGATCAAGACCGCGGCGGCGCAGGTTCAATCCGCCAAGGCGCACTTGCAATCGCAAGAGCAGCAGGTCGTCTATACGCGCATCACCAGCCCGTTGTCGGGCATCGTCGCCGACCGGCCTGTCAATGCCGGAGAAATGCCCGTTCCAGGCTCGCCGGTGATTACGGTGATGGATATCTCGCGCGTAGTGGCGCGCGTCAACGTGCCGCAGGCTGAAGCGGGTTTTGTGAAATTGGGCCAAACCGCGACACTCACACAGCCCGATAGGAAGGAACAGGTCGAAGGCAAAGTGACCGTGGTAAGCCCGGCGGCCGACCCGAGCACCACGACGGTGCAAGTCTGGATTCAGGTCGAGAATCCCGGCGAACGGCTCAAACCCGGCACCGCGATCCATGCCGCGATCGCGACCGAAGTCTACAAAGCGGCCACCGTCGTGCCTGTGGCGGCGATTCTGCCGGGCGACGAAGGAGGTAAAGCCGTCCTCACCGTATCCTCCGATTCGGTGGTACACCAGCGAGCTGTGAAGCTCGGTGTGCGTGAAGGCAACCAGGTGCAAATCCTGAGCGGCGCGAATCCGGGCGAAGAGGTGGTGGTGGTGGGCGGCATGGGACTCGATGACAAGACGAAGGTGAAAGTGGTGACGACGGCGGTCGAGGAAACTGACGAGGACGAGGACGAAAACGGGCCCGAAGCACCCGCTGCAGCGAAGGACCAGAAAGGCGCCCAGAAGAAGGAAGGGGCGAAGCCGGAGGGGAAATGAGCGATACGTTCACAGTTCCGGCCGGCGCCGTGGAGGCGGAACGGCCACACTGGACCGCCCGCCACGGCAAGCCGATCATCTTCGCCATCCTCACCCTGGTCGCGGTAGGCGCGTACCTGGCGATTTCGATTCCGGTGGCGGTTTTCCCGAGTACCGATTTCCCGCGCATTGTGGTTGGCGCCGACGTCGGTGTTTATCCGATCGACCAGATGCTGGTGACGGTCACCGAACCCCTGGAAGAGGCTGTCAATACGGTTCCCGGCTTAGATCACGTGACTTCGATCACCAGCCGCGGCAGCGCCGAGATCGACCTGTTTTTCGATTGGCACGTGGACATGTACCAGACCCTGGAACTGGTAAACGCCGCGCTGGCGAGGATCCAGCCGACGCTGCCTCCCAACGCCAAAGTGATCGCCAATCGCCTCACTTTCGCCGCGTTTCCGATGTTGGGTTACAGTATGACGTCCGAGCGAATTCCTCAAACTGCTCTGTGGGAATTGGCTAACTACACCATCAAGCCGCGCCTCAACCGCGCCGCGGGTGTGTCGTCGGTAGTGGTGCAGGGCGGTCAGGTACCGGAGTTTCGCATTCAGCCGGATCCCGCCAAGTTGATCCAGAACGGAGTGACCGTTCCGAATATTCTGGACGCGGTCAGCCGCAGCAATATGATCGACTCGCCGGGCCTGATTGAAACCAACCACCAGTTAGTACTGACTTTGATGAGCGGGCAGGCTCGGAGCATCGCCGACATAGGGAATATTGTCATCAAGACCACACCCGCCGGCGCTCCCGTACACATCCACGACATCGGCTCAGTGGACAATTCGGTGATGCCGGTCTATACGGTGGTGACCGCGAACGGCAAGCCGGCGGTGCTGCTCAATATCTACCGCCAGCCTGCCAGTAATACGGTCGACGTGGCCAACGCGGTTCACCGCGAGATCGCCGATCTTAGTAAGGACCTGCCTCCCGGCATCGACATTCGTCCCTTCTACGATCAATCGGAACTGGTAAACGAGTCGATCGCGAGCGTTCGCGACGCGATTCTGCTGGGACTGATTCTGGCTTCCTTCATCATGGTTCTTTTCTTACGCGATTTCGGCACGTCGCTGGTGGCCGGCCTGGTGATTCCCGCGACGATCGGCATCACCTTCATCGTGCTTCATATCCTGGGCCAGAGCTTCAACCTGATGACCCTGGGCGGGCTGGCTGCCGCGGTCGGACTGGTGATCGACGATGCCATCGTGGTGGTCGAAAACATCGTGATGCATCGTGACCGGGGCCAATCGCGCGCGGAAGCG
This sequence comes from Bryobacteraceae bacterium, assembly GCA_049509915.1. Classification (GTDB taxonomy): domain Bacteria; phylum Acidobacteriota; class Terriglobia; order Bryobacterales; family Bryobacteraceae; genus JBEKYD01. The sequence continues at coordinate 10,366 of JBEKZL010000089.1, read as the reverse complement.
ATTCGGAGCGCCATACGAGAAATCCGGGTTCCCCTGGTAGGCTCCACGATCACGCCCATAGTTGTTTTCCTGCCGCTCATCTCCATTACGGGAGTCACGGGAGTGTTCTTTCGCGCTCTGGCGATCACCGTCGGAATGGCGCTGCTGACCTCTCTCGGATTGGCGCTCACCTGGACTCCAACCCTGAGCCACTATTTTCTGCGAGACCGGAAACCCGAATTGTCCCAGGCGGCCAGGCATGAGAGTGTGTCTCCCTGGCTGATGCGGACCTATGAGCGCACGCTGCGGTTTACGCTGGAACATCCCCTGGCTCTTGCCGGTTTCTCGATTCTTCTGATCGCGGGCGCCTATTTCTGCTATACGCACACGGGATCGGACCTGCTTCCCGCGATGGACGAGGGTGGGTTCATCGTGGACTACGTGATGCCCCCGGGCTCGTCTTTGCGGGAGACCAACCGCGTCATCAGTCATGTGGAAACCATCCTGCGCCAGACGCCGGAAGTCGCCAGCACCGCGCGGCGGACGGGTCTTCAGCTTGGCTTAGCGGCCGTCACCGAAGCAAACCAGGGCGATATCAGCGTCAAGTTGAAGCCGATGGCGCCGTTCTGGTCGAGGTGGTTGGGCATGGCCGGCCAGAACCAGCGAACCAGAAGCGGCGACCAGGTGATCGCCGCCGTGCGCGCGAAGGTCACGGAGGCCGAGCCGGTGCTGGACGTCGAGTTTCCTCAATTGCTTCAGGATATGATCGGCGATCTCACCAGCGCACCCCAGCCGGTGGTGATCAAGCTGTTTGCCGAAGATGGCGATCTGTTGCGCCACTGGGCGCCGGTGGAGGCAAGCGCCATCAAGAAGGTTCCCGGCGTGGTCGACGTGGAAGACGGCATCGACAGTACCACCAGCGGCACGGCGGTGAGCTTCGACGTCGATCCCATGGTGACGGCGCGCGCCGGTTTCACGCCGCAGGAAGTGGAACTGGATGCGAGCGCTATGTTGCAGGGAGAACCGGCTTCGACGCCGGTGGTTCTCAACGCCCGGTCGTACACGATCCGCGTGCAGTTCCCGCCCTCGACGCGCAGAGACCTGGACAGCATGCGGAAAACGCTGCTGGTTTCGGGATCCGGCAAGACCGCCACCATCGGCTCGCTCGCCACCATGACCGAGATCCCCGGGCAGACCGAAATCATCCGCGAGAACCTGCAGCGCGCGGTAGAGGTGACGGCCCGCTTCGAGGGCATCAGCCTGGGTGACGGCATGGCCAAGGTGCGGAAGGCCGTGGCCGAGTCGAATCTGCCTCCCAGCATACGGGTGGAGTATGGCGGCCAATATGCCGAGCAGCAAAAATCGTTTCGCGACCTTGTCTTTGTGCTGGTGCTGGCGATTGTGCTTGTCTTCATGGTCCTGCTGTTTGAATTCGGGGATTTCGCCGCGCCGATGGCAGTACTTTCTTCGGCGCTTCTGTCCACGTGCGGAGTCTTTCTCGCCCTGCTGATCACCCGGACCACGTTCAACCTGTCTTCGTTCATGGGATTGATCATGGTGGTCGGCATTGTCGCCAAAAACGGAATTCTGTTGCTGGACGCGGACCAGAGATTTCGCGCCGATGGTGTTCCGCCCGAAGAAAGTATGATTCGCGCGGGTGAGCGCCGTCTGCGCCCGATCATGATGACGGCGCTGGCGACGGTGGCGGGCATGCTTCCGCTGGCTTTCGCCGTGGGGGCGGGTCGCTGGCTTTCGCCGTGGGGGCGGGTTCGCAAATGCTGCAACCGCTGGCGATCGCGGTGATCGGCGGCATTCTGGCCTCGATGGTTCTGTCTCTGGTAGTCACACCGGCCGTCCGCTTCTATTTGGGACGGCGTAGCTGAATCGAAAGGAGTAAGTCAATGACGAAACGAATGTGTGCGGCAATCCTGGTGATAGGTGCCGCGTTTGCCGCCGAAGGCTTCAAGGTAACCGGCAAGATCAAGATCGGAGGAACCGGCGGTTGGGACTATCTGGCGGCGGATTCAGCGTCCGGCCGCGTGTATGCATCGCATGGAACGCTGGTGGAGGTGGTCGACACCGCCGCCGGCAAGGTGATCGGCCAGATTACGCAACTCCATGGCGTACACGGCATCGCCGTGGCGTCCGAGTTCGGGAAGGGTTTCATCACCAATGGGCAATCCAACAGCGTGACCATATTCGACCTGAAGACACTCGCCAAAGTCGGCGAGCCGCAAACCGGGCAGAATCCGGATTCGGTCTGCTTCGAGCCGAAAACCAAGCGCATCTTCACCTTCAACGGCCGTTCGAGCGATTCCACGGCGATCGATCCCAAGACCAATGAGGTGATCAAGACTTTCCCGTTGGGCGGAAAACCGGAAGAATGCGCCGCCGACGGGACCGGCAAAATCTATGCCAACCTGGAAGACTCAAGCGAGATCATTGAAATCGACGCCGCCAATCCGGCCGTGCTGCGGCACGCGTCGCTGGCTCCCTGCGAATCGCCCTCCGGCATCGCGATCGACATAAAGAACCGGAAACTCTTCTCGGTCTGCTCCAACAAAATGATGGCGGTCACCGACATCGCCACGTTCAAGGTAGTTGCCACGCCGCCGATTGGGGCAGGGCCGGACGGTGCGGGATTCGATCCAGGCCTCGGCCTTGCATTCAGTTCCAACGGCGGCGATGGAACGTTGAGCATCGTCAAGCAAGTCAGCGGCAAGTATGAAACCGTCGACAACGTCGCCACCGAACGCGGCGCCCGCACCATGACGGTGGATTCGAAGACCCACCGCGTTTACCTGTTGGCCGCCGAATACGGGCCCGCTCCGGACGCGCAACCCGGCAAGAGAGCCCGCCCGCCGATCCTGCCCGACAGTTTTCACATGATCGTAGTCGGAAGATAGCGCCCGGCGTGTCTCACGGTCTGGGGCAAACGGGCGCCAGGTTCACGTGCGCTTGTCCCGGGCCGGCCAATGTTTGCGGCACCGCCCGCACCTCGATTCTTCCGGCCGGTGTCGGTGAGGCGGGCATCCAATCTTTTTTCCAATCAGCGCCAACCGTTCCCTGGCGGTCGCGGCTCGGACTCGCGCCGGATGGTACAGTTATTGCGGGCCGGACCCTTCGCATCGCCTTTCCAGACGATCCTAAGGTTTCGGCCGCGATAATTGTGACTTGCCGCACAAGGAGACACTATGTTCAGAGCTTGCATTGTTGCGTTGGTGACGATGGGATCTGCCGCATTCGCCCAGGCGCCACGGCAACCGACCCCGAACGACACGTTGAAGTCTACCGAGGTTCTGCCGGATCACCGGGTGGTGTTCCGGATTTACGCGCCTAAAGCCAGCGCGGTGGCGCTCGCCGGAGATTTTGCCACCCAGGGGCGCGGCACCGCCGGACCGCTGGAAAAGGACGATCAGGGGGTGTGGTCGATCACGGTGGGGCCGCTAGTGCCGGACTTCTACACCTATACGTTTACCGTCGACGGAGTGCGCACGATCGACCCCAAGAACCCGATGGTGAAGCAAGGGATTGCCAGCCTTGAGAGCATGTTCCTGGTTCCCGGCGAAGAGGCGGCGTACGAAGACACGCTAGCGGTGCCGCACGGTGAGGTGCGCGCGGTCTGGTACAATTCCACCACGCTCGGGCAGCCTCGGCGGATGCACGTCTACACGCCGCCCGGGTACGAACGCGGCAACCAGAAGTATCCGGTGTTGTACCTGATTCACGGCGGGGGCGACGAGGATTCGGGTTGGAGCACGATCGGCCGGGCCGGTTTCATTCTCGACAACCTGTTAGCGTCAAGCAAGATCAAACCGATGATCGTGGTGATGCCCAATGGAAGTATTTCGCTGCCCGGCGTCACGAATCCGATGGGCGGCGGCGGTGCGGCCCCGGCCACGCCGGAAGCGCTGGCCGCGCGCATCGCAACTATTTCAAAACTACACGACGCCTTTGTCAGCGATCTACTGACCGGCATCATTCCCCACGTGGAGAAGACGTACCGCGTACTGGCGACGCGGGAAAACCGGGCGATTGCCGGCCTTTCCATGGGCGGCGCCGAGACGTTGCGGGCCGCGCCTTCGAACGTCGATAAATTCGCCTGGGTCGGCGTCTTCAGCATGGGGCTGCAGGAAGGTGTGAACGCGGGCGTGAATGCAGGTTTCGTCGCACGCAATGCCGCTTTCTTCGCCGATCCCGAGAAAACTAACCGGCAAATCAAATTGTTTTGGATCGGTGTGGGGAAGGACGACCGCACCGTCACCGACGGCCCCAAACGGCTTTCGGAGACGCTGACGGCTCACCACATCCGCCACGAGTTTCACGAGAGTGAGGGCGGGCATACCTGGATCAACTGGCGGCTCTATTTGAGGGATTTCTCGCAATTGCTGTTCCGTTAGGAGAGCAAGCAGGAAACCATGCGACGCGACGCTTTTCTGGTTTTGTATGCCGTCTCATTTTGCGGTCGCGGCCCGGTATTGGGCGCTTGACTCACGTTTATCTTTCGCACCCCTACGACGCCGGAGGATTCCGGTTAAGCTTCCAACTGGCCACCTACCGCGATGTTTGCTAAAGTTCAAGGCGAGCCAACAATGTGGAGATCTGGGGGTACGGAACGCGCGTTCCAACCGCCGAAAGAACCCGCTTCGAGGTCCCGCTTCCGCGGACCTTACCGGGTATTGACGATTTTGGCGGTAGTTTTCCTGACTGTCATATTCATCTTCCCTGTCGTTTTCGATCCCAGGATCGAACCGCCTGCCGAGGTGCAATTTGGAAGCCCGTTTTCGGTGGCGGTCCGGATTTCAAACCAGAACGTGACGCCGCTCACAAATGTCGAATACGGTTGTGAGGTTTCGAAGCTGACGCTGGCGGACGGCTCCACGGTCAGGAATGCGAAGATTCTCATCCGGGGAATCATGGCAAAGATCCCGGGCCGGCGAGCGATCACGGCGCGTTGCGAATCCGCCTACGTCGTGAATGCTCCGCTCAAGGCGGCTGAATACAAACTGACGCTTACCTATCGCAGCTATCCCTGGCCGCGGCAGCGCACGAACGTGTACCGAATCGCCGCTCGGATAGACGGCAACGGCCAGGTGACAGGATGGAGGCTGAATTAGCGGTCGAATCGAAACAGTGTCGGGAGGAGCGCCGGCGTGGCAGAATGAGAGTCTGTTCCACGGGAGTTACCCGCTATGTGCCGAAGCATTAAAGTCCTGCGTCAAGCCGGAGCACCCGCCACGCGCGAAGAGATTAACGCCGCCGCGTTGCAGTTTGTTCGTAAAATCAGCGGCATGCGCCAGCCCTCCAGAGCCAACCAGGCGTCCTTCGAGCGCGCCGTGAAGGAGATCGCGCAGTCGAGCAGCCGTCTGCTCAATGCCGTCGGCCCGACCGCGGCGCGGCGCTCTGCGGTACCCGAAACGCCGGCTGGGGCCAGATAGCTCCGGGGACGGACGCGCGAATACCGTCACGCCGCTTTCTTCGGTTGGGAACATTCCACGGATTGAAAGCGGCAACGACCCACGCATCCCTTCAGATTGCAGGTGAGGCAGGTGATCCTACCCTTCTTCCGCTCCGGGAGGTGGTTGGAAATGACCTTAAGCATCACGCCGCCTCCGAGAACGGGATTTCCAAAGCCAAATCCGCCGACGTGTGAGTGGCGAAAATAGCGGCATTGCGGGCGCGGCGAAGTGGGACCGCACGCACATCCAGCGGATCCGGGCCGATCGCGTACCAGGGAGTTGGATTCACACTGCGATAGAGTTTCACTTCAGAACCTCCAGGTGCTCTCTAGAGAGACAGTATCGCAGCCCGATGAGGTTTTGACAGCAAATCTTTGGGGTGATGCCCAACCCACCTTTGCGGGGGACGGTCCAAGTCACTTGGCCGGCAGATACTTCTTGGGGATACGCAGAGCCATGGAACCGGAGACGGTGACGATATCGTATTGACCCTGGAAGGCGACCAGGAGGTGGGCCGCCCAGGGTTCGAGCTTGTATTCGCCGGCGAGCCACTTGACCATGTCGGTCGTGGCCATAGCCAGCGCACGGTTGAGGCTGCTGACAAATTCGGGTTGGGAGCCAATGCTGATAATGGACTCCGCGTTTTCGAGGCGCGGACCGTCGAGGCTCATTTTGGGGCCAATGTCTACGGAGAACTCGACGTCCATGGAGGTCTCGATGCCATTGCCGGTCGGTTCGCCATCGCCCATCAAAGCATGGCCGTCGCCGAGGTAGAGCAGAGCTCCGGGATGGTAGACGGGCAGAATCACGGTCGCACCTTCGCGCACCCGGTTGTAATCCATATTGCCGCCGTAGGAGCCTGCAGGCCCGGAGGTGGGGGCGAAATCGCCTGGGGCGGCGACGCCGATGCAGCCGAGCATGGGGATAGCGGGGAACTCCATTTTGACGACAGCGCTGACGGGGTCGCGCAGTCGAACGGTATTGTGCGCCAGATCGATGTCCCAGCGGACGAGGTTGGAGCGGCCGGGGATGGCGAGATCGGGTTTGTAGTTGGCGGAGTAGAGGCTCTCGATGAACTCGGGCAGAAGCGCGTAGACGCCCAGCCGGTAGCCGGAGTAGCCCCAGTCGCGGTTCAGCCGCACGCGGCGCAGATGCACCAGGACGGCGTCGCCGGGTTCGGCGCCTTCAATGAAGAAGGGGCCGGTGAGAGGATTGCCGGATTCGGGATGGCGCACGTCGCCGTGAAAGTCGCGGCCGCTGGAATCGACGGTTTTGGTCGCCACCTCCTGGCCCGGCTTAATGCGGCGCAGGACGGGGTTGGTGTGCGAGAAGGTGCGGTAGTAGGTGTCGGCAACGATGGGCTGGGGTTGAGCGCCCAGCAGCGCCGGCAAGAGAAGAGCGAGTGGGATGATGACGCGGTGCATATGGAAAGCGAGTATACACCGCGGCGCGGGGCCGCCGCCTCAGTCGAAGAAGTTACGGTCCTCTTCCGACAGGTGCGCTTTGGCTGCCGGGACCTTGAACGTGACCCCGAGACCGGGCCGGTCCCAAACGTCGATGAAGCCGCGTTTCATGATAGGGTCGGGCAAGCCGTCGACAATGTCGTACCACCACTCAGGCTGGCCCACCGGATACTCGAAGCCGATGTAGTTTTGCGGCAAGGCGGCGGCCAGGTGAACATGCGCGGCCAGCCCTATAAGTCCGTCGAAAATCCCGTGGGGAGCGATGAGGATGCCGTGAAGATCGGCGTATTCGGCGATCCACTTCATCTCCGCCAACCCGCCGACATCCTCCGGGTCTGGGCCGACAACATTAACGGCCTGTTTTTCGATGAGATCCTTGAAGTTCTCCCGCAGGTAAATCTCTTCTCCGGTGTGAATGGGAAGGGAAGTGGCCTGCGTTACTTCTCGAAAGACTTCGGCATTGGGGTACGGCATATAGTCGCCGGTGATTATGTCTTCGAGCCATGCGATGTGGAGGGGTTCGAGCGCTCGCGCGAAGGTGATGGCATCCTTCACCGTCCAGCCCGGTCCGCAGTCGAGGGCGAGGCCGACTTCGTCGCCCAGGACTTTCTTCATTGCTTCCACGCAGGCGATGACATATTCCATGCCGCGCTCCGTCATCAGGCCGCGATCGGCATGCGCCGCTCCCGTGCGCGGCTCGTCGTACCAGCCGCCGGGAATGGCGCGCATCATTGCCGGATTGTGAAAACCGACCGCCTGTTTGATCAGGGTAAAACCCTCTTTGGATGCCTTCATCTTCGCCATGTTCTCGGCGTAGTCCTGCGGCGTTTGGCCGGTCATGGGGAAACGGACGCCTCCGTTGTAAGCGCGGACGCGGTCCCGGATCTTCCCACCCAGCAGTTTATATACCGGTACTCCGGCCGCCTGCCCCGCGATATCCCAGAGAGCGATTTCGATGGCGCTAACCGCCGAACCCCAGGGCTTGAACGCACCCAGCCGGCGGATCTTCAGCATCACCCGGTCGACGTCGGTCGGATCTTCGCCCAGGATGTAGTTCTTGTAGAAGAGCACCATCGGCTTGAGATACGGCTTGGTGGACTCGGCCTGGCCGTACCCCGAGATGCCCTGATCGGTGACGATACGAACGACCGGGTTCTGGCCGATGATGGCGCACCGAAGGTCAGTGATTTTGATAGGTCCATGCCCGGTCCGCATACCGCCTCTCTGCTGAGCCGCAAGCGACGTTGCGGCCGCTACCCCCGAGAGCGATCCAAGAAATCCTCTTCGCGTCCAATTAGCCATGAGTTGCTCCTGTTGGATAAATTGCCCACAAATCCAGTCTCGCGGGATTTGGGCGTCTGGAATTCTCATTATCCACTTTCCGACGTCACCTGGCGCCGAAGAACACGATGGCGGCGCCAGGCTCGTCGAAAGCCGCGCGCACGACGGCACGGCCGGCTGCGTCGAAGTTAACGCTCACACCTTCGGTCGTGGTTACCGCCCGGTCGGGACGGCCGGCGCTCACATATTCGAGGGGCCCTGTTGCGGTTGAGAACAAAACGATGGCGCCCCGGCCGGAACCGGTTGCGATCTTCTCGTGTACCTCGGATGCGCCAGAAACCGCGCCCGAGGTCACCGGAGAACTTGCCGTCATATCGTCGCGCACCTGTTTGTACAGGCCCAGCAGGTGCCCGAACAGTTCGACTCCTTGGCTCGAGACGCGCGGCAGATCGCCCCAGATTCCGTCCTGCCCCAGAATCAGCGATGCGATATTCACGATCTGCGAGTCGTAGGGATCGTCAGGCAGGTAGTGGGTGAGGAACAGCGACGAAGGAATCCAATTGTCGTAGTCGAGCGGCGCACGGGCGATCCACGTCCGCGCCGGGCCTTTGTGGAAGAACAGGTTCCAGTTGTCTTTGTCCGGATCGATGGGCACATCGTAATTCTGATAGTACGGCCCGTTGTTGATGAGGAAATATTTGCCCGCCGAGAGAAACCCGAGGCCGAAGGCCCGCCCGCTTTCGGTAACGTCGAAATCGACGATCGCTTCCGGGCAGGCCGCTTCGAGTTTCTCCGCAATGCGCGCCATCTGCCGGGGAAGCTGAAATGCGTAGGATTGCGCGCGCTCCTCCGAGGTAACTGCCGCGTCGCCGTGGCCGTGATCGGGGCTATCGCAGCCGTACTGGGCGACGGCGTCCCACTTGAAATAGGTGACGCCGAGCTCGCGATTGGCGCGGATGAGCTCATCGGCGAAGACGTCGGCGTGGCCGCTGACCAGGCACATGCGGTAGCTGGGCTCGGTTTCCCATATCGGTTTGGGATCGGAGCGGTGGCCGCGCCAGCTCATCGCGTCGCCAGGGTGGTCGCGGTACGCCGTGCTCGATTGGGCGGCCGCGGTAGGGTCGAACCAGAGTCCGAGCTTCATGCCGTAGCCATCCAGCTTCCTCTTGATCGGGCCCAGCCCCCGAGGGAATCGCGCCGAGCTGACGCGCCAGTCGCCGGTCTTCTCATACCATCCGGTGTCGAGCACGAAAACGTCGATTCCCATCCGGTGGGCCACATCGATTTCGGCCAGCATACGTGCTTCGTTCATCGATTCCAGGTACGGTTTGCCGTTCCAGTGCTTGTTGCGCTCCTGGTAATTCCAGGTGTTGTAATAGATGTACGGCTTGCGGCTTTCATTGTGAAGCGCGAGCCGGTGCAGAACGAAATCGCGGAACGCGGCTCGCAACGCGGTTTCGTCTCCCTCCACCGCCGCGGCATCGAACCATATGGTTTCGAAATCGTGTCCGGGGCCGAGTGTCTGACCGGTAAGGTAATTGGCTTTGGCGGCCGCAAGCCGGACCATGCGATCGGGAGCCAGCCGGAACTGCAGGAACGCGTCGGGGACCTGCGAGCCATGTTCGTATGCGATCAGCACCGAACGCCGCCCGTCGGAACCTGCCAGAATCGGGCCCATCGGCGCAAGCTCGTTATCGAACTCCCGCGACGCAAGCGGGTACTCCTGGAGCGTGTAGCTATGGACCTGCGCCAGAAACTCGGACAAACGCACCTCGGTGACTCTCGGAAACGGCTTTAGAGAGGTGGAGAGATACGTAAGGTCGTCCGAGCCCGCCGGTTTCGTCAACCGCCTTTCCCGCGAACTCTTCAGCTTGTAGGCGAACCGGACCACGGGGTTGTCGGCGGCGGCGCGGAAGTCGAGCTCGAGTGAGAGCGACGGATCGTCTCGAAATCGCCCCTGGTAGCGGTGTTCCACCGTGCCATTCGGGAGCGTCACCGGCGCGGCGATTTCACGAACGTCCACCAGCACGGCGGTGTGGCGCGCACCGTCGATGGAAAAGACCGGCGGCAAGATGTCCAGCGCGGCCGGCCCGCCTTTCGACTGTAGGGTCCAGAACGGCGCTTCGCCGCCCGCGATGGCGACTTTCACGCGGGTGGTCTCGAAGCCCGCGGCACGAACGTCCG
>JBEKZL010000088.1:0-43639 GCA_049509915.1 Bryobacteraceae bacterium | reverse complement strand
TGGGCATAATTCACCGTGATGCGGCAGCGGTTGAGCGGCTCGGCCTGGGTCGGCGGCAGCATCGAGTGGTTGTAGACTTTGCCGAAGCGCGCGGATTCTTCCAGCGCCTTGAGCAGCTCGATCAGCGCCAGCGGAGACTGCGCTCCCACGGTCATGTCCAGCGTGACCTGGTTTTCGTTGTCCACCGTCGGATGGAGCGAGAGAACCTGTACGCTGCCCGGAACCGTCTGTTCCAGGTCGCTGAACAAACGGCTCCAACTGATGGACTTGTGATAAATCAGGTCGTTCAGGAAGACGCTGCGCTCGACCACTTGGGCGTTGGCCGGCTGGCGGAGCACGCTCTCGAGGCGGCTTTCGTCGGCCGAGGCGGTGCTCACCTGCGCGCGCAGACGATCCACCTCCCGACTCAGCTCGGCGCGCTCGCTGCGGTCGGCCCGCGCCAGGTAGAGTAGCCCGCCGAGCGTCGCCACCAGCAGCAGCGACACCCCCAGCGAAGCCAGAAACATGGCCCGGTCGCGGCGGAATGGCTGGCTGGCGAGATTGATGGGGATCTTCATCGCTATGTGGAGCAGGCCTCCCGGCCTGTCGTTTCCTCCGCGCCGGCGACAGGTAGGGATGCCTGTCCTGCTGAGATTCGCCCTCTCAATTGTTCCTCGCGATCGACCGCAGGTAACCCAGCAGGCCGGCATTGGTTTCGGTGGGCGCGCCCAGCGGCGAATGGAGCGCTTCGGCCTCTATGCCGGCTTCTTCACCCAGGATTCTGGCCGCTTCGCTCGAATTGGCGCCGAGTCCACACAGCAGCAGCTTTTCGGCCCGCCCGCCCAGATTGTCTTCGGTGTAGACGATGGTCGGCAGCAGCACTGCGGCGATATCTTCCAGGCTCTGGGATGGCACTTCCAGACAGCGCACCAGCTTGAGGATGGCGCGGTCCCGCACCAGCACGGTTAAAAAGCGGCCCGAGAGCTTGGCGGTCACGCTCAGGCCGGCTTCGGGTAACATCTCCAGCGCGGCGATGGCCGAAGGCGTAACCAGCCCCGGCAGCAGCCCGGCGGCACGAAACGGGGCTTCAAAAGGAGCTATAATTTCCAGCGGCGCCACCGCCACCACCACCTCGAGCTTCTTGTCTTTAGCGTGCCCGCCTGTGTTCTGCGCCCAGTAACCGACGGCCGCCGCTTCCACGTCGAACGGCACGCTGCGCTTCATGCGAAAACGAACCAGCGCCGCCTGCTCCTCCGCCTTGGCGGGAAAAGAATCGAAATCCAGCACCGCGATGCGGGTGCTGAAGTCGGGAAGAATCAGGGCCACGTCGCGCCGTTTGCGCCCCGACCCGCGGCCGGCCAGCGCCTTCACCGCCTCGGCGAACCGGCCGGGCTCGATCACGTTGTCGTTCACCGGCGATACCGACAGGGTGCCCGCCGGCAGCGGGGCGAAATCCAGTTCGGCGCGCGAGCCGATGCGCGCGGCGGCAATCCCGGCTTCGGAGATTTCAAACGCCATCGCCGGCGGCGGATCGCTGATCCACGATTTCAGCCTCTCGAGCATTCTCCCTGATCCTTACCCCTCGATGAACGTCACCTTGTTGATCTCGCGAAGGCAGGTGACCCCGGCCCGCATTTTGGCCACCGCCGATTCCCTCAGGAAAGTCATGCCATCTTCCCGCGCGGCGCGCTTGATCTCCGATGTCGGCCGGCGGTCCAGGATCATCTCGCGAATGCGATCGTTCAAATCCAGCAGCTCGTGGATGGCCGAGCGGCCGCGAAACCCGGTGCCCCCGCATTCGAAGCAGCCCGCCCCCTCGGTGAAGCGAAAGTCCCGCCATTGCTCCGGGTGCAGGCCGCTTTCGTACAGCATGGCGTCGGGATAGCGCACCGGCCGTTTGCAGCTTTCGCACACCACCCGCACCAGCCGCTGCGCCAAGATGCAATTCAGCGCGGAGACGAAATTGTAAGCCTCCACGCCCATGTTCAGGAACCGTCCCAGCACGTCGAGCACGTTGTTGGCGTGTACGGTGGTGAACACCAGGTGGCCGGTGAGAGCCGAATTGATGGCAATCTGTGCGGTTTCCTGGTCGCGGATTTCGCCCACCATGATCTTGTCCGGATCGTGCCGCAGGATCGAGCGCAGCCCGCGCGCGAAGGTCAGCCCCTTTTTTTCGTTCACCGGGATCTGGGTGATCCCCTTGATCTGGTATTCCACCGGATCTTCGATGGTGATGATCTTGTCTTCGTCGTTCTTGATCTCGCTCAGAGCGGCGTAAAGCGTGGTAGTCTTGCCTGAGCCCGTCGGGCCGGTCACCAGCACCATCCCGTACGGCTCGGTGATGTAGCGGCGAAACTTCACCAGGTCGCTCTCGGCGAAGCCCACCACGTCGAGCGAGAGATTGGAGAACTTCTCGCTCATGGATTCCTTGTCGAGCACGCGCAGCACCGCGTCTTCACCGTGGATGGTCGGCATGATGGACACGCGGAAATCGATCAGCCGGTTCTTGTACCGCACCCGGAAGCGGCCGTCCTGCGGCACCCGCCGTTCGGCGATATCGAGCTCGCTCATCACCTTGATGCGCGAAATGATGGTCGACTGCCAATCCTTGGCGATCGGCGGCATGGCGTAGTGCAGCACCCCGTCGATGCGGTACTTGATGGCCACTTCCTGGTCGCGCGATTCGATGTGAATGTCGCTGGCGCGGCGTTCGAGAGCGTTGAAAATCGTCGTGTCGACCAGCTTGATGACCGGCGCAATATCGTTGTCGATGGCGGTAAGCTTATCGATCGAAAGGGTTTCGTCCTGATCGCCATCCTCCACCACCACATCCAGGGTGAAGCCTTCGGTGACTTCCTCGAGCACCCGCTGCGATTGCTCGGTTTTCTTGAGCAGCTCGGCGATCTGCGAAAGGGTGGCGACCTTGATCCGCAGCTTGCGGCCGAGCAGCAGCGTCAGCTCGTCGATCTGCGCCAGGCTCTGCGGATTGGAAAGGGCGATTTCGAGCGTTCCATCGTGCACCGCGATGGGCACGAAGTTGTAGCGGAACATCAGATCGACCGGAATGGTGCGGAACAGATCGTGGTCGATGGCGGTCTCGCGGAGATCGATGAACTCGCAGCGGTAGCGGACCGCGGCGGCGCGCGCCTGGTTGGCTTCCGCCGTCGTATCTACCAGCCGAATTTTATCCAGTGCCGCCATAGCCCCTCAGCGAATGCTGTCCGCCAAAGAGAAGATCGGCAGATACAGCGCTACCAACACGAATGCCACAAAAGATCCCATTACCAGCATAATGGCGGGCTCGATCAGCGAGAGCGTCGCCGTCATGCGGGTATTTACGTCTTCCTCGAAGAATTCGGCCACGCTGCTGAGCATGGCCGGCAGAGCCCCGGTGGATTCGCCCACCTCGATCATATCGATGGAAAGGGCCGGGAAAAACTTCGAAGCCTGAAGTGAAGCCGACAGCGGCTGGCCTTCGCGCACGCTCTTGCCGGCGGCCTCCACCGACCGCTGCAGCAGCGGCGAGGACATCGAATCGGCCGCCGTCTCCATCCCCTGCACCAGCGGGATGCCGCCCGAAAGCAGGGTGCTGAGAATGCGGGCGAGCTGCGCCACCTGATACTTCAGCCAGATATCTCCGAACACCGGCATTTTCATCTTGACCCGGTCCAGGCGCTCGCGCGCGGCAGCGCGCCGCGACCAGAAGCGAAAGCCCGCGATGGCCACCGCCAGGCCCCCGGCAAACTCCAGAATGTACTTGCGCGCGGTGGTGCCGATGGCGATCAGGATTACCGTCATCTGCGGCAACTGCGCCTGCATTGTGCTGTAAAGAGTGGCGAAGGTGGGCACCACGTAAGTCACCAGAAACACCATCAACCCGATCGTCAAAACCAACAAAACACAAGGATAAAGCAGCGAAACGATGACTTTCTTGCGGACCGCCAGAGCCAGCTTCTGGTAGGAGATGTAACGATCCAGCACCTCGGTCAGGCTGCCGCTCTTTTCGCCGGCCATGACCGAAGAAACGTAGATTTTAGGGAAGATCCCCTGTGCGCGAAACGCTTCCGACAGCAGCGTGCCGCCTTTGACCTCGTCGCGAACCGCGCGAACGTGCGGCCCCAGCTTGACGTCGGTCAGCCGGTCGGCCAGCAAATCCAACCCCTTCAGAATCGGTAGCCCGGCCCGGATCAGGGTGACGAACTGCTGATTGAAGATCAGGAACCGCTCCATGTTGAGCTTTTTCTTCGACCCGAAACGGCCGGCAGCGGTCGCCACGCCCGATCTTGACTGCACCGAGTAGACCAGAAAACCCTGCTGCGTGTAGCGGTCGCGCAGCTCTTTCTCCGAACCTCCTGCCACCACCTGACGGTGGATATGGCCGCGGTCATCGGCATATTTGAGGACAAAATCGGCCATGGCTTACTGCCCACCCTCGGTCAGTTGCGCCCCTGGCGGAAGCTGGAACCGAAACAGGCTGTCGGCCAGCGGTGGGTCAACTTTTTCCTCGGTAAAGGTGTAGTCCAGAACCGAGCGGTCGAACGAGGTCACCTTCACCTCTTGAATCCGTCCCTCGGGAGTAACCAGAAATTCCACCGCGGAGTAGGGGAGATTGTCGCTCTGAGGCTCGGCGGCAATGCGCGTGCCGGCTCCTTCCGGGCGCCCCTGAATGTTCTTGAACTCCTTTTGAAAGTGCAACTTACCGAGCAGGAAGGCAAGCGGCGCGCGCAGGTCCTCGGTCTCCTGTATCTTGAAACGCTGGGCTTGATTCTGTTCCGGGTCGTAGAGGTAGAAAAATTTCCCGTCGGAGACAGCCAGCTTGCCGGCAGGTTTGCGGTAATCCCACCGCATGCGCCCGGGCTTGCGCAGCTCGAGCGTCCCGCTCTCCATCTTCTGGCCCACGCCGGGCCGCAGATATTGTTCATTAAAAAGAACTTGAAGCGTGCGAGCGCGGTTGTAGCGGGTTTCGACGCGGTTCAAGAGAGCGTCCAGATTGGCATCGGCCCAGAGCGCCGACACTGCTACTATTCCGACCAATAGCCGAAAAGGGCTCACAAAAAGTCAGACGCGCGGGAGGGCAAAAACGTGCAAGAAAAGAGGCTGCTGACCAGCATTTGAAAAATCAAATTCCGGGGGTTTGAAAAAACAAAATTTCAGCCACAGATGAACACGGATAAACACAGATAAATCATTTCTTTTCTTTATCTGCGTTCATCCGCGTTCATCGGCGGCTCTATTTCTTATTGCACCGCAACCGTAACCCCGCTCTGGCTGGGATTTCCTCCGACGGAAACTACCAGAGAGTCGGTTCCCGACGCAGCAGCCGCCGGGACGATCGCGTTGACTTGCATCACTCCGGCCACCAGGCCGGGGGCTTCGCCGTAGAAACTCACCGTGGCGGGCTGGCCGCCGATGGTGACGGCTACCAATAGGAGCGGTTGCGGGGTCAGCGGTCCGCTGCCCGAGGTATTCACCCCGGTCACCGAGCCGGTCACGCCGGTGGGTAAGGTCTGACCTTCACCCGTCATATAAATCACGATCGTGCTGCCTTTGGCGGCCGGATTGCTCGACCCGTTGACCGTACCCGAGGCATTCAGCACCGCACCGGGCCCGCTGCCCGAGCCGTTCTGGGTGAAGATGGCGGGAGCGGTGGAAGCTGCGCCCGGTGAAGTGGCGTTCGAGGTCTGGCCGGCGAAGGTCACGATCACGGGCGGGTTCACCAGCGAGGCCACCTCATAAGGCACTACGCAATTGATCTGCGTCGAGCCGGCGTAAAGCAACGGCGCCGCGTACCCGCCGATCGACACCGATACCGTGCCCAGCGTAGTCGACACCTTGGCCGCCGAAGTGAGCGTCGTGCCGAGAGCGTTCGATGGACCCAGCGCCGTGCCCGAGATGGTGATGACTTCACCCGGCGCGATTTTGCCGCTGGCGAAGCTGGCCCCATTCACCACCGATGTAATAGTGGGTAAAGGAGCCGTAACGGTCAAAGTGACCGCGATCATGGTGCTGCCGCCGGCCGAACCGGTGCCGGCCACTGTGATGGTTCCGTTGTAGGTGCCGGCGGTCAGGCTGGCGGGCGCGACGGCTACCGACAGGCTGGCCGGCGTATTGCCGGAGGTGGGTGTCACGGCCAGCCAGTTGCCACCGGTTGTGGTGGTCGCGCTGGCGGTAAACGCCAGTGCCGCATTGCCCGCGCCGGTGGCCGATATCGACTGCGCGGCCGGGGTGGCGGCGCCCACCTGGTAGGTGAAGCTTAGCGACGTCGGCGAGGCCGAGACCGTGGACCCGGAGGTCACTGTCAACGTCACCGGGATTGTAAACGCAGTTCCGCCGCTTGGCGTCAGGGTGATCGTACCGCTGTAGGGGCCGGCCGGCAGGTTCGTGGGGTTGACGCTCGCCACGAAGGAGAAGCCGGTAGTCTCGGTGGCGCCGCTGGCGATGTTGTTGCCGGACGTGTTCGTAAGGATCAGCCAGCTCCCGCCACTGGTCGTGCTATAGGCCACGGTGAAGTTGACCGGGGTCGATCCCGATGCGGTAACTGAAACCGTCTGGCCGGTGGGTGCCGTTGCGCCCGTGGTGTAGCTGAACGTTAGCGCTGAGGGCGAAGCGCTCAGCGTGGACGTGGACGTTACGTTCAGGGTCACGTTGACGGTTTGCGTGCCGCTCGAAGTGGTCAGGTAGATGTATCCGGGGTAAGTTCCGATCGGGAGGCTGGATGTGTTCGCCACCGAGACCGTGAGCGTCTGGTTGGTGGAAAGGCTGCCGTACGGCTGGATGCTCAGCCAGTTGATGCCGCCCGAAGAGCCCGACGCCGATGCCGAAAAGGTGATGGTAGTGCTGGCGCTCACGCTCAGCGTCTGATTGGCAGGAGCCGAACCGCCGGAAACCGCGTTGAAGGTCAGCGTCGACGCGCTCAGCGTCAGCACTCCCGTACTGGTAGTGGAGGACCCCGTAACATAGACCTCCACCGGAACCGTGGTCGTGCCAAAGCTTCCGGAAAACGTAATGTAGCCGCTGTTGACTCCATTAGGAAGCCCGGATGCGTTGATCGTAGCGGAGAGGCTGGCCGGCGTGGTGCCGGCGCCCGCGCTCAAGGTAATCCAACTGGCCGACGGCGTCGCCGTAAACGCTTGCGCCGAGCCGTCGCTGGCGGATAGATACAAAGCCTGCGCCGCGGGATTCGCCGACCCGCCGGTATAGCTGAGGTTGATCGATCCGCCATCGGTGGTTTGCACCACCAGCACGGGGACCCCGTTCGCGGTTACAGTGACGTTTACCGTTACCTGTACGGCGCTGGTGTAACCGGCAATCGTGGTACTGACGGTGAAATACGCGGAACTGGTGCCCACCGGAAGGGAGCCGGGGCTCACGAAGACCTCTACGACCGCAGGCGCCGATCCCGACGAGGAGCCGGTTTCCAGCCAGCTTTGGCTGGGAGCGGAAATCGTGTAGTTATCCGACCCGCCCGTGGTGCCATTGATGCTCAACGATTGGGGCTGGAGCGTGTTGGTTCCCTGCTCGAAGTTGAACTGCAAAGTCGATGGCGCCACGGTGGCGCCGCTGGTGGGAGTGGTGGTGTTGCCTGAAATCGTGAACGTTGCCGGGACCGAAAGTTGGCTGGTCGTGCCCAAAGTCGGGGCAAGCAACAGGGTAAGAGATCCGCTATAAGTGGTGGCCGGGAGCGAGCTCGGATTGCCGTATATGGTCACGGGTATCTGCGTGTTGGCCGTGATGGCGGTAGAGGTGGTGGACAGCGACAGGCCTGACGTACTGATAGACAGGTTGAGCGTTCCCGAAACCGTGCTGGTGACATAGACGACGGTCTGCACGGTGCCGCCGAGGTAAGTCCCGTTGATCGCGACCGGGTTCTGCGAAACGGAGAGGACGCCGCTCGAAGAGCTGGTATTTACCGCCAGTTGTACCGTCACCATGGCGCTACGTCCGTTGCTATCGGTGACAGTAACGTATTCGTAATAAGTTCCAGTGGCGAGCCCCGATACGACATTGCTGATGGGCGCCAACGTGATGGGGTTGTCGCTAATGGGGTAGGCGGAGGCCGCGGTGTTGGAAAGTGACCCGTTGGCGGTCAGAAACGCCGCCGGGTAGGCACTAAAGGTCAGGCCATAGGTTGATGCCGTGGAATTCTCGATGTACACCACCTGGGAACCGGGCAGGGTGCCTGAAGTGATGTAGCTCCAGTCCACCGTGGATTGCGACAGCGCAAGTGTGCCTGTGCTACCGCCGCCGCCGACGTAAAATGTTACGCCAACTTGCAATGACGAGCTGTTGCCGTTGTAATAAACCGTGAGCGAGGATATAAGCTCCTGGGCGGTGGAATAGCCCGCGCCGTTAAAGCTGAGGTAAAGGGTCGCGGGCGAAGCGGACGACACCGAGCCGGCGTAATTGGACACGGTCAACCATGACGCCGGGGTTGGGCTGGTAGAGTAGCTGATGCTGGCGACGCTGCTGGTGGACAGCGTAACGGTGGCGGAGGTTGAGGCGCCTACCTGGGCACTCGCGCTGACGCAGGCATTTCCGCAACTGCTGCTGTAGGCTGAGAGCGTGCCGGAGCCCCCGCTCCCGGAGCCCACCACGATAGTCACCGTAATGGTGGCCGTGTCGGAGGGATTGGACGAGTCGGTCAGGTGCACGACAGCGGTGTGGGACCCGGTCGAGAGCCCTTTGGCGTAACATTCGGCACTCAGCCCGACGCTGGACGGGGTCGTGTAGCTGGTCGGAGTGAGACCGGTACACGATTGGTCGTTGCCCACCTGGAGCCAGGCAGGGTCGCCATTGTAGCTAATCGACGTCGCACTGAAGGCGATGTGAACGGCGGGGCCGATGTTATCCTCCGAGCCGGTGACCGTCACCGCCGATCCACCGGGGACCGCTAAAGGGTTAACCGTATAAGTGTTCGGCGAGAATACCTGTGCCTGGGCACTCCAGGGTGCGGCGATTCCGAGCGCAACGGCCAAAAAAATGAATGCGATTCGATTTAGGTGGGTTTTAGTGGCGTCCATTGTAGACCTCAGCCTGTTTGATGATATAACACTGCCTGGTGAAAAAGCGGAGTGCAGCCTCTCATTTTCTCTAAATGAGCGGAGGGACGCGGTGCCTCTAATTGTACAGCTATTTCAAGATCCGGAAAAGGTTACTGTAATCGTCGGTCCAGAGGCGCACTTTTCGAGCCGGCCGAATCTCCGTGGAACTTTTCAGAATATCGCTGTCGAAGCCCGCGGCAGGCGCGGTAACCAGCACCCAGGTAGCGCCGAAAACGTCCTCGGTATCGTCATCCTCGGTATCCACCACGCGTGCCGCCCGCGCGGTGGCGCTGGTCTCGGCGGCAAGCACCGGTTCCAAGTCCAGATAGCGGTTGGAAATATGCACCGCCAAAATTCCGTTGGGCCGAAGATGATGAAAATAAAGGTCCATCGCCTGGCGGGTGAGAAGGTGAACGGGAATCGCGTCGCCCGAAAAGGCGTCCACCGCCAGTACATCGAAGTTCTCCGGAGATTCCCGTTCCAGCGACAGCCGGGCATCGCCCATGGCCACTTCCACTTCTCCTTTGCAATCGGCCAGGAAGGTGAACTGGGTGTGCGCAATCCACAAGACGAGCGGGTTGATTTCATAGTAGCGGTAGTAGTCGCCGGGGTGGGCATAAGTGGCTATGGTGCCGGTTCCCAGGCCGATCACGCCCGCGCGAATGGCGTTGGACTTCCCCTTGGACCGGAGGACAACGCCGATACCGGTATTTTTCCCGTAATAGGTGGTGGCCAGGCGCCGTCTGGCCGGATTCAGGTACTGTTCGCCATGATTGATGGTGCCGTGGGTGAGGCTGCGCACGGCGTCGAGATCGGTGGCCGGGCCGCTATCCTTCACCGTCAGCTCGCCGTAGAAGTTGCGCACGCGCAGACGGACGTCCACCAGGGAGTTGTGGATCTGCAATCCGACGAATACCGCCAGCCCGAGCGTAAGCGCCACGGCAATCAGCGGTACCGGCTGCCGCCATTGGCGAAACCAGGCGAGGTTCGAATCCAGCTTGAGCACGGTCACGATCAGCACGGCGTTGAAGACCAGGCCCACCGGCAACTCATAATATCCGTCGAGCAGCCGGGGCGCTACCAGGCCGACCAGGATGCCCCCCAGAGCGCCGCCGGCCGAGATCATGAGGTAGTAGTGGGTAAGGTAGCGCGGGTGCGGTTTCATCTCCGCCAGCTCCCCGTGGCACACCATGCAGCAGGTGAACAGGCCGAGCGAAAACAGGGTTACCAGAACCTTGATATTCAGGTTCCCGCCCAGGTCCGCGCCGATGGCGTAAGCCATGCTGCCCAGGGCCACCGCCAGAAGCTGCAGGTAGGGATTGCGCCGGTACCACCCGCTGCTTTCAAAACACAGAATGAACGACAGCAGATAGAGGCTGAGGGGCAGGACCCAGAGAAAGGGGATGGCGGCCACGTTCTGGGAAAGATGGTTGGTGATGGCCAGCAGCAGCACCGAGGCGCAGGCGGGCAGCGCCAGCCATTGCGCGTAGAGGCGCAGACTGGGGCGAGGAACCACCACGCCGGCGTCTGTCGAGGCCGAAGCCGGTTCGGCGGCGCCGGCGCCCGAACGCAGGGCTGCCGCGGTACACACCGCCAGAAACCCGGCATAGGCCCAGGACCACATGGATGTCTGCTGGTGGTTGGTCAGCATCGGTTCCACCAGCACCGGGTAGGTGAGCAGAGCCAGCATCGATCCGGCGTTGGACAGCGCATACAAACGATACGGCACGGCGCCCTGAAAGCGGCGGGCATACCAGGCCTGCACCAGCGGGGCAGTGGTGGAGAGGAGAAAAAACGTCAGCCCGACGGTGACCGTCAGCAGGCGCAGAATCCCGAAGGTGGGGTCGTCGCCCGGCCCCGGCTTCCACGCCTCTCGCGGATAGATGGGCAATGCCAGCAGGCTCACCGCCAGCAGCACCACGTGAAGCGCTATTTGTACGCGCGGCTTCAGGTAGCGCACGCTGGCGTGGGCATAGAGATACCCCCCCAGCAGGGCAAGCTGAAAGAAGAGCAGGCTGACGGTCCAGACCGCCGCCGATCCGCCGAACCAGGGAAGAATGATCTTGGCGATAATCGGCTCTACCTGAAACAGCAGGAAGGCGCTCGCCAGGATTGTGAGTGCGTATAAAAGCATTGGTTTATCTAGAACGACTCAACAACGTGGGGCAGGCAATTTTGCCCGCGGCCGCCGAGATGAGTCCCGCCGCTGCGGGCTAACTGCCCACGTTCGGAATTACGGCGACGGATTGCAGTGCCCACCGCTCCCTGGCGGTCGCGGCGCTGAAAGGGTATCCAACCGAGCCGCGACCGCCTGGGAGCGGTTGCACACAGGTATCGGGAGTACGCAACGGTAATTGCGAAACCGCGTGCTAAGAGTCCGCGCCACGGCCTTCCGTCGACCATCACCGGTACGCCGCCACCCCCGTCACTTTTTCGCCGATGATCAGGGCGTGGATGTGATCGGTGCCTTCGTAGGTCTTGACGGTTTCCAGGTTGCAAAGATGACGCATGACCGGGTATTCGTCGGTGATGCCATTGGCGCCTAATAAGTCCCGGCTCAGCCGGGCGCACTCCAGCGCCATGGCCACGTTATTGCGTTTGAGCATGGAGATCTGCGCCGGTTCCAGCCGGCCCCGGTCCTTCAATCGCCCGGCCTGCACAGCCAGGAGCTGCCCCTTGGTGATTTCCGTGATCATCCAGGCCAGCTTTTCCTGCACCAGCTGGTGGGAAGCAATCGGGCGGCCGTCGAACTGCTTGCGCAAAATGGTGTACTCGCGCGCGGTTTCGTAGCAATCCATGGCCGCGCCCAGCACCCCCCAACCGATGCCGTAACGGGCTTGCGAAAGGCACGAGAGGGCAGGCTTCAACCCGCCGGCGCCGGCCAGGCGCGCGCTGTCCGGCACGCGGCAATCGGCCATCGACAGGCTGGAAGTTACCGAGGCGCGCATGGACCACTTGCCATGTATATCGGAGGTGGAGTAGCCTTCGGTGCCGCGCTCGATCAGAAAACCGAGAATTCCCTCTTCGGCCCGTGCCCAAACCACGGCGACGTCAGCCACGCTGCCGTTGGTGATCCAGCTCTTTTCGCCATTCAGGATCCAGTCGCCGCCGTCCCGCCGCGCGGTAGTACGCATGCCGGCCGGATTCGAGCCGAAATCGGGTTCGGTGAGCCCGAAACAACCCACCGCGCGTCCGCTTTGCAGCAGCGGCAGCCAGTGGTCCTTCTGCGCCTCCGAACCATACCGCCAGATCGGGTACATCACCAGCCCGCCCTGCACGCTGATGAAGCTGCGCAGCCCGCTATCGGCGCGCTCGATCTCCTGCATGATGAGGCCGTATTCCACGTTGCTCATGCCGGCGCAGCCGTAGCCCTCCAGGTTGGCGCCCAGGAAACCCAACTCGGCAAGTTCCCCGATCAGCTCGGAAGGGAAGCGCCCCTCGCGAAAACAATCGCGCACCAGCGGCACGACTCGCTCTTCGGCAAACCGGCGAGCGGTTTGCCGCACCAGCAGTTCTTCATCGCTGAACAGCGAATCCACTCCAAAATAATCGACACCCCGAAACGGCATAGAGAGTACCTATTTGAACACGGAACGGGACAGGTGGGACAGACCATCCTTTTTTGTGGTCTGTCGGGCTCTCTCGAGGCCGTAACAGCCTGACAGACGACAAAAAAAGATCGTCTATCCAGGTCTGTCCCACCTCGGAGTCAGGTCTCCTGCCGCTCCACCCTATTTCTGCTTGTTGAGAAATTCCAGCAGCAGACGGTTGAATTCCTCGGGCTTGTCCATCATGATGAAGTGCCCGGAGCCGGAGACCTGGTGGTAATCCAGCAGGGGAAACAAGCGGCTCATGTAGGCGCTTTCGGGGCTGGTGAAGATGCCCAGCGCCGGCACTCTGGAGAACATGGTCTGAATCACCTGCTCGCGGTACTTTCGCCCGTCGGGGCCCCCCATGCGCTGGGCGAAGCCGGCGCGGCTGGCGGCTTCGGCCTCGGTCAGGAGGGCGCCGTCCACCAACACCAGCGCCACCGTGCGGGCGGGGAACATGCGGGCGTAGTGGCGCACCACGGGAACGCCCATGCTGTGGCCCACCAGGACGACGCGGTCCGCCTTGGCTTCTTTGCGTACAGCCTCGATGGCGCGGGCAAACAGGTCGAGGGTGAAGCGGCCGTCCGCGGGCGGATCGCTCCTGCCGTGGCCGGGCAGGTCGAGCGTGATTGCGCGGTAAACTTTCGAGACGACGGGCACCTGGTTTTGCCAGGAGGTTTCATCGCAGGTCCAGCCGTGGACGAAAACGACGGCGAGCCGGTGGCCGTCTCCAGCCGAGGTCCAATGCACTTTGGCGCCATCCACGGCTGCGCCCGCTAGCGGCGGCGCCAGGCAGAGAGCCAGCAGAACTCGGGCGCAGCGCCCGGCTTCGGCAATCGCTCCCTCCCAGTCGCGGCTCCGGCTCGCGGCCAACCTGCTCAAACTTCCAGCTTCCAGGGGCTGCGGTAGCGTTCGGCCAGGTCGGGCTTGGCGGCGTCCTGCTCCACCGTCCAACTTGTCTCGTTCCAGTCAAGGCGCGTGCGGTAGCGCATCGACAGGTTAGCCAGCAGGCAGGCGGTCGACGAACGCACGCAGGTTTCGATGTCGCTGGTGGGTTTCTGGCGCGTGCGGATGCACTCGATCCAGTTCTTCCAGTGGGGCACGTTCATCTCGCTCATTGCCTTGTCGTTTTCCCAGGCGGCCGCGGCCAGCTTCGATTTGGGATTGGGAATCACCCAGCAGCCGCTGCGGCTGACGAAGATAGTGCCCTCGGTGCCATGGATGGTGGTGCCGGCGCCTTGATCGCGGCCGAACAGCGGCAGCGGATTGCAGGTGCGGCTTTCGTAGGTCACCAGGAACTTGGGGTAGTAGAAAGTTGCCTGCATGGTATCGGGGGTTTGGGTATTGTCTCGGACGTAGAATTTGTCGCCCAGCGCCACCACCGCGGTCGGCATCACTTCCCCGAAGCACTGGTGCAGGGGATCGATCAGGTGTACGCCCCAATCGGTCATGGCGCCGCCCGCGTAGTCCCAAAAGTAGCGGAAGGTGGGGAAGGTCGCGGCTTTCACGCCCCAGCGGTTAAGGTTGAAAGGCCGCTCGGGCGCGGGTCCGAGCCACATGTCCCAATCGAGGTCGCGCGGCGGATCGGAATCGGGCGGATTGCCGAACCCTTCACGTTTGGTTGTGCCGCTTTGAAAGGTGTGGCAGAAAGTGACTTCGCCGACAGTGCCGGCAGCCACCAGCTCGGCAGCCTTGCGGAAGTAGCCGCCCGAGCGCTGCATGGTGCCGGCCTGCACCACCCGGTTGTACTTGCGCGCGGCCTCCACCATTTTGCGGCCCTCGTCCACGTACGTGCAGGAAGGCTTTTCGACGTAAACGTCCTTGCCCGCCTTGCAGGCCTCCACCTCCATGTAGGCGTGCCAATGGTCGGGCGTCGAGACGCAAACCGCGTCGATCGATTTGTCGGCCAGGATCTCGCGGAAGTCCTTCACCGCTTTCACCCGGAAGCCGCCCTTCTTGGCGGCGGCGACGGCGCGCTCCTGGTGCGGCCCATAGATGTCGCAAACTGCGACGGGCTGGACCTCGGGCACTTTCATGGCGTAGCCCAGGTTGCCGGAGCCCATCGCTCCCAGGCCGATGAAAGCCACCGAGATGCGGTCGTTGGCGCCTTTCACCTTGCCCGTAAACAAGGAAGCGGTCAGAGCGGTGGCAGCTCCGGCCAACAGAGCGCGGCGCGGAATGGTGTTCTGCGTGGATTCCATAGCTGTCTGCTACGATAGCCGATCTCTTCGGCGCGCGCACCCCCGTCTGCCCCGGGGAGTGTCAGCCGCCGAGCTCCGCGTGGCGGAAGCAAGTGACCAGGTGGTCGTTCACCATGCCGGTAGCTTGCATAAAGGCGTAACAGATGGTCGACCCGACGAAGGTAAATCCGCGGCGGGCCAGGTCTTTGCTCATGGCGTCGGATTCGACGGTCTTGGCCGGCACCTCTTTGGGGCTCTGCCAGCGGTTGCACTTGGGGCTGCCGCCGACGAACTGCCAGACGTAGCGGTCGAAACTGCCGAATTCCTTCTGTACGGCCAGAAATGCGCCGGCATTGCGGACGGCGGCGCGGACTTTGAGCCGGTTCCGAACGATTCCGGGATTGGCGAGGAGAAGCTGGATGCGGGCTTCGTCGTAGCGGGCGACCTTGCGGGGATCGAAGCGGTCGAACGCGGCCCGATAGGCCTTGCGCTTATTCAATATGGTGGACCAGCTCAGGCCGGCCTGCGCGCCCTCCAGGATCAGGAACTCGAACAGTTTGCGGTCGTCGTGAAGGGGTACGCCCCACTCGCGATCGTGATACTCGGTCATGGCGGCGACTGACGACCAGGAGCAACGTTGCTGTGGTGCGGGCACCTCTGCGGGCCGCGTCGAGTCTCTACGCGACGCCTCTGCGCCTGTGGCGCCGGCCGGCGATGTGGGTTCCATCACTGGACGATTTCCATTTCTCAAGCGATCTCCGAGGCCGCCTCGGACGATTCGGACGCTACCCCGTTGCCGCGCATGAGCGCGAGATAGATTACGCCGGAGACGCCGAAGCCGACGAACCAGGCGTAATCGTAGAGCAGGCGGAGGGCGGCGACGGCCAGGCCGAGCAGAGCGATAACCACGCCGGAGGCGAGTGCGGCGAGGGCGCGCCAGTTGACTCCGTTATCGTATTCATATGCGCCGTGGCGGCGATACAGGTCGCCCACGCGGAGGCGCGAGCGGCGCAGCAGGAAGTAGTCGGCGATCATGACGCCGGCGATGGGTCCGAGCAGGCCGGAATAGCCCACCAGCCAGCCGAAGATGTAGGAGCTGAAATCGCTCAGCAGTTTCCAGGGCATCATAAGTACGGCCACGACGCCGGTGATCAGGCCGCCGGTGCGGAAGGAAATCAGGCGCGGGTTGAGATTGGAAAAATCATTGGATGGCGAAACCACGTTGGCCGCAACATTGGTATTCAAAGTGGCCACCAGCAGGGCGACGAGGGCGATGAAGGCGACTACCGGCTGGTTGAAGCGGCCCAGCAGCTCGACCGGATCCCAGATGGGGTGACCGAAGAGCACGGCGGAGGCGGAGGTGACGGCCACGCCGATAAACGAGTATAAGGTCATGGCAGCGGGCAACCCGAGCGCCTGTCCCACCGCCTGCGCCTTTTGCGACTTGGCGTAGCGGGTGAAATCGGGAATGTTGAGCGCCACGGTGGCCCAGAATCCCACCATGGCGGTAAGCGACGGGATAAAGAAACGGAAAAACTCTGCCGCGGTGTGAAACTTACTGGGCGCGCTCAGCACCGGGCCGAAACCGCCCGCCTTGCCGGTGATCCACCACAGCAGCAGCAGGCCGATGGCGAGCATGAACGGGGCGCCAACGCCTTCCAGGAATTTGACGGTCTCGATGCCGCGCAAAATCACCAGGATGTTCAACGCCCAGAAAGCGAAAAAACAAATCCAGACTCCGCCGGGAAAGCGAGCCGCCGCCGGCCACATGATACGCAGCATGGAATAAATCGCCTGGCCGCCGATCCAGGTTTGAATGCCGAACCATCCGCACGCCACCAGGGCGCGCAGTACAGCCGGAACGTTGGCACCCTTCACGCCAAACGACGCGCGCACGAACACCGGGAACGGAATGCCATACTTGGCCCCGGCGTGGGCGTTGAGCAGCATGGGCACGAGCACGATCAGGTTGCCGAGAAGAATCGTGGAAATCGCCTGCCACCAGCTCATGCCGCCGGCGATCAGCCCGGATGCCAGCATGTAGGTGGGGATGCAGACCGACATGGCGACCCAGAGCGAAGCGTAATTATAGGTGCCCCAGCTGCGCCGCGACTGCGGAATCGGAGCCAGGTCTTCGTTGTAAAGAGAGGGGTCGCAGCCGCGAATCACCTAAAAGCCTCCTGGGGTTGTCTACCGGCGCAAAGGCTCCGCCCTTCGTACTACCCTAACATGCAAGGCTCGCATGCCGACGGTTGCGATCAGACTTCCGGTTGATTTTGATGCGATCCCGACTCACTCGTCGGCTCCACGCCCGCGCCTGTGTAAAAATGGTTTTTCAGAATATGTTCAGGCGGTCAAAGACCTAGCCCTTGATGGCAGTGAACAGCGCTCCGCTTGTATCGACTACCTGCCTCCCGCCGGGCAGTGTCACTACATTGATTTCTCTGAATCCATTTTTCTTCAGCATGGGGATGATCACGTCTCCGTCTCGTCCCACGCCCTGGAACCTGATCGTGATTCGACCGCCCGGCTTCAACACCTTGCCGGCGGCGGGAATCACGCGGTTCCAATTCAAGGTGTTGGGAGGGAGCGCGTTGCTGACAATTTCGTCGACTGAGCGAGGCTCGCAGATCTCGGCAAGATCGGCCGCGTCGGCCTGAATGAAGTTGGGAATCGGCCGGTTCAGGCGATTCTGGATGTTAAGATTAATCGCGTCCGCCACCTCTCCTTCGCCGCCGATGTTGAGTACAATTCGCTTGCCCAAGCTTCGCAGTCTGGCCACCATCCCGCGTCCCAGCTCACCGGCGGTTGGCGCCCGTACGCCCCACCGCTTTACTCCCCCAACCGAAGGCGGCGCCGGTCCGGCGGCCCGGATGGCACCCATCGCCCCAATCGACATCTGCATGAAGGCCAGAATCGTCAGCCCCGCATCGATTGCCTGGCGAAACAGCATGGCGTCCTGAGCCTGCACCGCGACGTCGGCGGCCATGGCCGCCAGGTTCGGGGTGCTGACTTTGTCCATCAGGTTCGGATATATTCTGCCCGTGCGCAGATCCCGGTAATAGGTATACATTGTCGCCGTTGGCGTCGCGCTCGATGCGGAGGAGGGAGCACTCCGAGCGGCCCAAAAGACATTCAGGTCGACCTGCACCTCGTCGCTGCCATCGGCCGGCTCCACGGTGAATTTCCCGGAGATCAGATCAAGGTGTCCGATCTTGACGTTATCGATGTACGCGGGATCGTCCGCGTACGCGTCCGGCCCAACGCCGTACAGCATTTCCTTGTATGGATCCGTGTTCGGACCGGTTCCCTCGACACTCACGGTGAAGGTGGGGGCGTACGGCAGCTTGAAGGGGTCGCCAACGCCATCGAAGTCCAGCGTAAAGCAAACCTGGCCGGCCAGAGACTTGGGCTTCGGCTGGTGCACTCGATAGGAGAATGGCGTTCCCGGCGCGCGCAGGACGAAGCCGTTATAGCTCCCGCAGTCGAGACTGGTAGTCGCATCGCCTTTGTACGTTTTGGGACCGTCGGACGCCTCGAAGGTGCCGTCGAACTGCGTTTTGTATCGGTAGATCTTAATTTCCCGAATCATCTTACTGCTCCGTCTCACGAGAATCGTACAGTCTCTCGCTCGGCGACAAACTCGGGCGCCGACAAAAAGATCTTATCCGAAGTAAGTCCGAACCGAGCCGAGTTAATATCAAACCAGTACTATGCGAGTAGATTTGAATTGCGACATGGGGGAACTGGAAGACGCCGCCCACGAAGCGGCTCTGATGGAGTGCGTCACTTCCGCCAGCATCGCCTGCGGCGCGCATGCCGGAGACGAGGCCATTATGGAGCGGACCGCGCGCCTGGCCATCGCACGCGGCGTGCGCATCGGCGCCCACCCGGGCTATCCGGACCGCGCCAATTTCGGGCGTTTGGAAATGGCGCTCACGGCGGCGGAAATCGAAGCCACGACGCTCGACCAGATCGCCCGCCTGGAAACCATCGTGACGCGGCTGGGCGGCGCCGTCGAATACGTAAAGGCGCACGGGGCCATGTATAACGTGGCCGTGCGCAATCGCCAGGTGGCCGAGGCCATCGGCCGGGCGGTGGCGAAATGGAACCCGCAAGCGCGCCTGTTCGGACTGGCGGGCTCGCCCATGCTAGAAGCCTGGCGCGGCATGGGCCTGGCCGTTGCGGCCGAAGCGTTCGCCGACCGTTGCTACGAGCCGGATGGTTCTCTGCGTAACCGCAAGCTCCCCGGCGCGCTGATTACGGACCCGGAAGCCGCCGCCAGCCAGGCCGTCACCCTGGCGCGCGCCGGCGCCGATACCATCTGTGTGCACGGCGATACCCCCGGCGCCGTCGGTATCCTGAAGGCCTGCCGGGCGGCGTTGGCTGAAGCCGGACTGTAGCCCCTTCTCCGCGCGCTCCCCAGCTAACGCGAAAACGAAAATCCCATCCACAGGACATGGTTATCGATGCCCGGATTGACGGCGGTGGTATTGGCGTTGGAAATGTGCATCAGCCGGTAGCCGACGCTGACCGCGCGAGCGCGTCCGATCCGGCAGCGCACATCGAACGGGATGGGCTGGGTGGAGGCGATGATTCCGCCGCCGAGTTCGACAAAGGGGGCGAGCCGGTGCCGGCGGGCGAATTCGAAGTTGAAGCCGAGCGGTTCCACGCCCACTCCGTAAACCGAATGCGCGAGAGCGTAGGTTACTTCGAGTCCGCCGGGTGGAGACAGGGCGTAGTAAGTCTGCCTGGGCTGGAACAGGATGGCCGCAGGAAGAACGGTTGCGGAATAGGAGATGGCAACCGCATTCCGCAGCCAGCAGCGATAGCTATAGGCGAAGCCGGCGATGGCGAACTGGCGATCCGGCGCTCTGCCGATGAGGAAAGTCGAAGTATCGGGCGAGTAGCCGGCCAGAAACTCGAAGTCGTTTCGCGGCTCCGCGGCCGCTTCCGAGCACACCCCGGCGTGAGCGGCGGCCGGCGCCAAGCACAAAATCAACCAGAGCAGCCGTGGCATCATCCGGCGCGAGCCAAGCGCGTACGCAATGTCCCGCATAGCCCCATCGTACGCGATCGAGGGGCTGCCGCTGGCCCCGGTGGCGCTCTGAATGGCTATTGAGTTTGGGCGGCAAGAGGATTATTGTGTCAGGTGGCCAATGCGAGGAGGTCGAATGCGTAATCGGCGCGGCGGGTTGGTCTGTGTACTCTGGCTTTCACTTGTTTCAGGATTTGCCCAACAGAGCGGAGCCCCGGCGCGCGTCCCATCCGGTAGTGCGGGCCGCGCGATAACGCTCGACGTGGCCGTGACGGACAAGTCCGGAAAGCCGGTTTCCGGCCTGCAACAGCAGGACTTTACACTGCTGGACAACAAACTGCCGCAGAAGATCCTGTCCTTCGATGCCGTGACCGCGACGGCCGATCTGCCCGTGGAAGTCATTTTGCTCGTCGACGAGGTGAACACCACATTCACAAAGATGGGTTCCGAGCGGGATCAAATTGAGAGGTTCCTGCGAGGAAACGGTGGGGCGCTTACGCGCCCGGTGTCGATGGCGTTCCTTGCCGATTCAGGAATGACCGTGGGAAGTGCGCCTTCCCGGGATGGAAACGCCCTGGTCGCGGACTTGCGCCAGAAATGGCCCGCTCTGCGCATCGTTGGCAGGTCGCAAGGAATTTACGGCGCCGAGGAGCGGTTGCAGCTGTCTCTCCAGGGGCTCCAACAGCTTATCGATTACGGACAAACGAGGCCTGGACGAAAGCTGGTAGTTTGGATCAGCCCGGGTTGGCCCATTCTTTCCGGCCCGAACCTGCAGATAACCCCCAAACAGCAGCGGCAAATTTTCGATTCCATTGTCGGTTTCTCCGACGGGCTGCGAGAGGCCCGCATTACTCTTTATTCCGCGGACCCGTTGGGTGTGGAGGACGCGGGCGGATTCCGAACTTTCGAATATAAAGCGTTTCTAAAGGGGATGAAGACGGCGGGACAAGTTCAGTTTGGCAACCTGGGATTGCAGGTTCTGGCGGTGCAAAGTGGAGGCCGGGTTCTCAATTCGTCCAACGATGTGTCGAGCGAGATCGCGGCGTGTATTGCCGACGCGAACGCGTTTTACGTGCTCTCTTTCGACAGCCTCCCCGGGGATGGTCCCGACGAGTACCACGCGCTCGAGATCAAGATCGACAGGCCCGGAGTAGCGGCGCGCACCCGGTCCGGGTATTACGCCCAGCCATAGCGTTCGAAGTCACTCGCCGCTGTATCCACTATAGACAATTGGTTTTCTAGCCGATACGGAAACTGTGGGTATCCTTCGCCTGGTACACAACCGCGCCATTTCTTCCAACCTTTGCGGCGAGCTCAAAGGACTGGTACGGAGGTTTCACCGGTCTCCAAGCGTTGCCGGCGACGAGATGCGGGGACTGCTGAAGTCGGATCCGGACGGGTTTTGTGAGGCTGCGGCGCGGGTCCTTGTGTCCATGGAAGACGCCGCGGGTGCGGAGTACCTGCTGAGGTTGGTCGTGGAGAATGGCCTGTTGGTCCGGGTATTGGCGGATTCCCGCCTCAATTTCGGGCAGGTAGTGAAGGTGTCGCGAGCGGCTTTTGCGGCGGACCCGAATGCCGACATCGCACTGGCAAAAGCAGTGGCCGACGCCGCCAAAGAGAACGTTCCCGGCTCGGCGAAAGGGCTCGTGCGGATACTGCGGGCTTTGGACGAGATTGCGGACATTACGCGGACTGCACCAAAGCTGCTGGGGCTGCTTCAGCACCCGGACACGCACTTACGATCAAAGGCAGTGGGTATAGTTGGCCGCTGCGGCAAGAGTGTCCAATGGGTGACCCGCCAGCTGAAGGGTGCGGACGCGCGCACACGCGCCAACGCCGTCGAGGCACTGTGGGGCTGTCAAACCGAGGAAGTGAAGACCTTGCTTCGAGCCGCGGCCGGCGACGCGAATAACCGAGCGGCGGGCAATGCGCTGGTGGGGTTGTATCGGGCGGGAGATTGTTGGGCGGTACCGGCACTGCTGCAGATGAGCGGCCGGGAGTCGGCCGGATCGCGGGTGACGGCCGCGTGGGCCATGGGGGCCCTGGGCGACATGCGGTTTAAGGGCGCGCTGGAGCGGCTGAAGGAGGACCCAGATCCGAATGCTCGCAGGCACGCGGCACTGTCGCTGAAGGCGATAGAAGAGAAGGCCCGTTCGCTTCCGCGGGCTCCCTGGCGGATGGCGGCCATTTGGCAGCCGGAGCCGGGAACCGGCCACACGCGCTCGATCCACCTTGCCATTCGGGCAACCGATGGCAAGGACCCGGAGGGTCTGCTTCCCACGCAGTTCGCGGTGAGCGAGGGAGGAGCGGTGGTGACAGACTACCGGGTGGAAGAGCGCCGACTGCCTTCGACGATGGCTTTTGTCTTCGTGTGCCCGGGCGCCGCCGGGACGAGCGCCGGCGGTGGCCCGAGCTTTGCGGATGGAGTGCGGCATGGACTCATGTGGAAACGCCCGCGAGACGTGTGGGCGACCGTTCGCTATAGGCCGGCGCGGAAGGGAAGCCTGCAGGCAACGCTAATAGGGCAGATCATTGAGATCGCGCTGCCCGAGCAGACTCCCCAAGAGATCGCGCCGCCGGATTTCACGTCCGCCGCGGAGCCGACGCCCGGCACGATGAGAAACGGGAAGGAGAAGCCGCCGCAGGGGAGTTTGTGGGACGCCCTTTTGGGAGCCGTGGACAGCCGCAAGCAGCTGGCGCCGATGGATGCCAGCCCGCGAATCGTTGTGTACTGTCCATGGGAAGCCGAAGCGCCTCTGGAAGCCCACGTATCGAAGCTATCGATGCTGGACGCGCCGGTTCCCATCGACTTCGTTACCGTAGGCGAGAATCCGAGGCTGGCCGAAACGTGCCGTCCGGCCACGGTCACCTTCCACCGTTGTGCGTCGGAAGCCGAAGCGGCGGAGACGGTGGAGAGGCTCTGCATCACTAACCTCTCGCAGTACATCATCACCTACGAGTCGAAGGGGCGGGATGCCCAGACGGTGGTACGAATCGTCACGCCGGACGGCTGGGCGGAAGTCTCCGCGCGCGGGGCGTAGCTGGCGAAGAGGCGTTAAGGCAAAAGCGACGGTCCCGTTTCAGTTAATTAGCATCGTGCCATGTGGACGACGCTTACTCCCGCCGCAGAACCTGCATAGGATCGAGGTGTGCCGCCCGGCGCGACGGAATCCAAGCCGCCGCGAAAGCAACAGCAAGGAGCGTCGCTACGGCGCCGGCGAATGTCCATGGGTCTTTGGCGGAGACGTGGAAGAGCAAGTGGTCGAGGAGACGAACGACAACCAGCGACCCTACGGCGCCCATGGCGGCTCCGGCGGCCGTCCAAAATCCAGCCTGCCTCAGCACCATGCGGGTAATCGCGGCAGGCGTCGCGCCCAAAGCCATGCGTATGCCGATCTCCGGTGCGCGCCGCGCGACCAGAAACGAGATCACGCCATAGAGGCCGATAGCCGCCAACAGGACTCCCAGGCTGGCGAAGATTCCGAGCAGCAGGGCGTTGAAGCGCGGCCTTTCGGCAAGCTTGCCGACACGCTGGTCCATGGTCTCGATGTTTGCCGGCAGGGTGCTGTCGAGCCCGGCAATCTCCGCCAGCACCGATTTGGCCATGGCCCGGGTTGGAATGGCGGTGCGAATCAGGGCGGTCGCGCCGGCTGTCACATTCTGGGGCGAGTGTTTTCGGGGTACGTAGTATTCCGGGTGGTCCGGTTCGATGAGGCCGGCATTCTTCACGTTGGCAGCCACCCCGACGACGCTCAGCCACTCACCCTGGAATCCGGGACGCATCTGCTGGCCTACCGGACTCTTCCCGGGGAACATGCGGCGGGCCAGCCTGTCACTCAGGATGACTACGTTCCGGCCGGGATCGCGGTCTTCTTCCCGAAACGCGCGGCCCTGGAGGATGGGAATGCCAAGCGTGGAGAAATAACGCGGCGTGACCGATCGCCACTGCACCCTGCCGCCGGTTCCATCCGTGAACCGCGGCCGGCCTCGGACATCGATAGCGGCATACAGGATGGAACCCATCGAGTTGCCAGCGGGCGGGAGCGACTCGGCCACCGCCACTTCGGCGGCTCCCGGAATCCGGCGCAAGCGTCGCTCCATTTCTTCGAAAAAGGCCAACCGCTGCGCGGGCGCCGGGTAGGACGCGCGTCCCAGTGTCACGGCGGCTGTCAGCACGTGATCCGTGCGTATTCCGAGCGGCTGGTTTTGGAGATTCCATAGACTGCGGAGAAGCAGGCCCGCGCCCGCCAACAGTATCAGCGAGACGCAGATCTGCACCGCGACCAGGGATTGCCGGAACAGTAAGCGGCCGCCCAGGGACCGCCCGGCTTTTAGCGATGCCAGCCGGGAGATCTGAATAGCGGGCGCCAACCCGAACAGGACGCCGCACAGCAGCGACAGGAGCAGCGTGAACAGAAGCACGCGCAAGTCCACGCCAGCCCGATGCAGTTGCGGTATGCCTTCGGGCGCAATCGCGATGAAGAGGCGGAGCAGAGCGAAAGCCAGGGCACATCCCGCCGCGCCGCCTGCGAGAGCCATCAACATGCTCTCGGCCAGGGCCTGGCGAGCCAGCCCGCCTCGGCCGGCTCCCAACGCCGCGCGAACCGCAAATTCGCGCTCCCGGGTAGCGGAGCGCGCCAGCAGCAGGTTGGCTACATTGGCGCAGGCGATCAGCAGCACAGCCAGGACCGATCCCAACAGGACCCACGACGCCAATCGCGAATCCTGGACCTGGCGATCCCGCAGGGGCCGCAGGCGCAGCTTCACATCCTTGCGGAACGACGGGGTAACCGACTCCAGCGACTTATCGAAGAGCGGGTGCAATTCCAGCTCAGCTTGCGCCGGGCTGACTCCAGGTTTCAGGCGTGCGACCGCCGTGAGGAGGATCGCCAATCTTCGCGATCGCTGTTCGGGTTCATCGAGAACGTGCGGGAGGAGAATATCGGTGGGCTCCAGGGTCGGCAACTCGAATTGCGGGGGCAGGACTCCGACGATGGTAACGGATTGCCCGTCGAGGCGGATGGTCCTGCCGACGGCGGCGGGGTCTTGAGCGAAGCGACTGCGCCAGAGCCCGTAGGAGACGATTGCGGTTTTCGGCGCGTCCGGCTTTTCCTCCTGGCGAGTGAAATTACGGCCCCGAACCGGCATGGTTCCGAGCGTTCGCAGGAGAGTGGAATCCACGCCGGCACATCGAAGCCGCAGCGGCCTGGTGTCGTTGAGATCGCAGTCCCGGAGACCGTCGACCCAGGCACCCATCGCCTCAAAAGGCGTTTGGTTATCGCGCCAGTCCAGATAGTCATAACTCAGCAGGAACTCCTGCGGCACAATCGGCGCGACCATCCCGAGGGAAACCAGGCGGTCGGCCCGCGGATAGGGAAGACTGCGAAAGAGGATCCGATCCACCACGCTGAACACGGCGGTTCCAGCGCCGATGCCGAGCGCGATCGCGACTACGGCCGCCAAAGTGAACGTGCGGCTGCGCATGAGGCTCCGCATGGCATAGCGCACGTCGTGGGCAAGGATTTCGAGCTGTAGTTCTCTTGCCATTTGATTTCTTAGAAACCGCGAGGAGCGGGAAGGTTCCCAGAGCCAGTTGCCGGGAGTACGGGATCGGTGCCGCAGTCTTCAACAGCCTCTGGAGAACTCCCAGCCCCCTATCCCTCGGGGCGCGGAAGTAGCGGCGCGTGGTGCGGCCCGCTGCCGTTGCCATCGTCCGCTTTGGGAACACCTCGAACGCTGCCGGTGTCCAATTAGGACATGGTCAGGATGTTCAGGGCCGGTCTAAGCTCGTGAAGTTTGGGTTGAGCCATGTTTCGGGCGCGCCAACGGACGGCCGGGCTGGCGCCCGGCTAGACCGATTGACAATCAGTCCGCAGGTTACCAACCTGGCCCACAGAAAGCGGTCACCTCATTTTCCTCCAGGGCGCGAAGTGCCGGGATGACGGGAATTCGTCTCGGCGCCGCAGGCGGAGCGCCTTGGCGAAGCGCCTGCGCCACGAAACGGGCAGCGTAGCCGCAACCAAATGCACTGGCGACGAAGATCGCCTGCGCTACAAAAGGCAAGAACGCCTGCTCGAAAACCGACGCTGGGGAGAGAGTCCGCGCCACGAAGATTCGGCGTCCGAGAGAGACTCCAGCTATTCTTCCCCGAGGGCAGGCACATCCACCCAGGCTCGCTCGCGCCAGGATTCCAGGCCTAGCTCGGCTAACTGGACGCCTTTGGCGCCTTCGAGCAGGTCCCAGCGGAAGGGTTCGTCTTTGGCTATGTGGCGGAGGAACAGCTCCCACTGGCGCTTGAAGGCGTTGTCGAAGGTGTCCTGCTCGGGGACCTTCTGCCAGCCGTGGAAGAAATCGATGGGCTGCTCGATATCGGGATTCCAGATGGGGCGGGGGGTAGCGCCGTAGGGCTGAATCCAGCAGTGGCGGAGGCCGGCGACGGCCGTGCCTTTCGAGCCATCCACCTGGAACGTAACCAGGTCGTCGCGGCGCACGCGCACCACCCAGGAGGAGTTGATGTGGGCGACGATGCCGCCGGCCAGCTCGAAGGTGGCGTAGGCTGAATCGTCGGCGGTGGCGGAATATGGCTGGCCGGCTTCGTCCCAGCGGGTGGGCACGTGGGTTGCGCCAAGGCAGGAAACCGCCTTCACTTCGCCGAACAGGTTGTCGAGGACGTAGCGCCAATGGCACAACATGTCGAGAATGATGCCGCCGCCATCTTCCTTGCGATAGTTCCAGGAGGGCCGCTGCGACGGTACGGTATCGCCCTCGAACACCCAGTAGCCGAACTCGCCGCGCACGGAAAGAATGCGGCCGAAGAAGCCCTGGCGCTTCAGACGTTCCAGCTTCAGGAATCCCGGCAGCCAGAGTTTATCCTGCACCACGCCGTGCTTCACCCCGGCGCGTTTGGCCAGGCGGTAAAGCTCCAGGGCTGTTTCGAGCGATCCCGAAACGGGCTTTTCGCAGTAGACGTGTTTGCCGGCGGCGATGGCGGCGCGGACGGCGCCGGCGCGCCGATCGGTGGTCTGGGCGTCAAAGTAAACCTGATAAGCCGGATCGGCCAGGGCCTTTTCGAGATTGGTGGTCCATTCCAGGCCGCCGCACTCCTTCGAGATCGCGTCCAGCTTCGAAGCGCTGCGCCCCACCAGCAGCGGTTGGGGCAGGATGACTTCGCTATCGGAGACGCGCACGCCGCCCTGCTGGATAATGGCGTAGATCGACCGGCGCAGGTGCTGGTTGAGCCCCATGCGCCCGGTGACGCCGTTCATGACGATGCCGATGGTATGAGTGGTCATGGCTTGGGCCGTTCGGTACACTGCGGGTGAGCCCCGGCGGGCAGCGCGGGCGCTTCCACGCCGGCCCTTGGCAGGGTGCCGTCCAGTTCCTGGCGCCAGTGGGCCACGTCGCCGGCCGGGCCATAGCAATAAATCATGCGCAGCGGCGTCGAGCCGATGTTGGTCAACTGATGGAATACCTGGGGCGGAATATAGACGGCCTGGCCGGATCGCACTACAGTGCGCTCTTCACCCAGGCACATTTCGCCGGTCCCCTCCACGACGAAGTAAATCTCCTCCTGCCCCTGATTGTGCCACGGCACCTGACCGCCATCGGGCTCCAGGGTGACGTTGCCCATGGAGAAGTTGGAGGCCTGGATGGGGCTGGGGCCGCCCACCAGGTTCTGCGTGCGCCGGCGCGCCGGGTAAGTGCGGCCGGCGATCTCGGCAAGATCGGCAATAATCATATCGATTCTTTTCGCGCTCTCAAGAAATAGGCTACAACGCCGAGACCGATGAGAACACCCCCCAATTGAAGTGCATTGATTGGGCCGATGGATTCCGCCTGGTTGCGGACCACGGTGAGGACCAGCAGGGCGAGCGGCGGGATGCCGATCGCGATGGCGCCCGCCAGCCCGCCTGGCACTTTGTAGGGGCGCGGCAGCAGCGGCTCGCGAATTCGCAGCGCCACCAGCGAAGCGAATTCGAGCAGAATGCTGAGGCCGGTGAGCAGGACGTCGAGCATGATGAGCTTGCTGAAGCTCAGCCCGAGGCAGGCGGCCCAGGCAGCGGCGCAGACCAGCACCGCGACCCACGGCACGCCAGCGCGGTTGCGGCGGGCGAGCACGCGCAGCAGGTAGCCATCCTGCGCCATCACGGCGGGCAGCCGCGAGAGCGCCAGCGTCAGCCCCAGCAGCGTGCCCGCCGCGGCCATCATTCCCACGGCGGTAATGGAAAAGGCGACGGCCGGGCCGGCGGGGTTGGAGCCGAAAGCGGCCCGCGCTACATCGGCCCATCCGCCGGTGGACCATTGGGACAGCGGAAGACCGGTGAGAGCCACGGCGCCGATGGGAACGATGTAGCTCAAGGCGATAAGGGCAACCGTGCCGGCCATGGCGAGCGGATAGGTGCGCTGGGGCCGGTCGACTTCGCCGGCGATGGTCGAGGTATTGTCGAAGCCCATGTAATTCCACATGGCTACCAGAATGCCGCCCAACAGGTCGAAATGAACCGGCGAGGCGGCATGGGAGGGCGCCGCGCGATGCAGGGCGGCATAGGCCGAGAGCACGGCAAAGGGCGCAAGCAGCAGGATGGCCATCACCACCGAGCTATCGCCCACCACCTTTGCGCCCGCGAGGTTCCAGGCGGCGGCCATGCCGATGAGCGCCACGCCGATGGCGATGCCGCGCCAGCCCGCCGTCACCGCGGGCGCGAAGTGGCCCAGATAGCTGACGAACAGGGTGGGATAGATGGCCATGTCGAAGATGCTTCCCACCAGCGACAGCCAGGCCTCCTGAAAGCCCCAGAAGGGGCCCATGGAGCGGGTGGCCCAAACGTAGTAGCCGCCTTCCTCGGGGAGCGTGCTGGCCAGTTCGCTCACCATCAATGCGCTGGGAAAGGCCCAAACCACGGGCGTGATCAGGAGGATGAGAATGGCACCAGCGTAGCCCGCTCGCACCACGATATCCTCGAGGCCGAACGGACCGCCGGACACGATGAAGTATGTCGCCGCGATGAGCGGCAGCAGCGTCAATTTGGGTGGTGTCGCGGTCACTTCCTTTTTGGGTGGCTGCGTGTGGCTGTCGATCTCCCCAACCGGGACACTTTACATACTTCCGGCAAACCGGCGGGCAGGCGAAACCGCCTGCCCCACCACAGCACCTCTCGACCCTACTTCAAATTCTTTTCAAACAGCGCCAGGATGCGTTTGTATTCGTCGGCCCAACTGGTGGGCTGGATGAAGCCGTGGCTTTCGACCGGGTAAACGGCGAGCTGCCAGTTCTCCTTGCGCAGTTCGATGAGGCGCTCGACCAGGCGCACGGTATCGGCGAACTCCACGTTGTTATCCACCATGCCATGGCAAATCAGCAGAGCACCCTTCAATCCATCGGCAAAGAAGATGGGCGAAGAGCGGCGGTAGGCTTCGGCGTCGGCCTGCGGGGTGTTCAGAATATTGGCGGTGTAGCCGTGATTGTAGAGGGCCCAATCAGAGACCGGGCGCAGCGCGGCTCCGGCGGCGAATGTGTCGGACTGGGTGAACATGGCCATCAAGGTGATGAAACCGCCGTAGCTGCCGCCGAAGAGGCCGGTTTTCTTGGGGTCGACGCCGTGCTCCGCGGCCAGATATTTAGCCGCATCCACGATGTCGTCCAGGTCCTTGCCGCCCATGTGCTCGTAGACGGCGGTGCGCCAATCGCGGCCGTAGCCGGCCGAACCGCGATAATCCACGTCGATGATGGTGAAGCCGCGGTCCATCAAGAGGTGGTCGAACATGTACTCGCGGTAATAGCCGGTGGACCACCAGCGGTCGACGTTCTGCAGGTAGCCGGCGCCGTGCACGAAGACCACGCCGGGGCCGCCGGGCTTTACGTGGGCGGGCTTGAACAAACGCGCCGGCACTTTCACGCCGTCGCGCGCGGTAAAGGTAATGATGGGCACGTCCAACCAGGGATAGGACAAGAATTCGGGCGTGGGCGAAGTCGTCAACCGCTTCAGTTCGGCCAGCGGCTTGTTTTCCTGCACGTAGAGGTCGGGCGGCTGGTTGGTGTAGGAATAGATATCGGCGATCCAACGCTCGTCGGGCGAAAGCGTGGTGGTGTGCTTGCCGGGCGCCTTGGTAAGGCGCGTGGGTTCTCCGCCGTCATCGCTCATTTCATAGAGATGGTTTTCGTAGGGGGAATCCTTGCTGGCGGTGAGATAGAAGCGCGACTTGTCTTTGGACTGACGGACCGCCAGCACTTCCCATTTGCCGGAAGTGAGGGCGCGCGGCTCGCCGCCATCGTACGGTACGGCATAAAGCTGGGCGTAGCCGGTACGCTCGGAGCGGAACCAAAGCTCGCGATCGTTCTTCATCCAGCCGAAAGCGGCCGCGCCAAAGCCGCCGCCGTAGCCGCCGGCCACCCAGGCGTCGTCATGTTCGCGGTCGAGCACGCGGGTCTTGCCGGTGGCGGGGTCGAGCGCCAGCAGCCAGCGATCCTTGTTGTCGGCGGCACGGGCCTCCACGGCGCAGCGGGTTCCGTCCTCCGACCATACCGGCTGGAGGATCTCGACCTCGCGCTGCCCCTGGCCATGATCGGCCCAGGCGACTTCGCCGGTGGCGGCGTCGAGGATGGCCAGGCGGGAGCGGGCTTCGGAATCACCGACGTTCGAGCGGCCGGATTCGTCCTCGACGTAGGCCGTATCGGTGATCCACTGGGGGATGGTCGTGTTCCTGGCACTGCCGGACTCGCTGACGGATGCGATGACGTATTTGCCGTCGGGCGAAAGACGGAGCGCGGTGACGGATTGGCGGGCATCGAGGTAGAAGGGTTTGCGCGACGGGTGCAGTTTGCGGCGGGCCGCCTCTTCGTCGTGGAGGGCGGCGCGGTCGCGCACGGTTTCGAAGAATTCCTTCTCTTCCTTTTTGAGATATTCCTGGCTGGCGCTGGCCGCGGTCTGGGTGGCGCCGCCGGCTGCCGCCGAGGCCGTTTCCGCGCCGCGTCCGCCGCGTCCGCCGCGCCCGGCTGCGGTCGCCGGCGTTGGAGCGGCTCCGGCCGGGCGAATGTCGGTCATCTGCTCGAGAAAGCCGTCATCGAGCGACATCACATACAGGTTGCCGCCGCGGGTGAAGGCGATTCGTTTGCCATCGCGCAGAAATCGCGGATTGATTTCAGGTTCGCTGGTCTTGGTGACCTGGCGGATTCGGCCGGTCGAGTTATCGTAGACGAACAGATCGCCATCGCGGGCGAAGACGGTGAGTTTGTTATCGCGGGAGGCGTCGCCGGCGGGGGGCGGCGCCTGTTTGGCCTCGTCCTCGGTCAGCTTTCGCAAGCCGGCGCCATCGCGCCCGGCCACGTAGGTATCGAGCGGCTCGTTTTCCTTATCGCCGGCGCGTTTCCACTGAAAGTATACCTGGAGGCTATCGTGCGACCAGCGAACCTGGGTAGGCTCGTAGCCGACCAGCGCCGGACCGCGCATGATGTTGTCGACCGTGAGGGCGAATTTATCCGCCGGCTGGGCCCCAAACACAACCAGCGCGACAGTGATGGGGAGGGTAATTTTCCGGGTCAAGTTGCATCATAT
The DNA here is from genome assembly GCA_049509915.1 of Bryobacteraceae bacterium. Lineage (GTDB taxonomy): Bacteria > Acidobacteriota > Terriglobia > Bryobacterales > Bryobacteraceae > JBEKYD01. The sequence goes on along the minus strand of JBEKZL010000088.1, from coordinate 12,259 downwards.
CGCAAACCTAAACGCGCTTGACGGCGACCCGGCGGGAATGGAGCCACCGGAGGGACTTGAACCCCCGACCCGCAGTTTACAAAACTGCCGCTCTGCCAACTGAGCTACGGTGGCGCTCAAGCCTATTTTATCCCATTTGAAAGGCGCTCCATGAGTCTGGGCAGGGTGCTTAACCGATCAGGCGATTTCCGGTTCAGGCGCAGCAGCCTTCCGTTCAGGCTCCCTCATTTGGCAGTTTGGCGGTTTTCCAAAACGTCACGCACGGCCTTCGCCAACTGCTCGCGGCTGAATGGCTTGGGCAAGAACGCGGCACCTGAATCGACGATTCCGCGATGGGTCGCGACGTTCCCGGTGTATCCCGAAACAAAAAGGACTTTCATCTCCGGCCGCGAAGGAGCCAATTCGTCCGCCAACCGCCGCCCATTCATGTTGGGCATAACCAGGTCCGTGAGCAGAAGGTGGATTGTACCGCGGTGCGCCTTGCCGATCTCCAGGGCCTCCGCGCCGGCGGCGGCGGCCAGCGTCTCGTATCCGAGTTGGCTCAGCATCCGTACCGTAATGTCTCGAACCTGCGGATCATCCTCCACAACCAGGACGGTTTCGTCGCCGCGCGCCTCCGGCTGTACAGGTACAGCGGTTGGGGAGGCGACCGGCGTATCCACTCTGGGAAAATGGAGTTTGAAGGTGGTACCTTTGCCCAGCTCGCTATACAACGAGATATCGCCGCCGGTCTGCTTCATGGTGCCGTAGACGATGGCGAGGCCCAAGCCCGTTCCTTTGCCGCGTTCCTTGGTGGTGAAGAACGGCTCGAAGATTCGTTGCTGGACATCGGCGTCCATGCCATCGCCCGTGTCGCTTACCGCGACCATGACAAATTCGCCGGGCTTCAGGCCCGCGTGCGTTTTGGCGTAGTTTGCGTCGAGAGAAACATTCGCCGTTTCGATAACGATGCGGCCTCCCGCAGACATGGCGTCGCGCGAGTTAACCACCAGGTTCACGATCGCCTGCTCGACGTGGCCGGGATCCGCCTCGACGTTCCCCAGCCCGGCTTCGAGGACCAGTTCCAGCACAATGTCCTCTCCGATAAGCCGGCGGAGCATTTTCTCGGTACTGGCGATCAGGGAGTTGAGGCTGATCACCTCGGGCCGCATGACCTGGCGCCGGCCAAACGCCAGCAGCTGGCCGGCTAGGGCCGCCGCACGATTCGACGCGTTCAGGATCTCCTCGACGTAGTTGTGCAGCGGGTCCTGTGCCGGCAATTCCGCTAAGACCATAGCCCCATAACCGGAGATGGTTGTCAGCATATTGTTGAAGTCGTGAGCGATGCCGCCCGCCAGGCGCCCGATAGCCTCCATTTTCTGGGCGTGCAGCAAATGCTGCTCGAGTTGCTTCCGCTGGCTGATGTCGCTGATAAACGCGATGGCGAACACGCCCGCGGCGGTTTCCATGTGGCTGAGCCCCACATCGACCGGAAACTCGCTGCCGTCTTTGCGGCGCGCAAACAAATCCATTTCACTCCCCATCGGGCGGACGCTGGGCCGCTTCAGGTACTCGGCGCGCATCCGCGCGTGAGCGCCACGCTTCCGATCCGGGACAAGCATTTCAATCGAGGAGCCGAGCAAATCGTCGCGGGTGTAACCGAACATCTCCTCCGCCTGGCGGTTTGCGAGCACAATTTCGCCGGCTCGATCCGTGCACACGATGGCTTGGACCGCGGACTCCAAAAGGGCGCCGGCCATTTGTTCGGAAGGATGTAACTTGGCAGCCGTGGGTTTCCCGGCAGATGGGGAGTGCCCAGGCACTGTGGGTTTCGACGGCTTGCGCGGGTTCATTAAGAGCGCTTCTCTCCCTGGACTTGCTTCTGCTCGCGGTGCCGTTCCCCGTGGCGTTCACGCCCGGCGGACACTCCAACATGTCCCCGGTTTTGACGCCTTAAGCGCCCCGTTCGGAATTACGGCCGAATGTTAGGTAACCCCTCCCTAAACGGCCCTGGCCCGGTTTCTCCCGTTTCCGAGCCGCGAGCGTCAGGGAGCGGTTGCCCGGAAATACGTAAGCGACCGTATGAAATTGGTAAACTTAGTTAAAGCAAGCGACAGGATCGCCTTTATCTTTATTTGAACTAATTGAGTGCCTTTCTCTGAAGTAACCTAAGAATTACCTCTGGACGCTCAACTTGTCAAGTAATATTTTCCAGTCCAATACTACGGCAGGCCGGCCATTTGGGTTCCCGCGCCGGATATCTCAAGCAATCGGTGAGTCGCGCGGGACGGCATTACGAATTAGATTTACGAGCCCGAACCCTGAATTTTCTAATTGAACTATACTATGCCCAGCGGCGTACCCACAGATGAACGCCGATAAGAAACGCGGCTGTTGTCATTCGAATTTTTCCACCGTGAGACGAATCGCGTCCTGCCTTCTTACCGGCGCAACGACCCGGCTGAAAGAACTGGCAATCGACTTTCCGTTCTCCCAGATGTTCGCCGAAATTGACGAGAACGTGTAGCTACGCTAGAACAAATCGGTAATCTCCAGCTTCTTTTTCGCCTTTCCAAACGGCGCGGCCAGAAACTCGAGAAAGGGCATGGTGGCGCGGAAGCGGCTCCAGATCTCCTGGTAGAGCCGCGGCGTGGTGGCCAGCTCCGGCGGCAGCTCTTTATATAGGATGTAGCGCTTGAAGCGCACCAGGTCAGCGGCGGGGTGGTCGCAGGCGAAGCCTTTCGGGACGCGCGTTAGTTGCTCGCCCTGCAGGTCTCCCAGCAGGCGCTTGACCATCTTCGCCGCCAGGATGCGTCGCAGCTCGCCGTGGTTCTGCGCCACGTGTTCGCGAATCTTCCGCAGCGCGGCGGGGTCGGGCAGGTAGACGCCGCCGCCCACGGCGACTTCCTTGTGCGAAATCGCCACGTACAAGCCGCCGTCGCTCTGGCCGGCACTGGCGCGGCTGTGGAAACTGGCCGCGATATGGTCCTTGTAGGGCGTCTTGTCCTTACTGAAGCGCGTATCGCGATAAATTCGATAGATGGCCTTCTCCGGTGGGGTGAAGAGGGCCGGCGCCAGCGGCTCCAGCGCGCGGTTGAGCGCTTCCACCAATTGCAACATGGGCTGCTTCACGTATTCTTCAAACTGCGCCTTGCGCGGCTGGAACCACTCGCGCTTGTTGTGGCGTGCCAGCCCTCGAAAAAACTCCAGCGCTTCGGCCGGAAACCCGGGGAATGGGGACCCCATCGTAGCCTCCCTTATAATTGAGGTGGATGCTCACCGCGGAAGAAACCGAGGCGCGCCTTACCGAGATTCCTCAACTCACTATCTTACGCAGCGCGCCGCTGGCGGGCTACACGCGGTTCGGAATCGGCGGCCGGGCCGATTGGCTGGTGGACGCAGCCAGCATCCCGGCCTTCGCTGCCGCGCTGAAGATGGCGCGCCAGACCGGGATGGTTTCGACCGTCATCGGCGGCGGCACCAACCTGGTGGTATCCGACGCCGGCTTTCGCGGCATGGTGCTCCGCTATCGCGCCGCCGCCATCCGCGCCGAAGGCTCGTGCGTGACGGTACAGGCCGGCGCAGAGCTGCAGGACCTCGTGGATTTCACCACAACCGGCGCCTTGAAGGGGCTGGAAACGCTGTCCGGTATCCCCGGATGGGTGGGCGCCGCGATTTACGGCAACGCCGGCGCCTACGGCCACTCCATCTCCGAACGGGTGGCGCGGGTGGAGTATTTCGACGGCGCCACGGTGGGCCAGCTGGATCACGCGGCCTGCCGGTTCCGCTATCGCGAGAGCGTCTTCAAACAGCGCAAAGACTGGGTCGTTCTGAGCGCTGAGCTCCACATGGAAGAAGCCGAAGCCGGCGAGTTGCAGGCCACCGCCGCGGAGATCCTGGCGGTGCGCAACCGGAAATTCCCGCCGACCATGAAATGTGCCGGCAGCATTTTCAAGAACCTGCTGCTGGCGGATCTGCCCGCGCTTGTGCAGAGCGAAGTTCCGGCTTCGGCCGTGCGAGAAGGCAAAGTCCCGGCCGCCTGGTTCCTGGAGCGCGCCGGCGCCAAGGGCCTCCAGCGCGGCGGCATTCAGGTGGCCGAGTATCACGCCAATCTGATCTATAACGCCGGCGGCGGCACGGCGGCCGAGTTGCGCGAACTGATCGTCGAGCTCGAAGCCAGGGTAGAGACGCGTTTCGGCATACGGCTGGAGCCGGAAGTGCAGTTTATCGGATAGGACGCTTTTCCGCGGCGGAAGAAAGCATCAAGAAAGGGGGAGCCGCGAGGCTCCCCCGGGTACTGCCCGTGTGTCTTACCAGATGAACTTTCCGACGATCTGCACCGTGCGCGGGCTGCTGCTGAATGCCCTCTCCGGGTTATTGAAGTTGACATTGTTGACAGTTACGTAGGCGGTGCTGCCGGATGTGCCGACGGCGCCCACGTCGTTGAGGGATCCGGGAATGAACTGGGCGTGGTTGAACAGGTTGTACGCCTGGGCGGAGAATTCCAGTTTGGCCTTCTCGGTGATCTGGAACCGCTTCGTGATAGTGAAGTCGATGTTGTCGATGGGGCGGGTGGGTTCGGTATTGCGGCCGGTATTGGCCAATGCGCCGACGGCGGCTTGGATGTACCGGGCATCGGGATTGATGGCGACCCATGCGACTACCGTATTGACGGACGCGGTGGCCGCGTTATAAGCGATCCGGTTGCCGTTCTTGTCCAATCCGTAGACGGCTGAGCCGGTGCCCGCGGCCCCGTTGGGATTCAGAATCGTGCGGGAAATGGCGCCGCTGTCTCCGTTGAGGTTCGTGTTGACACCGCTCGAAACGGTGAAGTATTCCGGCGATTCGTAGGTGTACACGGGAGAGAACTGCCAGTTTCCAACGATGTTCTTGTAGAACCAGTTCTTGCTTTCCTTCAGGAAAGGCAGATCGTAAACCGAAGAAAGGGTTAGGCGGCTGCGCCGGTCGAGGGCGGAGGTGGCCTTTTCCTGGGTGAGGTCGCCCATGTCGGGGACGCGCCGCTGGCTCAACGCACTGGAGTTGAGCGTGTCCGTCGAGTTGTCGATGTTGCGGCTCCAGGTGTAAGCGGCCAGGAAGAGCAGGCCCTTGGAGAAGCGGCGCTGCATCTGCAGGTCGAGGCCGTTGTAGAACGACCAGCCCTGCGGTTCGTACGCGGTGATGGAATTCAGAAAGCCGGCCGAGGCCCAGGCGGGATCGGCCCAGCCAGCGGAGGGTTCCCGCAGTTCGCCGACGTTGAGCGGCAGGCTTGCCAGCGTGGCGGCGCTGGGAGCGGCCATGTAGGTTGGGATGTACGAATTGGCGTTGACGTTGGAATGCAGGCGGTTAATCCACATCTGCATCAGCTCATGGACGCCGCGGGTACCCACGTAGCGCGCCGTGAAGGTGTAGTCCCTGGCGAAGGTGTGCTCCAGTTCCATAGTCCAGTTCAACGAGTAGGGGAGCACCTGGTTCGGCAGATAGTACGATGTGGCGGCTACAGCCTGCGCATGGTTCAGAGTTCCGCTGGGCGCGTACTGGGCGGCTGTAATGCCGCCATTCTGGAGAAAGTTGGCGGGACCGTTGCCGGGGCTCGGCGTCACCGAAACTGCGAACTGCGGGGGCGGGCTATTGAGCGGCAGGTTGTCGTAGATGACATCGGTGGCGCGCCCGAATCCGGAGCGAATCACCGTATTGCCGTTCTTGCCAAGCGTATACGCCAGACCGAACCGAGGGGCCAATCCGCCAAAGGTGCTCGATTTGGGAACGCCGAAGTTAACCAGTCCTGGAACGCTGGCGACCGAGTCGAGAGCCTGCTCTTTGGCGCCCTGCGACACGCCCGTCCATTCGTAGCGAAGGCCGGCGTCCAACGTCAGATTCTTTCTGACGCGCCAGGTGTCCTGGACGAAGCCGTAATACGCCAGCGAGTTGCCGGAGAACTCGGGATTGCCCAGCGTCCGGCTCAGGTAATAGTCCGGGAACAAGTCCAACAGGTAGTTGGCGAAGCTGGTGTACTCATAGTCTCCCCGAACGCGCTGCGAGAAGTGCGTGCCCGAAATATAGTCGCGGGCCTCGACGCCGGCCTTGACGGTATGCTCGCCGTGGGTCCAGTTGACGTTATCGACTGCCTGGTAGCTGTTGTTGATGCCGCTCTGCGGATAATTCGGATTCGGTCCGACCTGTAAGTTCAAATCCTCGAAAACCAGGTTCGGGAAGGCATCCAGGCCGGGGAAGGTCTGGTTGCCCACCGGCTCGGACTGGTTGTTGCGGTTGAACCCCAGGCGGAATTCGTTCACCAGTTCGGGAGAAAAGGTGTGATACCAGGCTGCGGTGGACAGGTAATTCACGTTCGGGGTGGGTGTGTAGAAAACCGGAAGGTCGGCAGCCGTGCTCAGCGAAGAGCTGTGATTTTCCACGTAACGGCCGCGCAACTGGTCTTTGTCGGAGATATCGAAATCCGAGCTGATTACGGCGTTGTAGGTATTGGAGAAATTCGGTCCCACCGCCGAGATCACGCCGGTCGGGACGGTGACTCCGCCCACCGTGATATTGGGAGCGCCCGCCGTGGTGGCAGCGGCTACCGCATAGGTCTTGACCACGTTCAGATTGGTTTGGCTGATCCCCGGCAGGGCGGCCAGCGTGGCATAACCGGCCGTCGTGGGCGCATAGAAGCTGGAACTGGCGGTGGACGCCTGGCCGACGGGAACGTATTCGAACCCGCCGAAGATGAACCACTTGTTGCGGATGATGGGAGCGCCGATATTGGCGCCCAGGCGGTTCGAATCGTAGCGCGGAATGCTGTAGACGCCGCTGTTCTTGTAGGACTGGTCCAGAGCGTTGAGGTTCCGGTTCCGCATGTAATCGTAAAGCGTGAAGTGCAGAGAGTTGCTCCCGCTCTTCACGATGGTGTTGAACTGGCCCCCGGAGGAGTGGCCGTACTCGGCACGGAACTGATTCGCCAGAATCGTAAACTGCGCCACGTCGTCATTGGGAATCGAAACCACCGGACCGGTAGTCGACTTGGCGTTGTTGTTGACGCCGTCAATCGAGAAATTGTTGTTTGTCGGACGCTGGCCGCCGACCGACGGGCCGGTGCCATAACCGACGCCGCCGCTCGAAGCCACGCCTGCCTGTAGCAGCGACAGGTTGAGCACGCCCTGCCCGCTGCTGCTCGTAGATAGATCCTGAAGTTGCTGCGCGGCGTAAGATTGCTGCACTTGGGCGGTTGTGGTATCGAGCAAGGCACCGGCTTCCGTGACCTCCACGGTGGTCGACATCGTGCCCACGGCCAGTTTCAGGTTCGCCGTAGTGGTGCGGTTCAAATCCACGCTCACGCCCGCCAACATCGCCGCCGCGAAACCTGTGGCGGCGGCCGAGACATCGTAGGTGCCTGGCGGCAGGTTACCGATACGGTAGTCGCCGTTGATGTTGGTCGTGCCGGTGAATTTAACGTTGGTGGCGGTATTGGCCGCGGTCACGGTGACGTTCGGAACGGCGGAACCGCTGGCGTCGAGCACGTTGCCGACTAGATCTCCGCTGATGGCTTGCGCGCGCGCGGACGGCGCGAGGCATGACAATGCGACTACCAGCGCAAGGACAGGAACAAATAGGGCCTTATGTTTTACGGTCATAAGGCAATTGCCTGGGCAGGTTTAGGGCCATTGATGTACTATTGATTACAATGTCATTCCTTTCCATAAAGGAGTCTGCTTATCCTGTTTCTGAAAACGATACTTCCAGAATCGGGAGTTTCTCACGCCGTTCCTTCCGGGGTTGAGCACTTGCAGGCAGCCGGGCATAGCAGCCATTCAGCTTGGCCAATGAATTTTTCCCCTCGGCAGCCGTGCCCCATTGCCGCCCTCCATCCTACGAAAAATACCGGCCTCAAGGCCCCGCCATATCAATGAGTTCCTCCCGAATCACCCCCAACCAGGCCGATTCAAGAATATCTGTTAATCCCGCTATCCCAATGGCTTAGCGTCGATTCCGGCCGTCCTCCCCACCCCGGTTTTTCCCGCTCGCCCGCTATCGTGTAACCGAAAGTTGACGTTATGTACCAACTCACCCTCCAGCAGCTCCAGGTCATCGACGCCACGTCTAACGGCACTACCTTCACCAACGCCGCCCTATAACCGCTCCTCGGACCCGTCGTCGAGCTGGCCGACCGCTTTCGAAACCCTCGGCAAAGTCCTCAGCGACCCAAAATCCTCACCCTCGGTCCTCCTCCGCGCCGCTACCTTGATCATCCACAAGATCATCACCCCGCTCAAGCTAGAGAAACGAAAGGCCGCCGCCACACCCGAATCGGGTCGCGGCCACTTCTATCGAGATCAGCCCGCCGATGCACAAAAATGCACAACCGCGCCCACCGAACCAAACGTCTTCCGTACGCACAATTCAGCACAACCCCAGGAACCTTACCGACGTCCCAAACCCAAGATCGGCAGAAATGACCCCCTGCCCCTGCGGCAGCGGCAGGAAATGCAAACAATGTTGCCTAAACAAATCAGCCGCCGCCAGTGCTTCAAGGCTATGCTTTAGCCCGGAGACGTGCGACATTTCCGGCTTCCCATCTAATGGATTCCCCAACTCCGCCGATAGTTTGTACTTAGCGCTTCTGGAGCACAAACAGGATGTCCTCGGTCGAATTGTTCACCAGAGCCGCACGGAACCACGCCGCACGCTTGACGCGGGCGCTCGAGCCGGTGGGGCCGCGGTTGGAACGCGAGTTCGGCAAATGGCTGCGCGCGCGCGGTTACGACCCGGCACAACGCCGGGCCCTGACCGGCATCACGCCGCTGGGGGCGGCCCGCGCCGGGGGGCTCGCTCGCTTCGTGGAACAGGTGGAGCACCACGGGAGGAGCCTGGCTCGTTGGAATCTGCCGCCGCCGGAGGCAACCGAAGCCCTCGCCGAATTCGGGCGGTTACTGGCGGAAGCTCTGAACGGCCGGTTCGCCCCGTCGCGCGAGCAGATTCACCTGGCTACCGTACTGGCGCTAACCCGCGCCTATTACCAGGTGCGGGAGGCTGAGACCCAGGCTCTGTTTGCCGTCTATCGGGCCGATGCCGAAAGTTCGGACACGCTCCAGTTTCTGCACCGGCTGGCCGGGATTCTGACCCGCGGTTTCGGCGCGCAGGCGGGCCGCTTGCTGGCCCTTGATCGGCCCACGGCCGGAAAGCTGGCCCGCCCGTGGACAGTCGCCGGCGGCTCGCGGCAAACCGCGCTCATCGCCGACCCTTCGATGCGCGGCAATTACGCCAGCTATTGGTCCTATCCGCTTGCCCAGCGCCACGTTCTGCAACTGGCTTTCGCCGCGGAGCGCCGTTGGATGCCGCGCGAACTGAGCCTCCTCGAAGCCGCCTCGAAGCGCGCGACCGAGGTATTGGACCGTCGCCGCCTGGAGACGGAATTGCGCCAGGCGCTGGCGCTTGGCCGGCAGGCTGAGGAAAAAGAACGCTGCCGCATTGGCCGCGAACTGCACGATCAGGCCGCCCAATCCTTGCTGGCGCTGCGGCTGGAGTTGGAGTTGATCGAACGCGAGGTGTCCGGGGCGGTGCGCCGCCGCCTGCGCCGTGCGCGCGGCATCACTGAACGCGCCGCCGCGGACTTGCGGCGAACCATCGCCGCCTTGAGCCCGGCCGTGCTGGAGCGTTTGGGATTGGCCGCGGCATTGCGGCAATTGGCCGCCAGCTTCGGACGTTCCCACCCGGCCAAGCCGCAACTGCGGATTTCAGGCCACGCGGATGGCTTGTCTCCGGCCTTTCAGGAATTGGTCTACCGGGTTGCCCAGGAGTGTCTCCATAACGTGGCCAGGCATTCTGGGGCCAGGCATGTAAGACTTTTGCTGGTTATTGCCGATAAGAGAATCAGACTGCGGATTGCGGACGACGGAACCGGCTTCGCGGTGGAAGAGGCTTCAAAGCCTATGTCGTTCGGGCTGGCCGGTATGAAAGACCGGGCGGCGCTACTCGATGCCGCGCTCACGGTGAAGAGCGTGCCCGGCCGGGGCACGGTCGTAACGCTCGACTGGCCGCAAAAGCCGGCACGGGCGGTAGCTACGGTATTGAGCAAGGTCATGGTAGGGAGCAATGTCCAGAATTCGAGTACTACTCACTGACGATCACACGATGTTCCGCCAGGGTCTGCGGACGCTTCTCGGCTCGGAACCGGATATCGAAGTGGCCGGCGAAGCCGCCAATGCCTCCGAGGCTGTGACCCTGGCCGCGAGCCTCAAGCCCGATGTAGTGCTGATGGATATCGGCATGAACGGGATGAGCAGCTTTGAAGCCACGCGTTTGATCCGCAAGGATCGTCCCGACACGCGCGTGGTTTTCCTTTCCATGTACGACGACGAAGAGTATCTGGCGGAGTGCGTGGAACTGGGAGCCAACGGCTACATTTTGAAAGATAGCCCCGCCGACCAACTCGTCACCGCAATTCGAGAGGTCCACCGCGGCGGCAGTTGCCTCAGCCCCAGGCTGTTGTCCCGCCTGGTCGACGACTTTCGGACCCAGGGTCACGACTCGGTCCGGCAACCGCGCTTCGCCACTCTCACCAAGCGCGAAAAGGAAATCCTCAAACTGCTCGCCGAGGGGAAATCCGTCAAGGAAATCGCCTGCGACTTCGAGTTAAGCGTGAAGACCGTGGAGGCCCACAAGTTCAACCTGATGCGCAAGCTCGATATTCACAATAAAGCCCAACTGGTGCAGTATGCTATTCAGAAAAAGATCATCCGGCTGTCCTCGCCGGTGTTGAGCTGACGGCTGAACCGAGCCGGCGCAAGCGGGAAATGTGGCTGCCGGACGCGAATCGGGTTTCCAGCATTTTGTTCGCCATCCGCGCTAAACTTGAAAGATCGCAAGTCGGCACCGAAGGCAGCTTTGCGGTTACATTCCAAATGGCAACAGCGACGATCACGCGCGCTCAGCAATTCCGCGACCGGCTGGCCAGCCGTGTGCTGGTGGCCGACGGCGCGATGGGCACCATGCTCTATTCGCGCGGGGTTTTTATCAACCGTTGCTTTGACGAGCTGAACCTTTCCGCGCCGGACCTGGTGCGTCAGATCCACGCCGAATATGTCAAAGCTGGCGCGGAGATCTTGGAAACCAATACCTTTGGAGCCAATCGGAACCGGCTGGCAGCGTTTGGGTTGGTGGAAAAGCTGGCCGATATTAACCGGGCCGGAGTGCGCCTGGCGCGCGAGGCGTCGCATGGCGGCGCCTTTGTAGCCGGCGCCATCGGTCCGTTGGGAGTACGTATTGAACCCCTCGGGCCGACCTCCTTCGCCGAAGCCCGCCAGGCATTTCAGGAACAGGCTGGCGCCTTGCTCGATGCCGGCGTCGATTTGCTGATTCTGGAAACCTTTGGCAACCTCGACGAGTTGCGCGAAGCGGTTTTCGCGGCGCGGGAGGCTGCCGGGCCGGACCTTACCATCGTCGCCCAGGTCACGATCGACGATTTCGGCCACCTGCCGGGCGGCGCCGATACGGAGAGCTTCACCCGCACCATGGATTCCTGGCCGGTCGACGTCATCGGGTTGAACTGTTCGGTGGGTCCGAAGGCAACGCTTGAAACCGTCGAGCGCATGCTCGGCTTTACCCAGAAGCCCCTCAGCGCCATGCCCAACGCCGGCTTGCCGATGCGGGTCGAAGGGCGCAATATTTATCTTTCTTCGCCGGAATATATGGCGCAGTACGCCCGCCGCATGCTGTGGGCGGGGGTACGTATCGTTGGTGGGTGCTGCGGCACCACTCCCGAGCACATCAAGCTGATCCGTTCCGAGGCTCGTTCTTTGCAGCCCGGGCAGCGGCGGTTGGCGGTGACAGTGGACGAGCCCGAAGCCCGCTCCCAGTCTTTGCCGCCGGTTCCCATGGAGCGGAAATCCAAGCTGGGCGCGAAGCTGGTCGAGCGAAAATTCGTGGCCTTCGTGGAAATCCTGCCGCCGCGAGGTGTGGATGCTTCGCGCGAGATCGCCGGAGCGCGGCTCTGCGCCGAGCACGGCATCGATGCCATCAACGTGCCGGACGGCCCGCGCGCCAGCGCCCGCATGTCAGCGCAGGCGGCCTGCCAGCTCATCCAGCAGCACGCCGGCATCGAGGCGGTGAATCACTTCTGCTGCCGCGATCGCAACATCCTCGGCATCCAGTCCGAGCTGATCGGCGCGCACAGCATGGGCATTCGCAACCTGATCTGCATTACCGGCGATCCGCCCCGCATGGGCGCATATCCCGACGCCACGGCGGTTTTCGATGTGGACGCCATCGGGCTGGTGAACATCGTCCG
>JBEKZL010000087.1:0-36700 GCA_049509915.1 Bryobacteraceae bacterium | reverse complement strand
CCGCGCGGCGTGAAGCGCAAGACGAGTAACTACCCTCTACGCCCACGCAAGCCGATGCGCACCCATCGCATCGACATATCCAAGCGTATCAGGATTGTTAAGTGAACAGTATTGGGGCTAGCCTGAATTTCCATTTCCCCAACATCGTGATTTGGCAACTATCAACAGCTTCCAGCTTGCTCAAATCTCCGGCGTCAGTTTGGCTTCGCAAACTGATAGAATCATGTGCCCTTCCAGACAATCCTTCAAGGGGCCTCACAGTAAACCCAACTGTGAAGCCCGTGGTACCGAGGGCGCCCGCCACGGCCTTCCGGGCGATGCCACGTGTTCCTCGAGGTAAGCGGCGCGGATCGACGTGACGGCGCCGGAGACACGGGACGTGGCAGTTCATGCGTCCATAATAGGCGGGTGCCCCTAACCGTATTCGACTGCAAAGGCATCCCGGCCGCCAGGCGGGAGGGCATCGAAGCGGCGGTGACAGCGGGCGGGAAGCAGGTAGCCGGCCCACACGAGGCACGGATTGCGGCCGATCCCTACCGTGGCGACGTTCGCGTTATCATCACCGGGCCGCTTGGCTTTGAACGCCGCGTCGCATTCGCAATGAATGAGGATCGCTCCGAAATCAGTCGCAGGGTGCGTGAAACGATTGAGGCAGAAGCGTAGGGGTCGGTATTGCGGGCCCTCCGGCGGTCCTGGGGGGAGGGTGGCGCGGTCGAGCAACCGTCGAGCCCCAGTGCCGTGGCTCCGCGTGCAAGCGCATTTCGGGGACGAGGCGCCCTTCGTCGCGCTCGCCCGTCGGCCCTCCGGCGCCGCCTGACGTGCCGCGTGTGCCGTCGCCGGAGTTCCCGGCGAACGCGGCGGCGGTTGACCGTACGTCATCGAGGCGCGGCGTAAGTCGCTGGAAGACGTTTCCTCCGCCGCGCCCGCCCGTCGATGGCGCTGTGCAAGTGCGAGCGTCGGCGCCAGCCAACTCGCAGGCGAGGCGCCTGAACGCGAGCGCGGCCTGCCAACGGCGGGAGACGAAACCGTGTCTAAGAGCGGAGCGGACTACCTGGGAAGCACGCGCCGTGTGGACCTTCATCGCATCGCCGGTGTGATGATGCCCCCTAATTGGATTCGATTATTGCGCGTCACCATGCGGTTCGGCTAACCTCGGATCGTCCCGAAGGAGAATTGTGGGGGGATTGGTGCACATACCTACTGAACCGATCGGAAGCATTCCGCGATCGGCGGAACTGATTACCGCCCGTCAAGCTCTGCAGCAAGGCCGAATGTCAGCCGCCGAATTCGCACGTGTCTTGGAGGACGCGCTGCGGGACACTCTCCGCCTTTTTGAGGAGACCGGTTCTCCGGTTATTACCGACGGGGAACAGAATAAGCCCAGCTTTGCGACCTACCCGCTCGAAGGGCTGTGCAACCTGGCGCCCGATGGCGTGGTCATTCCTTTTGAAGACGGCCACACCCGGCAATTGCCGCGGCTGACATCGGGCCCATTCCGCTACGGCGCCTTCGCATCGACATATCTGAAAGCCGCGAAGCGTCTGACAAAGTTGCCGATGAAACAGGCAGTCATCTCGGCGTCTGCCCTTAGCCTGCTTTACCCGGCCATCGAACTTCCGGGCTACCCGCGAGAGGCGTTCCTCTCGGACTTGGTGGGTGAAGCTGTGAGCGATATCCGCGCCTGCCTCGAACAGGGTGCCGACAGCGTGCAGATCGATTTCACGGAGGGACGGTTCTCTCTCAAACTTGACCCATCCGGAGGACTGCTGGACAACTTCGTCGCGCTGAACAACCGGGTTCTCGATCACTTCTCACTGCAGGAGCGCCAGCGGATTGGCGTGCATACCTGTTCAGGCGGCGACCGCGACGCCACTCACAGTGCCCATGTGGATTATGCCGGCCTTCTGCCTGCACTTTTCCGGTTGCACGTTGGGCGCTTTTACGTCCAGTTGGCGAGCGAAAAGGATCCGGAGCGAGTATTGGAGATTATCGGCCAACATCTGCAACCCCGGCAAACGGTGTTCGTTGGCGTCATCGATCCTATCAACCCCATAGTGGAAACACCGGAGCAAGTGCTTGACCGGGTGCTGAAGGCAGCCAAGCACTTGCCGGCGGAGCAATTTGGCGCCACCGACGATTGTGGCTTCGCGCCTTTTGCGGACGACACTTCCACCCCGCGACATGTCGCCTTCGCGAAGATCCGCGCGCGCGTGCAAGGGACCCAGATGGCGCAGGGAATATTACAATAGCGCCGGCGCGCCTCGGGAAGGGTGCATGGCAAAGGGCCTCCGTCGCTAACAGGCTATCCGTCCAATAACCCCATAGGGGTCGAGTTCTCGGCGCCCGCGGAACGAGTCCATCATCCGCCGTCGAGTCCCGTCGGAAGTGGTCGACGTTGGGCGGGAACCGCTCCTCGCGGATCCTCGGCGCGCGCCTTTCTGTGCTAAGCCCCAACGGCTGGTGCGAGAGAAGGATTACACTGGATCGTTGTGCCTGCGGCCGGACTATCATGAAATCGATCGTCGTCCTCCTCTTCTCATTCGCGTGCATGGCCATCGCCCGGGTTCCGTTCCATATCAGCGGAACCGTCGAGGATTCAATTGGCATCAGCTCGACCGCCGATTCGGCCCTCGTGACCTGGAAGGACAAAGCCGGCCGCCCCTGCAGCGCCCTGTTTTCACTGGACCCGGACAAGCCGCTGATCGCATCCATCGCGGTGAACGGCAAAACGGTCATCAGTCGGGCGCAGCCGGTCTACCGGGCCTCCACAGGTAAGCGAAGAGGCGGATTCGATCAGTTCTTCGATTTCCCTCCTAGTCACCCGGACGGTACCCGCAGCTTTCTGGGCGATTTCAAACTGACCGAGGGACGCGCAAAATTCGAAGGCGACCGCCTGGATATCTCATTCGATGGACTGGCGCTTGGAATCTTCCGCGGCGCTATTCACTACTTTTTCTTCCCCGGCAGCACGCTCATTGAGCAGCGCGCCATCGTGAGCACGAATGAGCCCGACACCGTATTTTTCTACGACGCTGGCATTCGCATGACAGTGGATGAAGGCCGCCGCTCCGGCGGCAGGATGGAGACTTACGTCAACTATTACGACACTGCGGGTAAGCTCGAAACCGTGCGTGTGCCACATGTTTCCGAATGGAATCCGGTAGCCGTCCGCTATCGCGCGCTTTCCGCCGCCACGGGGGCTGGCAGCGTGGCCGTGTTCCCGCCGCCGCACCGCTATTTCATGGCTCGCGATTACACCAGCAACATGGGCTATCTGTGGTACGCCTCGTGGCGCGGCGCCGTATCTTTGGGGATTCGGCAACTGGCCGACGACGACTCGCCCTATTATCCGTGGATGAACGCTCCGCCGGGAACGCAGCAGGAATTAGACCTGTTTCTGCTGGTGGACGATCGCCCGGCACCCGCCGTGCTCGATTCCGTTCTGCCTTACACCCACACCGACCGGTTCGTCGCCTTGGATGGATATAAGACCTTCGCGCCGCACTGGCATTTCGCCTATACCGTTCAAGCCGTGGACCATGGCTATGACTGGACCCCGCCATTCAAGCCGGTGCTGAAAGAGATGGGCGTGAATATGGCGATGCTCATGGATTTCCACGGCGACGGGCACCCTTCCGACACCGGCGAGATCCGTCTTCGGGAGTTGAAAGCGTACTTCGACGCATGTCGCGCCCAATCGGACGCCAACTTCCTGCTGATCCCCAGCGAGGAGATGAACACTTATCTGGGAGGGCACTGGGGAATTATGTTTCCCAAGCCGGTCTATTGGTTCATGAAGCGCAATCCGGGCGATCGGTTCCGCTTCACCGATCCAGAATACGGAACGGTTTATCGCGTGGGCAGCGCCGAAGACGCCATCGCGTTGATTCGCGCGGAAAACGGCTACATCTATCAGACCCATCCGCGAACCAAGGGGTCGACCGGATTTCCCGACCGGATCAGGGATAGCGATCAGCTAAAAAGCTCTTTTCACCTGGGCACCGGGTGGAAAGCCATGAATACCGATCTCTCTTCGCCGCGCCTGGGTGACCGCGCCTTTCAGACCGTGGACGACCTGAATAACTGGGGTTTGCACAAGCGCCTGATCGGCGAGGTGGATGTCTTCCAGGTGGATTCGACTCACGAACTCTACGGCCACATGAACGTGAATTACCTGCGCCTGGCGTCTCTGCCTTCTTTCGACCGCTGGTCGGATGCGCTGGCGGCGCTCGCCGGCGGCGATTATTTCACCACTACGGGCGAAGTCCTGCTGCCGCGCGCGAGCTTTGTGCCAAGTGGCGACCAGGTCGCGATCCGCGTGACAGCTAGCTGGACATTCCCGCTGCGGATGGCGGAGATGGTCTGGGGCGACGGCCGCCAAACGTATCGCCAGACCATATCGCTGGCGGACACCCGCGAATTCGATCGCCGCGAGTTCACCTGGCAGTTGACCGCCCCAGGCTGGAAGTGGGTGCGTCTGGCAGTCTGGGACATTGCCGGCGACGGCGCCTTCACCACGCCGATCTGGAAGAACTGACGGCCCGCTACCCGGGAATCTCAGTTGCGCAAAACTGGGAGCGTCGCGCGCCGTAGCTCAACGAACTGCACCGGCCCGCCGACACGTGCACGGCACGTACGAGGCGTCCGACCGTGCCCGCGGCCTTCCCGCGGCGCCGCATGAGCCGCGCGGCTTCCAGAGGGGCGCGCCGGCACCGCAGTTCTCGGCGAGCGCGGAGGGGAGTTGTCCCTGCCAAGACCCTGCAAGCCCCCTGCGACCATGGAGCTTGAGGCCAACCACCGCCCCACCGACGCTAACTTGAGTTCTTCGAGAATCGCTTTCGAAAGTCGGCGATTTCTTCACTTGATGGAGGCCAGTTCGCGTTGCAGGTGTTACAGTGGAACACCAGCGCACCGGACTTCAAATCTTTTTCGAACTCTTCCTGCCCAAATGTAACTGTCAGGTTGTGGTTGTTCGGACAGACAGTGTCGAAATCCAGGCGGTCGCTCATGAGCCCTCTCCTGATGGTATTGTAGACCAGCATCTGCAACCGGGCCGTCGATCATCGCCGTGCCTGCGGCGTCGATGGCGCGCCGTGCTCAAGGGTGTCATGGATAGTAGCGTCCGAGCGCGCCCGCGTCGGCCTTCCCGCTGCGCCACGCGGGTTCGCGGCACGGATGGACGCGCCGGCGCCGGAGTTCGCGGCGAGCGCGCCGGCATTTGACCTTTCGCGGTCGAACCATGCGACGCACGCGCGTGGAAGAGCCAGCCGCGCCGAAGGTTCCACAAGTTGTATGCCATCACGCTCAGCCGCAGGCGCACTTCCTTGGAGCAGAACCGGTGGCGACTCAGCCGGGTCATCGTTGATCCACTGCTCCGTCGTCCCGGCCTGAACGAGCAGTGCATTTTCCTGTTTGTCCGCGATCGATCTGGACCTTCCAGACACGTAGGGCCGTCCATTCGACATCGTGTCTGACGCGGGTCAGTCTCCCGGAAGCAGTTGCTGCGTGAAGCCGAGCGCCTTCAACTCGCGGTAGGCCTCCATTACCTCGGGCGGGACGATTTGGGCGGCGGACCATCCGCGCCGGCCGTAGATCCATATTCGCTGCAAGTCGCCGAGCGTGACGGGGATCACCTTCTCGGGCGGTAGGTCTGCGGTGAAGTATTCGTCCAGGGTCATACGTTCCGAGGCAAGAGAAGCGGGAACCTCGGGCCACTCGACCGCCATGGTCGCCCAGACGCGACGCTGCATAAAGGGCTTGGTGGCAAGGACGACGTTGCGGGGGTGACCGCCGTTGCGGTACAGCAGTTCGCGGGTGAAGCGGACGTCCTCAGCCGTGTTGGCGGCTCGCGGCTCAAGCATGATCCGGTCGCGGGGGACGCCGAGAGCGACGGCCTCGTCCGCGAACATTTCGGCTTCGGTCTTGCGCCAGTTGGTGGCCAGCAGGTCACCCTGGTGAGCGATGCCGCCGGTGCAGACGAGGCTGCGCCCGAAACCACTGTGATAGAGGCAGGCGGCAAAACGGGCGACGCGGAGGTCGTTCGTCCCGAAGACGACGATTACATCGGCGGGAATGGGGTCGTGCTTGAGTTGGAGATACTCCCAGACTATGCGGGCGGGACACAGGGCCGCCTCGTGCATTTGGTTTCATTGTCGCAGGATGGCGCGCATGAACGCCGCGGTTCTCGGAAATCGTGGCTGCGGTTGACCGTCCGCCGTCGCTCGCCGATCTTCGCTGCGCCCGCCGAGGCGACGACGCGCGGTGTGGACGGACCCCCGCCGCATGCGTAGTTCGCGCCGGGCGTGGGGGACTCGACCATTCTCCGCGCGGGTTTCAAGGGCGCGCGCGCGCCCCGATCGTTAGCGCGTGTTGCGCGGCGAATTCGCGCGCGGGCCTCCCCGGCTCGCACGATCTCGTCAATCGGGCCGTGGCGGTTGTGACCGCGGCGAATCCATGCGGCGAGTTGGTGCGGTTTGTGCGCCATGGCAGCCTGTGGTCACTGGTCGTTTTGACTGGCGCGACTATGACCGCATGGTGGAACTCGAAGCGCAGAACCAGATCAGGGTCGTCATTGCCGAAATCGTCACCGGCGCGCCCGAGTGGATGTGGGACAAATACCGCCAAGCACGCCACATTGGCCGCGACGGCGCTGAGACCTATCCGGCCGTCGGTGGCAGTAGCGCGACCGGCAGTGCGCCTCTTTGTCTGGACAATGAAGATGTCCGCGGGCGAACGGCGACAGGCCGGAATTCTCGTGTGAGCAACCCGGATGGCGGCTGAGTGTATACTGAACACGACCCGGGAGTCCAAAATGGAAATCCGGTTGAAAGGAGAGTTTCCGTTGTCTGATGTTGCGTTCACGAGGCGGGGGCTGATCGGGGCCGCCGGCGCGGCGTACCTCTCGGGCACGGCTGGCGGCACGGCTCTCAAGAGCGCCTGGCCGATCACGGAAGGGACCGCGACGCCCAAGCTCTGCATGCTATCGGGACCGACCGCTGACGAGCGCGCCATGCGGCGCATCAGCCAACTCGGCGTCAAGCACGCGATCATGAACGGTCCGCGAATTCCCTGGGAGGAAGATCAGCTCAGGCAGATCATGGACCGCTTCCAAAAAGGTGGCATCACCATCTCCAACATGATGATTGGCGGCTTCCCGAACACGATTTACGGAAAGGCAGGGCGGGACCAAGAGATCGAGAACATTCAGAAATCGATCCGCGCCGCGAGCCGCACCGGTCTCCCGGTGATCGAATACAACTTCTATGCGCACCGTGCTACCGAGGGCTATTTCGACGAGCCTGGCCGCGGCGGCGCGGGAATGCTCTCGTTCGACTACGACAAAATCAAGGACCTGCCGCCGCTGCCGGAAGAGGGGGCGCACAGCATCGATGAAATGTGGGCCAATGTTACCTATTTCCTGAAAGCGGTGGTTCCGGTGGCTGCCGAGTCGCGGGTGCGGCTGGCGCTGCATCCCAACGACCCGCCCGCGCCCATCAGCCGCGGCTCCGGGCAGATCATGGGCAGCGTGGAGGGTTGGCAGCGGCTGGTCAGCATCGTGCCGAGCCCGTATAACGGCATCACCTTCGATTGCGGCGTCACGCGCGAAATGGGCCACGACCCGGTGAAGGTCTGTCGGTATTTCTCCAAGCGCGGCTGTATCAACCACGTGCATTTCCGCAATGTCATCATGCGCAAGCCGCGCGAGAAGTACACTGAGGTCTTCCCGGACGAGGGCGAAGTCAATATGGTCGCGGTGATGAAGGAACTGGTCCGGCAGAAATACCCGCGGCTGATCTATCCCGAGCACCCGCGTGGTCTGGACTACGACCGCGAACGCCAGGCCAGCGGCGAATATGCCGGGTGGGTGTTCAACGTGGGATACGCCCGGGCGATGCTGCAGGCGGCGCTGCAGGCCTGAAACACAGGATTTATTGACCCGACTAATGATGCGAAAAAACCGCACTACGTCTTCGCCGAAACGCCGAAAACCTTCTCGCACCAGAGCCTGGCTATCTTTTTATTCTCTTTCAGCGTCCGAGTTATCTTAGTTTCCTTCATGGGCTCTGTTTCCTCCACCAGAACCCCGTCGAATTGTATCTTCCTCAGATAGTCCGCGGCCTTGTGGAAATCAATGTCGCCTCCGTCTTCCATAGTCTGGTCCGTGATCAGCTTGTGCTGCGTGCGCAGGTGGAGCGCTCCCACACGGCCCTTGTCGCCGGCCAGGTACAGCAGTGGAAACGGGTCCGTTCCTGCGTGCAAGGTCCAATCGAGGTCGAGGCACATGGACACCAGTTCGGGGTCCGTATTATTCACGACACCCAGCCACTCTTTTGCGTTATAACGCATCGGACCCTCATGATTATGGACGCAAAGCTTCATCCCACGATCCTTCACTTCGCGTCCGATGCGGTCCAAACCTCGATTCTGGAGCTGCGCGTCCTCATCCGAGATCGGGCCCCGGTCTCGGAATGGATCATGAAACAAGCAAGGCGACTTCAGCGGCCTGGCCCGGTCGAGCAGTTCAATCGTACTGGCGATAGTTTTCTCCGCAACTTCGGGAGGGTACAGCGGGCCGCTGTGCCAGATATGGTCGACAAATACGCCGTACTTGTCCAGAGCCGTCTGTATGACCTCAACCGGACTGCCCAGGAACGTCGCGTCCGTCAGTTCCATCCGCCTGTAGCCTGCATATTGCATATCTGAGCAGACTGAATTCCATTGTTCGTCGGTCCACGCCATGCCGCCGGAATAACGCGGCTGGGTCGGCGCAGGAGCCTTGAGCGGGTCCGGGTGCGAAAAGATGTACCGTCTTGGAGTCGAAAACCACTGGTTCCAATAGTATGTGTTGCAGACTAGGCGGGGAGCATAGCGCTTCTGCGCCCACAGGGTGTCACCCGCAAGCGCGAGCGTCCCCGCCAGCACCTGGCGGCGAGTGCTTACCATAGAGAACTTATCTCCTTCCATATCGCGTCCTGCGCTCTGCGTTATTCTACCAGCGGTGAGCCGGGCGGCACGGACGCTGTGCTGCGCGGTTCGCGGCGAGCTCGGGGCGGCCCGAACGCCATCGAACAGCGGCAGAAGCCGTCGGCGCGAGGTGGTTCTCGGGATCTTCGCCGCGCCCGCCGCAGTGCCGGCGCGGCGCTTTCCAGCGCGCGCACTCCGCGGACGAGGCGGCAAGCGCGGGTTCACGGCGCGGATGGACGCGCCAGCGCCAGAGTTCTCGGCGAGCGCGGCGCGTGATTGGGCAATGCCATCGCGGTCACCGGGCCACGAGTTAACAAGTTCCTGGATATGGTGGACTCAGCTGCCCCCCGCCGACTTGGACCGCTATTTGATCCTCGACCGCTACGGCACTCACAGGACACCGTTAATTCATCTCTGGCTCGCCAAGCGGCCGCGTTTCCATCTGCACTATACTCCCACCAGCGCATCTTGGATCAACCTGGTAGAGCCCTGGTTTGCGAGTCTCACCGAAAAGCAGATCCGGCGTGGCACCCATCGCAGCACGCGCGAACTGGAACAGGCCATTCGGGCCTATGTTCAACGCAACAACGACTAGGCCAAGCCCTTTACCTGGACTAAGACAGCCGATGAGATCCTCGCCAGCGTAGGCCGATTTTGTTAACGAACTATAAAGACAGACAGGACAGTAGATTTTACGGTCGTTCAGGCAACGGCCCTCGCTCTCCGCGGCCCGGACGGGGCAACTCGTTTCTTTCTTGGGCTCTGAGCAGGAATCTGTGAAATTTAGGGATTGACGAGCGCGCCCCGCCGTCACGATGGAAACCGGAGGCCGCGTCCTATTCCTGCGGCTCCGGGCGCCACTCTCCGTGTTCTGCCATGGCTTTCTCGGCGTCGCGGATCAAGCCCAGCGAGATGTCGTGGCGGCCACCTTCGTAATCAGTGGCAAGCCACACGTCCAAAATGTCGACCGCCTCAAATACGCCGGTTATCTTTCCACCCAGGCAAAGGACGTTGGAGTCGTTATGCGCCCTCGTCATCCGGCCCATATAGGTGCTGGTGCAAAGTGCCGCACGGATTCCGGCATAGCGGTTTGCAATGATGCTCATCCCAATGCCCGTGGAACATATCAAAATGCCACGGCTCGCTTCTCCGCTGAGTACCTCAGCGACCACCCGAGCGGCGTAAAGAGGATACCGCACGATTTCTGTGGAGTGGCAACCGACATCATGAATAAGGATGCCCTTCTTGATAAGATACTCCACGATCTGGAGTTTCAACTCATAACCGCCATGATCATTGCCGATCGAGATCGTACCGTAATCGATCATGTTCATTTTTCTCCAACGGGAGGCTGGATTAAAAGCTCGTCCAGTTGCCTCGCCAATTCATCGAATTCCATTTTCTTAATTAAGTAGCTCTGATGGCTGAACAACTTATCCGGCTGGGCAGTCGAAAACCGGATCCATCGGCTGAAACCGTTTGACTCAATTTCCAGAGATCCGTCAGCCCCAACCGTCCAGTAGTTCCCGAGGCCGCGCACCGCGAAAAGCGCCGCAGTCAGATCTGCGCTATGGTTGGTGTTACGCCCGTGGCCGCTCTTCGCCAGCCACAATTCGTACGCATTCCGCACGGGGTTACTTTCAGGCGTCTCCTTCAACCGGCTTCCCGTCATGGCCCAACAGACTTCTTTTGGACTGAACACAACGGGGGTAGGCCAATTTCGAACGACGTATCGAGCCGATTCCGGATCCTGCTCGAAATTCCATCCGATGCCTGGCGGGTCAATCTTCGGTCCCATGTCCACCAGTATTTTAACCTTGGCGGCAACGAGATCCCTGCCGGACGACAAACTGACTGAATCCGGTTTGGATTCCAGCAGATTCTGTAAATTTCGAAGCCAGCCGATCGCCACAAACACGACGCTGTGGTCCGGCTGGGCTGACAGAATGTGCCGATAAAGGGATACGACCTCGGGCGCTCTCAAGCCGTCTCGTAGACGGTTGGGGAAAGTCCTAGCCAGGTACTCCGTGTATACGGACTCTTTGGTCGGACCGGGGAGGTCGCCCTGAATGCTCCCGATCGCGATTTCGGGGCGATGGTAATAAGTGTTGATTGCATCGAGCGCTGGGGCAGCCCATCGGTTCAGCGTGCAAACCCCCATGCCGAGTATTTGCGCCTCGTGTCGGTCGGCCATGGCATGCAAAATAGCAACAGCCCCAGCATCGTCGCAGTCGGAACCGATATCAGTGTCGAGCAGAACCCGGACCTGCGCACCCACCGGCAAAACAGCCGCAATGAGCGCGCAGGAAAAAACAAAGGATTGAATCCAAGAACTAAACATGGATCAAAAGCACGATCGGCCCCTGCGCCCCCGAGATGGATAGGTACCGTTTCGCATTCGGCTTTAGAACTGGTACCGCAAAGAAAGCTCCATGATGCGCGGATCGAGAGCGCTGGTAACCTGTCCGAACGTACCACTACCGTATGCCGCAGTAACCGCGTTGAAATTCGTGTGATTGAAGATATTAAAGGCTTCAACGCGGAATTGGATTTTGTGGTGTTCTGTAAGCGAGAAGTCTTTATACAGGGCCATATCAAAATCGAGCAGGCCGGGCCCGCGAATGTTGCCGGTCCCCGAATCGCCGAAGAATCCAACCGCGGGGGCGGCGAAAGAGCTGGTGGAGAACCAGCTTGCTCGGGTCTTGTTATAGGTGACGGGTGCGATCAGATTCGGCCTGGACGCTAATCCCTGGTTCTTGATGCTGAGGCTGGGGTCCAGGGCAAGACCGGAGCGAAAATTAGTCATGCCATTAAACACCCACCCGGACAAAAGCGCTTGCGATAGAGCCCGGGATTGCCGCGGGCCGGGTATATCCCAGATATAGCTGACACCGCCCATGTGCCGGGCGTCCAGGTTCGTATCGCCATAATCCGCGAAGGGATGGTAAACATCCTGGGTGCCTGTACTCTGCGCGAAAATACCGCTGCCGCGGTCTTCGGAAAGCCCGTGCGACAGAGTATAAGAGACCGACAGAAAGAAGCTGCGGCTGAGCGGGTGTCGCAAAGACAGAGCCAACCCGTACCACAACGCATTCGCGTCGCTGACATAGTCGGATATGGAAGCGTATCCAAGATAAGGCGCGTTCTGATAAGCGGACGTGCCGGTGTTAATATTGGGGTTAAAGTTGTATCCTGGGACTGGCGCTGGTTGATTGATGTTAATCACGCGGCCCAGGTGTGTCGCGTAGTTCCCAACCAGCCCGGCAGACGCGGACCAGGAACTCGTAAACTGCCGGTCCAGGTTGACGCTCCAGGTTTGCACTTTGGCGGACTCTAAGTCGGGGCTTTGCGTAGACATGGCGATGGCGCTCGCCGGGGCTTGCGTGCCCGTGCCGATCGGATTCGGGAAAGACGGATGTTGCAGGCTCAACGTCTGAACGTCCGGGTAATTTGCGCCACAGTAAAACGTGCAGTCCGTCCCCGTGAATACGCGCTGATAATTGGCGCCGAACCCGCCACGGAGGGCGGTCTTCCCATCACCGAAAACGTCGTAGGCAAAACCGATCATCGGCATCCAATACCATTGATGATTAGTCGAATAATTCTGTGGAATGCCATTCACGCCATCACGAATCAGCCCATTGAGAGGATTGTAATTGGGAGTGAGCGTGAGGGTGCCGCTGGCGTTCACAATTGGCGCTTGGGATGGGTTATAAACGGATGGCAGGAACATATCCAAAAAGCCTGGCTGCGGGCTCGGCAGCGGCATGAACTGCGAGCGCAAGCCATAGTTCAAAGTCAGCTTACGGTTGATTTTCCAGCGGTCCTGCACATATCCGGCATCAATCACCGTGTGAATGTACATGCGACGTACGGTACTTGCTTGCGAAAACGTATTCGAGTCCCCGATCAGAAAATCCGCGATCGGATTGCCGGTGGCATGTCCATCGAATGACCACTGACCCTGGCTATACGTGAACGTATCCTGACGCTTCGTACTCTGCACTAGGTTGTACCCAGCCTCAATCTGGTGCGAACCCTTCACAAGGCTCCAATCGTCAGAAAAGGTAGTTTCCAGATCTGCCAGATGAGGTTCCAAATAGTTGTTGGCAGTGCCCATCGAAGACCAGCCGCCGCTGAAACTGAGATTGGGGAGCCGGTTCGAAAGGAATCCAGTGTATGGCAGATTTTCACTGAACCCGGGGATTTGGTTGGCAAGATAAATGCCCCTCAGGTTGTAGTCGTGAGAATCCATGTTCATTCCCAGCGTCGCCTGGTTTACCATGGAGGGAGAGATAGTCGAAGTAAGCTGGAGAAATCCCACACGGTAGGTTCCGGGATCGTACTGTGTGGTGGTCGCGTATGGTCCGATATGCACCGGATCCAGTTCGAGTTCATGAATTTGGAAGAATCCGCCCGAGAGCCGCTCCCGCTCACCGAAGTTCTGGTCACCCCGGACCTGGTAATGGTTCTGGGAAAGGGTTTGCGGATTAAGGTTCAGGTAATTGTTGAAGCCGCCGGCCGGATAATTGGGCAGCGGCACCAACGCGTTGAGGAGTGCCAGTGGACCCTGGCTGATCTGGCTTTGCGGTATTACATATTGCCCCGATGAGTTTTGCGGGTATGGAGCGCCGCTACTGGGATCGGTAACCAGCGTGCTGAATAGGCCGTTGCGCATATCCGCGGTCGGGCTGGTGCCGGTGTTGACGACCCCAACGTGCTTTCTTACATATTGGGCGTTGAAAAAGAAAAAACGACTTCGTACGTTCCCGATTGTAGACCCGCGGAATAAAGGCCGGCCCGCCGAGGGTGAAGCCGAATATGTTCTGCTTTTCAATTGGCACCGTCGGAGCGAAGAAATTTCTGGCGTCCAGATCGGTATTGCGTAGATATTCGAAAGCATTCCCGTGGAAATCGCGCGTTCCGCTGCGGGTCTGAATCATCACTACGGAAGCCCCCATAATGCTGTACTTGGGACTGTAATTGTTTTGCAGGACGCGGACCTCTTCGATGGTATCCGGGTTGGGCATGATGGTAGTTTGGGTCATGTTGCCCGTGTTCATGTTCCAAACGCCGTCTAGCGTATAGTAACTTCCATTCTGTCCCATTCCATTCATGCTCATGGCATTACTGGTTCCATGGCCACCGGTTCCGAGGGCGACTCCGGCTTGGGTGTTGAGCACTCCCGGCATAAGTGCGGCAAGACTCTGATAATTTCGGCCATTCAATGGCAGGTCCTCCGCTTGCGCCTGACCCACTTGATTCGCGGTTTCGCTGGTCGTAGTTTCGATCTGCGCGACCGCGGCGGTGACGGTAACGTTTTTTTCTATTGACCCCAGCTGGAGGGTGACGTTTACGGTTCGCACGCCGCTCGGCTCCAGAATGATTCCGGATTGAGTGTAGGTCTGAAATCCCGCCTTCGTGACCGTGATCGTGTAGTGTCCCACGGGAAGCGCAACCGCGGCAAAGACGCCGTTCGAACCGGATGAGACGCGAACTACGGCGCCCGTGTTTTCGCTGGTAATCACGACATCGGCGTCTGGGACTGCCGCTTGGGATTGGTCTGCGACGCCTCCGTTGATGGTTCCAGACGTCGTCTGAGCCCAAAGCGACGCGGCGCCGGAGACCAGCAGGACAACCAATGCCAACGTAATGTATTGCTGTTTTTTGCTCGATTTGTTCATAGTGATGTCCTTTCCGTGCCAGGTGATGCGATGATTACTTGCGGGCGATCGTGTGAAGCGCCCGTTCGAGCAGATCGAAGGAGGGGTCGCGCTCCACGTGATAGATCCTCACGATTTCTCCGTGAGTTTGCGTGAAATCGTAGCGCAGGTCGTGATCCACAGTGGGCGCTTCGGTCCGCTCCCAACGGACAACGCCAGGGTCGATCAGCGCGGCAATGTCTCCCAGATCGAAAAACCCTTTACGTGGCGACTGATAGGCTGGCTCGCGATACCGAATCTGTTGCAGGTATTTGCCTAACGCGCCCAACCCCGCGAATCTTCGTTCGGAGTCCTCTTTGGAGATGGTGAGGTAGGTTCCCGTGTCGAACAGGATCATCCGGCAAGGCAGTTCAAAAATGAACTGAGCAGCCTTCGTATCGTTGTAAGCGTTGAAGTTCCAGCAGCGTACCGGCCATTGGGTACGCCCGTGCCAGAATACCACCATCCGGTCGCTAATGCTGGGATCTTTCAACAATGCCGCCGCCGCGTCGGTTGCGGGACCGAGTAACACAAGCCACAGCGGCGATTCTGGAGTCGCAGCCTTGGCCTTTTCGATAATGAAATCCACACCATCGGAAGGCGGGATGCGGTCCCGGTACTGGAAAGGATCGGAGCCTTTCTTGACGGGGATCCTGCCAGTGAAACCAGCGTGCTCCAGCACTGCCTGGATCTCATCGAAGGATTTCTGGATTCCTGCCGAGCCGCCCTTCAATCCGAAATGGGCCGCGATAATGCCTTCTAAATGCACCCGCTCGGGGAACCCGAGGGCAAGGCTCATCGCGTACTGATCATCGATCTCGTTGGCCGCGTCGGTGTCGATAATGACGTGGAGCGGGCCGGCTGGAGGCGGCCAGGGGGCGCTCGGACGCGCGGCTGCGAAGACGGGGGCGGAAGCAAGGCAAAAAACGGAAATGCAAGTTGTGATGTGAGTGCTTATACGCATAGATCGAATCCGGTGCCGATTTTAAGGCCGCAATACTTGGCGTGTCAATCACAAAACAGTGCGACTATTCATAAGCGATTGAAAATAAGCATATTATTTTTGGTATTACCTCTTACCTCTTACCAGGCGCCACTTGACAGCCGGTTCCTGGAGATCCTACAATCGCTGAGGATCTCAAAATGCTCGACATCGTCTCCGGCCGCAGAAAACTCAGCAAGCCACGTTTCCGGACCATCGGAAGCAAGGAGGGCCTGGTGGCGCGTGTCGTTCAGGCAATTGAAGACCAGATCCTGGATGGCCGACTCCAGGTTGGTGCGCGACTGCCACCCGAACGGGAGTTTGCCGAAAGCCTCGGCGTGAGTCGTCCGGTGGTCCGGGAGGCGGTGCGATCGCTGGTAACGAAGGGGTTGCTCGCAACGCGCCAGGGGATCGGGACCACGGTCAGGACCGTTACCCACGATGAAATCGCGACGCCGCTCACTTTGTTCCTGCGTACGAGCGGTCAGGAGGTCGATCTTGGCCACCTGCACCAGGTCCGTTCCATTCTCGAAGTGGAAAACGCAGCCCTGGCGGCTGCGCAACGAACGGAAGCGGATATCGAGGACCTCAGGCGGCTCTGCGATGAGATGCAACTCGCAGCGGAAGACGCGCAGCAGTTTGCGATCAAGGATTCCGAGTTTCACCGGCGTCTGGTTCAGACGACGCACAATCCATTAATGAGCCTGTTGCTAGATTCCATCCAGAAGATGACCGCCGAAGTGCGGGATTTGGTCGGGAGGCAGCCACATTTGTTCGAACGCGTCATGCCGACCCATATCCGCATCCTGGAATGCGTCGCTGCCCAGGACGCCGAGGGCGCTCGTGCTGCCATGCGTGAGCACCTCGACATCGCGCTGGCTGTACAGAGGGAGTTGATTCAACTCCAGTCAAGCCGGCCTCTGTCGGAGGCTCGAGCGGAATAAGAGGTAAGTTCAGGAAGCATATTTCTCTGACCCAGGAGTGCGTTATGACGGTAGAAACGGGCGCGCCCGCGTGTAAGAGCCTGACAGCCGGAGGAGCCGGGAAATGAAAATTGGCGTCGCAGTGGCGCCGGCGGACGCTTTGCCCAGCGCGTTCGTGGTTTTTCGCGATGATTTGGGCCGATTGATCGACCGATGCGCCGGATTGGGCTTCAACGGCGTCGAACTCGCTCTCCTCCGCGCATCGCAGGTCGATGTCCAGCGGATCGACGATCGCCTTCGCGCCACTGGCATGGAAATCCCTTGCATATCCTCTGGGCAGGTTTTTGCCGAGGACCATCTCTATTTCACGCATCCCGACGCGACGGTCCGGCAGGCAGCCGTCGAGCGCATTATCGAGTTCATCCGGCTCGCCGCACACTTCGGCGCCATGGTGAACACAGGCCGTGTGCGAGGTGTGATCCACGATGGAGACACGCCAGCGACGGCCACCAGGCGGTACCTGGACTGCCTGAACCGGTGCGCCGACGTGGCGGAGACTCTGGGCGTGAATCTGATCGTAGAGCCGGTGAACCGTTACGAAGTCAACTTCATCAACACCTGTGTTGAAGGAGTAGAGATCATAGAGCGGGCCGGGCGGCCTTGCCTCAAGTTGATGCCCGACCTGTTTCACATGAACATCGAGGACGCCAACTTTCGGCAAGCCTTGGAATCGGCGCGCAACCACATCGCCTACGTGCACGTAGCCGACAGCAACCGTTTGGCGCCGGGTTGGGGGCACATGCCTTTCGACGAGATATTCCAAATCCTGGCTGATATTGGTTACGACGGCTACCTCACGGCCGAAATTCTTCCCCAGCCGGATCCGGACAACGCTGCCCGACAGGCCGCACGATATCTACTGCCGAGGCTCGGACTACCTGTGCCGGTTCAAAATGCGGTGTAGGGCGCGCCATGAAACGGATCCCGAATCTTCGGTGGTGGATCGCGGGCCTGCTGGCTTCCGCTAGCGCGCTGGCCTACATTGACCGGCAGACGTTGCCGGTTGTCGTCGGGGAGATCCAGAGGACCATTCCGATTAGTGACCAGCAGTACGCCCGCCTGCAGTTCATGTTCCTACTAGCGTATGGGATCATGTACGCCGGCGGTGGCAAGATCACCGACCTTCTGGGAACGCGCTGGGGATACGCAGTTATCATCACGTGGTGGTCGGCGGCCAACCTGATGCAAGGAGCCGTCTCCAGCGTGTTCGGCCTGGGATGCGCTCTTTTCTTGCTGGGTCTGGGAGAGGGTGGCGGGTTTCCCACCGCGGCGAAGGCCGTTTCCGAGTGGTTCCCGGCTAAAGAACGGTCCCTGGCGTTCGGAATCTTCAATGCGGGATCCGGCCTGGGCGCCACCATTGCACCACCTTTTATTGCGGCGATCGTGTTGCAGCTGAACTGGCGGTGGGTGTTCTTCACTACGGCGACGATTGGGTTCCTCTGGGTGGTGAGCTGGCTCGGGTTGTACTACCCTCCCTTCCGTCACAAAAGGCTCACGGCGGCCGAAAAGAATTACTTGCGGGAGACTCTTCCCGCCGCACCGATCGTCGTAACGCGCATATCTTGGGGCGGCCTCCTCCGCTTTCGGCAAGTCTGGGGTCTGTTGACAGCCAAGTTTTTATCGGATTCCGCATGGTATTTTTTTATCTTCTGGTTGCCCAAATATCTGGGAGACGTGCGGCATCTCAACATCAAGGCAATTGGATATTACGCCTGGATTCCGTATGCCTGGGCTTGTATGGGCAGTTTGGTGGGCGGGTGGCTTTCGAGCTACCTAATACGGCGCACGCTGTCGGTTGATGCTTCCCGGAAGATCTGTCTCGGCGTCAGCGCTGCATGCATGCCAGTGTCTCTTCTAATTGCCGTATCTCCATTGGCGATCACCATCGTCTTCTTTAGTCTGGCGATGCTCGGTCACCAGTTTTGGTCCACGATCGTACAGACACTCGCGGCGGACATGTTCCCCTCGAACGTGGTAGGTTCGGTCGCCGGCTTACTGGGAGCGGCAGGCGCGTTCGGTGGAATGTTATTCAATCTGATCGTCGGTGCGCTACTCACCGCGTACCACAGCTATGTCTTGATATTTGCTATTGTAGGCCTGTTGCATCCGCTGTCGTTCCTCATCATTCTGCTGATCGTGCGCAAGATTGAATTGGTAACCAGCCCAAAGGCCTGCGAAGAAAGAGGAGCGGCAGCTTAGGTTTATGCCCATCTACCCGGAAGGATCCGTTAGAGTGGAAGCCGGAATCGCCGCCAAGAGGAGCCCAAGTGCGGACACGAATTCATTAGGCAGCGTGTATCCATACGGCCCGATGCACACTCCAGAGATGATTCGAAACCTGTCGCGGCGTGCGTTCGAATATCGCGCGCAGGTACTGCGGATGGTCTATGAGCGGAAAAGCGGGCATATTGGCGGGGCGTTTTCGATTGCAGAGGTGCTGACGGCTCTGTACTTCCACCAATTGCGCCTGGATCCTGAAAACCCCGGATGGGAAGACAGAGACCGGCTGGTATTTTCCAAGGGCCATGCGTGCGCCATGCTGTACACCGTCCTGGCCCACCGAGGCTACTTTGCAGTTGACGAATTGGAGACGTTTCGTGCGTTGAACAGCCGGCTTCAGGGCCATCCAGAGCCGGCAAAAACTCCCGGCGTGGAAGTGCCGGCGGGACCCTTGGGCCACGGAGTGGCGATCGGTGCGGGCATGGCTCTGGCGGCTCGAATCGCGGGATCCCGCCGAAAAGTGTATGTTGTGCTGGGCGACGGCGAGTTAAACTCCGGCGTGGTCTGGGAAGGTCTGCTGCTGGCAGCCAAGTTTGGGTTGGATAACTTGAAAGTAATTGTGGATTACAACGGAGTTCAGCAAACCGGCACCACGCGACACGTGATGCCCACCGAACCCATAGCCGCTAAGTGGAGAGCTTTCAACTGGCACGTGATAGAGCTTCACGGGCACAACATGGCCGGGATTCTGGACGCACTGGACCAGGCGGATGAAATTCATGGGCGGCCGGTGGTAATGATCGCTCGCACCACGAAAGGCAAGGGAGTCAGCTTTATGGAGAATTCGCCGTACTGGCATGGGGGAATACCGAATCGGGAGCAATTTGAAAAAGCGCTGGCCGAACTGCGGGACGGAGCTGAGCAGTGGCGAGGCTGACTCGAGATCCTTTTGGGCCGCCGGTGCTGATGCGAAAGGCCTACGGCGAGGCGCTGGTGCAACTGGGCCAGGTGCGGGATGACGTGGTGGTGTTGAGCGCCGACGTTTGTAATTCGGACTTCAGCTACATGTTCGAGGAGGCGTTCCCCGACCGTTTTTTCAACGTTGGGATCGCCGAACCGGCGCTGGTCGATGCCGCCGTCGGCTTTGCGAACAGCGGGTTGGTTCCCATTGCTAACACGTTCGCGTTCTTGTTCGCCACTCGGGCGCTGGAGATGGTGCGCACCCACCTGTGTTACGGCAAGGCCAACGTGAAACTGGCGGGTGCATACGCTGGTCTTTCCGATTCATTCGACGGACCCACGCATCACTCCATCACGGATTTAGCCATCTTGCGCTCTCTTCCGCGAATGACGATCGTCGTCCCGGCTGATCCGCTGGCGGTGGGCCGGCTGCTGCCCAAGGTGGCGGCGTGGGAAGGGCCGGTCTTTTTCCGGCTGTGCCGCAACGAAGTGCCTCAAATCTACACCGACGCTTATCAGCCGGAGATTGGGAAGGGTGTGACGCTGATCGATGGCGATGACGTCACGATTATTGCCTGCGGAGTGCTGGTGGCGCGATCACTTCAGGCCGCCGGAGAATTGCGCCAGGAAGGAATTCAGGCGCGTGTGGTTGAGATGCACACCGTCAAACCGCTCGACGTCGGGCTGGTGATTGGTTGCGCGCGTGAGACAGGCGCTCTTGTGACGGTGGAGGAGCACACGATAATCGGCGGGCTCGGCGGCGCCGTTGCCGAGTGCCTGGCGGATGCATGCCCCACTCCTATGGAGCGTGTAGGAATAGGCGATACTTTTGCGGAGAGCGCTCCGTACGTCGATCTGCTGGACAAGTACGGCATGAGCGTCGAGGCGATCACCGCCGCGGTTCGGCGCGTGCTGAAACGAAAAGCTTCAAACGATGGCCGTCGGATCCATTCGGAGGACTGCCAAAGCGCTCAAGTGTTTTCATCGGTGGATCGGCCTTCGGACTAAATAGCTGAGCCAGCGCACCCTCGCCGAAGACTGTGGGACACGCACTTGGTTTGACGTTCATAGACAGGTCTTGGGCAAGCTGATCCCCAGTTCGGGCAAGCTGGGAGAGAACCAATATTCCCGGAGTATTGGCCATTTCCCGCAACTCCTAGCCGCCCGTGGTAATGGGTGCGCGACATGAAAGTTGCAGATTAGGCGGCCCTGTCCTCCCAGTAGGCTTCGAATTTGCCGCTGATGCAGCAGCAACGGAGCGCGATGATCGCGTTGGCGCCGCGCACTGTCCAAAACATGCCGGATTATTTGAGCCGGGAACCGATCACAGTCTTGCAGCCGGCCTCAATTACGCCCGAGCCCACGAAGAGGTTCTGTCGCCGAAGTTCGGGATAACGCATGCGGTCCCGGTTGCTGTCGAAGTATTCGGCCTCGATGCCAATGGTCTTGGCAAGCTCGAGATTCGTGATCGAGGCCGCCGCTTTGCGAAGCGCCGCCGCGAGTTTCTCAATTTTGCCATTCTCCAGCCAGTTCAGCTTGTACGTCAACCAGCGCTTCTGAGCCGCCTCATCGGCCGGATATAGTTTACCAGCCAAGTCCCAGAGATGCTCGCGCGCATGGTAGAGATCCACGATTTGAATCGCGCCGGGGAAATGTCTGTCGGCAAGATTCCAGATCCAGTGCGAGCCATCGCCCATGACCACGCGGATCGTGGCCCGGTCCCAGCCCCGGCTGTAGGCCTCCGCATAGATCCGGAGCCCGAAGTCTTCCGCAGTCTCGATCGCGCCGATATACGTGGTGGATCCTTCATCGCGCACAGGCCGGCCCTGACCGACACCTCCGGATTCGATACAACACGCTCCCGCCGGCGGCCACGCCGAGTTTCAACCCGATGGCCCACTCTTCGTCCTGGTCGAGCACTATCCGCGGTTTGGCATCAGCGACCAGGCGTGAAAACGCATTCGCTCCGGAGAATCGCGCAGTGTTTTGCCGGTTCGGCCGAGCCGTAGGCCCGTGGCCGTAATTACCGTAATATGGAGGTCTCGCCGGAAGCGAACACCAACATCAGCTCATTGGTGAATCTTTCGCGCTCGCGAACAACGATGGTTCCATCAGGTTCCATCTTCCTCGGTTTCCTCCGAATGATCAACGACCTTGACCGCCTGCCATGCGGCGACATGCAGGTCCTCGCCGGAGCCAGAGGCGCCGTTTAACTTTCCGCTGACGGCGCACAGCGCCACGTGGCCACTATGCAAGGGCGTCAACGGCCGTCCTGTGAATATCGATGGCTCAGGACACAGAATTCGACCCGCTTGGCGGTAGGCGGAGGAGCGTGGAAGCAAATCCTCGATCTCGTCGAGTGGCAAGCCGCGGTATTCGAGCCTGGCTGGACCACCGCTTTCGGGGACTCCATACACTGACGTCGCCTAACGGAGCGAGGCGTTCATAATTTCCGCCGATATTTGCGAACTGAGACCGTGTCGCCAAAACCACTGCCTGGCGATATCGCATAGATTCCGGATCGGTCAGGTCGACTTCAGGAATAACTTCGCCAGCCAGGGTGACCCGTGCATAACCACTATGGCCTCGGAGCAATTCTGTGATGCGCTGGCGGACCTCCTGCTTACTCGAACAGCCGCCCACGTCGATCTCGATATCGTGGACGGCGCTGACGGGTACGGTATGACGTTCTGTGCTGACGCGTCCATCCTGCTCGACGGTCGCAATGACGGGGCCTCGTCGGCCCTTCTCACCGGAGGTCAAAGGCTCTTGGGTTGCCGGGGTACGTGGATCGGGCGTCGTCGCACGGCGAATGATAGTGCCCCAGAAGGGCGAAGCGCAGCCCGGATCTTTCGATCTCTTCTGCGTGAAACGGGGCGTGAGGCTGCTTACTGGGTCCGAGGTAGGCGGAACCCACTTCAGCTCCGTGGAAAAGACCGAGATGAATACCGGAGCGGTCGACCCTGAAGTTTTCCAGAAAATCCGGTATGCCCGCTGGCGCAACGTGAGCAGCGCCCCAGAGGGTGAGGCCCTCGGCGACCGTCACGGGAACCAGTCGGTCATCCTCAAACACGTAGACGTTCGGACTCCAGCAAACCCGCCGGTATAGACTCTCCGGGCCGATCCAGTCGTGATTGCCGGGAGCGACGAAAATTTGGAATCGGGTATGCCCGTTCGAATTGCCCGCGGAGAACCTGGCAG
This sequence comes from Bryobacteraceae bacterium, assembly GCA_049509915.1. Taxonomy (GTDB): domain Bacteria; phylum Acidobacteriota; class Terriglobia; order Bryobacterales; family Bryobacteraceae; genus JBEKYD01. The sequence goes on along the minus strand of JBEKZL010000087.1, from coordinate 13,688 downwards.
GTATCCGGCGATACGCGCTCGGGGCACTCGCCTTCAATGTGTCGCCAGGGGTCTGCGCCCTACTCGAATGCCCCAGCGGCAATACCAGTAGGTTGGCGCGCGGTCATGATCCTGTCATAGAATCGGCGTAAACTGGGTGTTAAGCCGGACCTGAGGCAGTTATGTGGTATTACTCTCCGTCCCAAGACCAGCGTGAGCAACCGCCGCAAAGCGAGGTTGTCGCCGTGGTCGAGCCGAATCCGCCCACAGTCGCGTGCCAAGAGGCCCAGCCGGGCGAGCCGAGCCTGTTCGCGGACGAGTTGCCCCGCCCAGCGGCGAGTATTCCGCCTGTCCGTCCGGGCAGCGAGTACTGGCTGCCCTAACCGAGCCGCGACCGCTCCAGGGAGGGTTGCACACGGGTATCGAGATAACGCGACCGTATTTGCGGAAGCAAGCACTTAGTAGGTCGCCGTAATTTCGAAATTTGAGTACTCAGCTCAACCCGACCGTGAAGCCGTTCTTTCACCCGTCCCGGTGGGCGAGCGTCACCGCGCCGGAATGGATCACAGAAGTTTGCGTTTTATTTCCCCCACCGATCCAACAACTTCCCCCAAACGCACCCGTGGAGTCGACAGTCGGGGGAGTAGCGTTCGGTTGGAGGAAAGATTTTTCGATGAAAGGCCTGGAGCAAGTGCTGCGGTGCGTGCTGGGGACGCTGTTGGTCGGAATGGCGGTGGGCGCGATCCGGCTGGAGCGGGCGGCGACGTCTACCGTGAAAGCTGCCGGCCAGGAACTCCGCGGCGCACAGTCCGCCTCGGCCGGAGAGTTGCGGGGCGCGCGGCTGTATCTGAATGGCGAAGTGATGGCTATGCGTCTTGTGGGAGACCGGTCGTGACGGCTGACGGTGGCTTCTGCAGCGGCGATATCATCGCGTTTGGGGGGAAAGGGTTCCTCTCCGATGCGATTGAGTGGCTGAGCGGGTCGAAGCTCTCGCATGTGGCCATGGTGCTCGACGAGCGGTTGTCGGTGGATGGCAAGGCTCAAACCTGCCTGAACATCGTCGAGAGCACCATTCTCAACGGTCGAAACGGAGTACAGATCAATCCGTTGGCGGCGCGCATGGCCATGTGCGGCGCTGGCGAGCGGGTCTGGGTGCTGCGCCTCTCTGGTGCGGTTCGCGGGTTTCTCGATTGCCGCTCTGGTACAAGCCCAACTCTCACGAGGAAGTCTGCTCCGAGCTGGTCGCGGAGCTGCTGGCGGCGGGCGGCCTCCCGGGGCTACGGCCCTACGAAACTTCGCCGCAAGGGATCGCCGAACTCAAGATTTACGCCGGCTGCACCCAACTCATCGGTAAGCCCGCGATCATCCGCGAATTCAACAGCCTATAGAGGCAAAACAATTTCCAAAACTCATAAGGAGAAAAATAGTGTCTACCAATAACGTAAACCCCTCGTCGTCGCCGACGATTTACGATCAGATTTACGCCTGGGTCATGCAGGCGGCGGGACTAGCCGAAACCGAGTACGGAATCACGCTCGTCCCCGTGGTCAACCAGTTGAACCTGGGAGGCATCGTCGATCCCAATACCGGGCTGGGCTATGTGGACGAGGTCACCGTCTTGTCGCCGCAGTATCCCACCGTGCCATTCTACGTGGCGAACTGCTTGTATGGAACCTTCGCATGGACGCCGCAACAGTTGCTCAGCTCCATCCTCCAATATCTGTGTCAGATGACCGGCAAGCCTTATCCGACGGCGCTGAGCAGCCAGCCAAGCGTCACCGCTCCGCCAATGCCGGTCGTGTCGAATCCAGTCGGCGCGGCCGTCGGCGACGGTTACTACGACAACGCCGCGCCGACGGTCTACACAGCCGCCGGCCAGACCTTTACGGCCAGCGATGGAGCCGTCTATGTGCTGGTTTCGATCAACTCCATTTTTGGGCCAAACAACTATTGGGCCGTCAAAACCGCGGCTCCCGCGGCGGCCTGACATGCACAAGTGGATACTCCTGGGCGTGGCGCTGGCGGCCGGCGTCCACGCCCAGACGGTCAGCTTCTCCCCACAGGTGAGCCTGGGCAGCACGCTCACCTTGTGGGAAGCGGACGTCATTGGGGCGAAGCAGGACGTCCCCGCGGCGCAAATCTGGGCGGTGGCCGCCGCCCACCAGTTGGGGCACATCGAGAATTCGACGGCGGTGCAACTGGTGACCGCGGCCGCCGGCAAGTCCCTGGCGTCGAAGATCCTTCGCGGCTGCACGGACGCGGCCGTCGGTGCGGCCATCGGAGCCTATATCAAGGGCCAGGCTAATTTTTGCACCAACCGGGTAGCCACCGAAATCTCCGTGGGAGCGACCACGCTTGCCGGGGTCTGCGGCCTCCTGTTGCCGACGCTGCAAAGAGACGCGGCAACGACGGCGCCAAATCCGGCCTTGATGGGAACGGCCATTGCGATCGGCGCCAGCGGTTCGGGTTCGGGCCTGTTCTGGGCGCGCGCATCGGGCCTGGCGCCGTTTACGGATAAGTTGCCGTAGAGGCCAGGGGATGCGGTCGCTCGTGCAAATTTCGGTAAGCCAGTATGTTGCCGGCCGCTTCGGAGCGCGGCCGCGCCTGAAGCGGCAGCTCACGGAGATTCCGCTGAGCCCGTACGTCGCCAAACGCCTCATCGCCGGGTTGGCGACTCTTGGTTCGTTCCCCAGTGGGAATGAAACGCGCAAGTCGCTGGCTCTGCTGCTGTGCGACATGGCGCGCTACGAAAGCGAGGCGTGCTGGCTGATCGACCGCATGACCAGCGGCCTGTACGCTTCCTGGCCGGGACCGGGCGAAATGCGCGCGTGCTTCTGCGCCAGGTTCCGGCCGCGGGACGGAGTGGAGCGACGCTCGTCGGTTTATCCCGAGGGAATGCCGCCCGAGCGTCAGGCTCTCTCGCCGGTGGAGCACGCCGCGCGAGTGCGCGTGAACAGACGCGTGGTGGTGCCGCATCGCGGAAACTTGCGGCTGAACGAGGCTAGCCGGCCGAGCTCTTTCGCATACGTTTCTTCGGAGATACCTGCGCCGGCTTGCGCTTCTCGGCCAGGCTCTTCTTGAGCGCTTCCATGATGTCGATCACCGGCGCCACGCGTTCGGCCGGGGTTTCCACCACGCCGCGGCCGGCGATCTTGGCTTCGATCATCGCGCGCAGGTTCTCGCGGTACTCGTCGCGATATTTCTGCGGCTCAAAATCGGCTTCGAGAGTGGAAATCAGCATCTTCGCCATTTCCAGTTCCTTTTCCTTCACCAGCGACGTATCGGTGCGGAATTCCTCCACTTGGCGGATTTCGTCCTGATAGTACATGGTGTGGGAAAGGATGCCCTTCGCCCCCGGGCGAAGCACAATGATGTGCTCGCGGCTGTGCATGGCCACCTTGGCGACGGCGTAGAATTTCGACTCGCGCAGAGCCTGGAAGAGGAGCGCGTAGGGCTTCTCGCCGCCTTCGTCCGGCGCCACGTAGTAGGAGCTTTCCAGGTAGACCGGATCCACCTGTTCGGCCTTGACGAACTCGAGGATCTCCATCACTTTGGCGGTCTTGGGCGCCACCTTCTTGATGTCCTCGTCGTCGATCACCACGTAACGGTCTTTCTCGTACTCGTAGCCCTTTACGAGTTCCGTGCGCGGTACCGGCTTGTCTTCCGCCTGGCAATATGTCACCTGGCGAATGCGCGAGTTGTCGCTCTTGTGCAGTTGGTTGAAGCTGATAGTTTCACTGCGAGCGGCGCTGAACAGACGGATGGGGAACGATACCAGCCCGAAAGTCAGTTGACCTTTCCAGACGCTTGCAGCCATAGCAGCCGATTCCACGATACAACATTGGGCTTGCGGTTGTAAATGCTAGGATGTAAAGGGATTTATGCCGCTTGAAGAGTACGCGGCCAAACGCCGCTTCGAGAAGACGCCGGAACCGGAGCCTGCCAAAGGACGCGACACGAGGTTTGCGCCGCATTATTTCTGCGTGCAGCGGCACGACGCCACCCGCCTCCACTACGATTTCCGGCTCGAGATCGGCGGCGTGCTGAAGTCATGGGCCGTTCCCAAGGGGCCGACGCTCGACCCCAATGTGAAGCACCTGGCGGCGCAGGTGGAAGACCACCCCATCGAGTACGGCGATTTCGAGGGCACCATTCCGGCCGGTAATTACGGCGCCGGCAGCGTGATGTTGTGGGACCGCGGGACGTTCGACTTGCAGGGCGAGGCTTCCGCCGACGAGCAATTGGCACGCGGCGATTTCAAATTCTACCTGCACGGCGAAAAGCTGCGCGGCAACTTTGGCCTGGTGCGGATGAAAGGGCGCGGCAAGGGCAACGAATGGCTGCTGCTCAAGAAGCGCGACGAATTCGCGCTATCCGGATGGGATCTGGAGGCGCAGCAGCAAGCGCCCCACCGCCGGCGCGGCGGATCGGGTTTGGGAGAGCCGTCCAGCCGGCCGCGCCGGCCCAAAGCGCCAGGCCGCGGCGAAACCAACCGCCAAAGGGAAAAAGCCCGGCGCCATCGCGAAGACCACCCTCAGCCGCATTTCAGGCGCGCGCGCGGTGGCCATGCCCGATGCCATCGAGCCGATGACTGCCGTATTGGCCGACCATCCGCCCCTCGGTGACGACTGGCTGCTGGAGGTGAAGTGGGACGGCGTGCGCGCCGTTGCTTTCGTCGATAACGAGGAGCTGCGGCTGGTTTCGCGCAACGGCATCCGCTCCGAGCGCCAATACCCCGAGCTGGCGATCGTCCCGCACCAAATTGCGGCGCGGCAGGCCGTGCTGGATGGCGAGATCGCGGCTTTGGACGAGAAGGGCGTGGCCCGCTTCCACCTGATCCAACCCCGTATCACCAACGCCGATGAGAGCGCCGTGGCACGCATCTTGCCGATCGCCGCGCCCTGCTCGAAAAAGTCGTGACGCCCGGCGGAGTGCTGCGGATTTCGGAGGTGTTTCCGGCCGACGCCGGCGAAGCGCTGCTCGAAGCCGCCCGCGAAAATGGTCTGGAGGGCGTCATGGCCAAGCGCGCCGCCGGCGTCTACGAACCGCGGCGCTCCAGCGACTGGCAAAAAATCAAGCTGGTTCACGAGCAGGAATTTGTCATCGGAGGGTTCACAGCGCCGCAGGGTGGGCGCTCGCATTTCGGCGCGCTGGTGCTGGGAGTGCAGGAAGAGGGGTCGCTCCAATGGGTGGGCAACGTCGGCACCGGCTTCGACCAGCGTACGCTCGACGATCTGGCGGCGCGCCTGAAGCCGCTCGAAACCTCCGTCTGCCCGTTCTCCCCACGCCCTTCGCCCGATAAAGGCATCACCTGGGTGAAACCCGAACTGGTCTGCCAGGTAAAGTTCGCCAACTGGACCCCCGACCGCCGTCTCCGCGCACCGGTCTATCTCGGCTTGAGGCAAGATAAACCAGCCGGCGCGGTGGTGCGCGAGTTAGTGAGGGACGACGCCAAGGAGGCTGCCATCGAGGTAAATGGCCATGTCCTCAAGCTGACCAATCTTCACAAAATTTACTACCCGGACGAAGGCTACACAAAAGGCGACGTGCTCGGCTACTACAGCGACGTCGCCGGCCTGATCCTGCCCCACCTGAAAGACCGCCCGCTGTCGCTCAAACGCTATCCCAACGGAATTCGCGGCGAGTATTTTTTCCAGAAGCGCGCGGGCGAGCATTTCGCTCCCTGGCTCCGCACCGAAAGCATTCACTCCGAGCACAACCAGGCCCCGATTTCGTACGTGTTTGCCCAGGACCGCGCCAGCCTGCTCTACCTTGTGAACCTGGGATGCATCGACCACAATCCCTGGATGAGCCGCTCGCCACATCTCGACCGGCCCGATTTCATGCTGATCGACCTGGATCCGCAGGAGTGCGTTTTCGACAAGATTGTCGAGGCCGCCCTGGTGGTCAAGGGGATTCTCGACCGCATCGGCCTCACCGGCTATCCCAAGACGACCGGCGGCGACGGCATGCACATCTACGTGCCTGTCGAGCCGGTTTACAGCTTCGAGGAAACCCGCAACTTCGTCGACCTGATCTCGCGGCTGGCCGCGCGCCGCCAGCCGAAGCTGTTTACCGCGCCGCGCACGGTTTCGAAGCGCGAAAAGGACCGCGTCTATTTCGACTACCTGCAGAACGCGAGCTCAAAAACGATTGCCGCGCCATACGTGCTGCGCGCCTACCCCGGCGCTCCCGTGGCAACGCCGCTCGAATGGAAGGAGGTCGCACGCGGTCTCCATCCCTTGCAGTTCCACCTCAAGAATGCCCGCCAGCGCTTCGCCGAAAGAGCTGATCTGTTTGCCGGCGTGCTCCAAAGACCGCAGCGCCTGGAAGCAGCGCTGGCCAGGCTGGAAGAGATCTGGAAGTAATACCGGTATTACACTTTGCCCAGTTCTCTTGCTGCCGCGATGGCTGGTGGCAGCCACGGTCGCGGTCCCTGTTCCCAGCGCTTACCCCATCGCCTTCGCGCAGTTATATCCCGGCGCGCCCATCACGCCGCCTCCCGGGTGCGCGCCGGAGCCGCACAGGTACAGGCCGGGAATTGGCGTTTTATAGCGGGCCCAGCCGGCCACCGGGCGCATGCTGAACATCTGGTCCAGGCTCATTTCTCCGTGGAAGATGTTGCCGCCGGTGATGCCGAAACGGCGCTCCAGGTCGAGCGGCGTCAGCACCTGGCGATGCTCCACAATAGAGCGGATATTGGGGACGTATTCTTCGATTAGCGAAATGACGCGGTCGGCGAAGGGCTCGCGCCACTCGTCCCAGGTGCCCTCTCGCAGGGTGTAGGGCGCGTACTGCAGGAAGATGCCCATGATGTGTTTGCCGGCGGGCGCGAGCGACCGATCGTACATTGTGGGGATGGTCAATTCCAGCAAGGGGTGCGCCGAAGGGCGGCCGTACTTGGCATCGTCCCAGGCGCGCTCGACGTAGTCGATATCGGGGCAGATGTGCATGGTGGCGCGATGGTGCGGGCCGGGGGTCGCCGGGTAAGCTTTGAATTCGGGCAGGCCATTCAGAGCGAAGTTGAGCTTGGCGCTGGTGCCCTCAATTCGAAAATTGCGGATGGCGGCGAGGAATTCCGGGTCGAGATCGTGCTCCTTCACCAGGCTCAGGAAAGTCCGCTTGGGATCGAGATTGCTCGCCACCGCGCGGGCTGGGATTTCCTCACCGTCTTCGAGCACCACTCCAGCCGCGCGGCCTTCCTTCACCAGCAGTTTGGCCACTTCGGCATTGACGCGGATCTCGGCTCCGGCGGCGCGCGCGGCGGAGGCGATAGCTTTCGATACGGCGCCCATGCCGCCGCGCACGAATCCCCACAAGCCGCGATGGCCGGCCACGCCGCCCATGCAGTGGTGCAGCAGAATGTATGCCGTGCCGGGCGACCGCGGGCCTCCATTGGCGCCGATCACGCCATCGGTGGCCAGCGTGACCTTGACCTGCTTGGAGTGGAACCACTCGTCCAGGAATTCGGCGGCGGATTGGGTGAAGATTTTGACCAGCGCCGCCAGATCGCGGGCCGCCATGCCCCGCAGCTTCGCCGCCAGTTTAAGGTAATCGAGGAAATCCGTAACGCCGCGGGGCGGGAATTGCGGAGGAGCGGTGAGCAGCAGGCCCTCCACGAAGGCGGCAAGCCGCTCGATCAGCTCTTCATACGCCGGGTAGACCTCGGCGTCGTGGACGGAAAACTTGCGGATCTCCGCCAGCGTCCTGGCGCGGTCCTGCCACATGAAGAAATGCCGGCCATCGGGAAAGGCGGAGAAAAATGCCGGATCCTTGGCATCCACCTGGTAGCCGTGGCGGGCCAGGTCGAGCTCGCGCACGATGCGCTCCTGCATCAGGCTGGTAAGGTACGCGGCGGTGGAAACGCGGTAGCCGGGCCAAATCTCTTCGGTGACGGCGCAACCGCCTACTATCTGGCGGCGCTCCAGCACCAGCACCTTGCGGCCTGCTCGGGCCAGGTACGCGGCCGCAACCAGGCCGTTGTGCCCGCCGCCCACGATAAGGACGTCATGCATCGTGAATCATCGTTTGCGGAATGCGACCACGGCCAGCGGCGGCAGCGTGATGGAAATGCTGTTAGGGCGGTTGTGGCGGGGGATCGGCCGCGAAGACACCAGGCCCCCGTTGCCCAGGTTCGAACCGCCGAAAAGCTCGGAATCGGTGTTCAGGATTTCTTCGTAGAAGCCCTCTTCCGGGACTCCGAACTCGTACAGTTTGCGCACCACCGGGGTGAAGTTGCAGCAGAACAGCAGGAAATCCTTGGGATCTTCGGCGCGCCGCAGAAACGCGATCACGGAATTTTCCCAATCGTGGAAATCCACCCATTCGAAGCCGGTATAGTGGAAGTCCACCTGGTACAGCGCCGGGTTGGCGCGGTACAGCCGGTTCAACTCGCGCACCAGTGCCTGCAGCTTCGAGTGGAAGGCGAATTCCAGCACGTCCCAGCGGACGCCGACGTCGTGGTTCCACTCCTCGCGCTGGCCGATGTCCTGGCCCATGAACAACAGCTTCTTGCCGGGATGGGCCCACATATAAGCCAGGAAGGCGCGCGCATTGGCGAACTGGCGCCACTCGTCGCCCGGCATTTTGCCCAGCAGCGAGCCCTTACCGTGGACCACTTCGTCGTGCGAAATGGGCAGCACGAAATTCTCGGTAAAAGCGTAGAGCAGGCTGAAGGTAATGGCATTGTGGTGATACTTGCGATACACCGGATCCTGGTGGAAGTAGTCCAGCATGTCGTGCATCCAACCCATGTTCCACTTGAAGGTGAAGCCCAGCCCGTTCAGGTATACCGGCTTCGACACGCCGGGGAAAGCGGTGGATTCCTCCGCCGCGGTGAAGGCGCCGGGCACGCTGTGCGCCAGTTCGTTGAATCGCCGCAGAAAGTCGATAGCCTCCAGGTTCTCGTTGCCGCCGTACCGGTTGGGAATCCACTCGCCGGCCTGGCGCGAGTAATCCAGGTACAACATGGAAGCCACCGCGTCCACCCTCAGGCCGTCGATGTGATACTCCTTCAGCCAGAACAGCGCGTTCGAAATCAGGAAGGAACGCACTTCGTTGCGGCCGTAGTTGAAGATCTTGGTACCCCAGTCCGGTTGCTCACCCTTGCGCGGATCGGCGTGCTCGTAAAGCGCCGTGCCGTCGAAAAACGCTAGGCCGTGCGCGTCCTTGGGAAAATGCCCCGGCACCCAGTCCACGATCACCCCGACGCCCGCCTGGTGGCAGGCGTCGACCAGGAACTTGAAATCGTCCGGCGTGCCGAAGCGCGAAGTGGGGGCGAAGTAGCCGATTACCTGGTAGCCCCAGGAACCGGAGAACGGGTATTCCATGACGGGCAGAAACTCGATGTGCGTGTAGCCCATCCGCTTGGCGTATTCCACCAACTGCACCGCCAACTCGCGATAGGAGAGCGATTCGCCGCGCGGCGTCCGCAGCCAGCTTTCGATGTGGACTTCGTAGGCGCTCACGGGCGACTTGAGCAGGTCGACCTTCGCCCGCGCTTCCATCCAGGCGGCATCGTTCCATTGATGCTTCGAGGTGTCCCAGACCACCGACGCCGATTTGGGAGGCGTTTCGCAGGCGAAGGCAAAGGGATCGGCCTTCATTTGCTGGTAGCCGACAAGGCGCGAGCGGATGTTGAACTTGTAGGTGGTGCCCTCGCCCAGCCCGGGGACGAACAACTCCCAGACGCCGTTATTGCGGTGCCGCATGGGATGGCGCCGGCTGTCCCAATCGTTGAATTCCCCGACCAGTGTCACCACCAGGGCGTTGGGCGCCCATACCGCGAAGCGCACCCCGGCGAAGCCGTCCACTTCCACCAGGTGCGCGCCCAACGTACGGTAGGCCTCGTGCAACGTGCCCTCGCCGTAGAGATAAAGATCGGTGTCGGAAATCTGCGGGCCGAAGCGATACGGGTCTTCCATTTCGACCTCGCGCCCGTCCGCCAGCCGCGCCACCAGCGTATACCGCTGGGGCTCGCCCTCGAACAGCCCCGCATAGAACCCGCGCGCGTGTTTACGCACTAACGGGCAGCGCCGGCCCTCCAGAGCTACCCAGGCCGCTCCCGCCTGGGGCAGGAATGCCCGCACTTCCCACCTGGGCCGTTCGTCTTTCGCACGAACCATGTGCGGACCCAGAATCCGAAAGGCATCGCCGTGGTACCCGCCGGCTATCGCTTCAATCTCTGAAACAGTCATGAGAGTCTAATAGACAAGTATGGACGATTTTGCCCTCGCGTGGCCCAAAGCGGAGTTGCATTTGCACTTGGAAGGCTCCCTCCAGCCCGAAACCCTCTATGAGCTCGATCCGTCGACCGATGTTTCCGCTTTTCGCACGCTCTACCAGTATGCCGATTTCGATGCCTTTCTGAAAGCCTTCGGCGCGGTGAGCAAGCTGCTGCGAAAGCCGGCCGATTATGCCCTGGTCACGCGCCGGCTGCTCGAACGGCTGGCCGCGCAAAACGTGCGGTATGCCGAGATCACACTTTCGGCGGGTGTGGTCTTGTGGAAGCAGCAGGCGTTTGCGCCGATCTTCGACGCTATAGCCGACGCCGCGGCCGATTCGCCAGTGAAGGTGCGCTGGATTCTGGACGCCGTGCGCCAGTTCGGCCCGGAAGCGGCCATGACTGTGGCCGGCTGGGCCGCCGAGCGCCGCCACCTCGGCGTAATCGCCATCGGCATCGGCGGCAGCGAAGCCCGCGGACCGGCCGAATGGTTCCAAGACATGTTCTCCTACGCCCGCGAAGCTGGCCTGCGCCTGACCGCTCACGCCGGCGAAAGCATGGGCCCGGAATCCATCTGGGCCGCCCTCAAACTAGGCGCCGAGCGCATCGGCCACGGCATCGCCGCAGTCGACGATGAACGCCTGCTGGCGCATCTACAAGAGTGCGATATCCCGCTCGAAATCTGTCTGACGAGTAATGTGGTGACCGGCGTGGTGGCGCGGCTGGAAGATCATCCTATCCGGCGGCTGTACGATGCCGGTGTGCCCATCGTACTAGCTACCGACGATCCGGCTATGTTCCGTTGCACGCTGACTGGGGAGTACAAGCTGGCATCTGAGCGGTTCGGTTTCAGCGAAGAGGAGTTGAAGGGGATTGCGGAGAATGGGTTCCGATATGCGTTTGGGTGGCAAGAAGCGGAAAGCTGAGGACTGAAGGTCCAGCCGCACATGGGAGACGCGGCACCCGGCGCTTTTCAGGACTTCTCCCAGGGTCTAGCAGTCCGGGGTTGATGTTGGTTTTTGAGTTTGGGAGCGCCTGAAATGAGTGCAAATGCGGGGATGACAAGAAGACGCATTCATTCCGGCCACATCGGCCTCTTTGAGGCCCCCTGACCTGCGGTGAGCTTGCGTGCGTGGCGCAACTCGCGCAATGTCATTTCCTCGGCGATCAGTTCGGCGGCGCGGGCCGGTACCCTTTCGATCTCCTGCGCCCGAGTCCATTCTATGGCACTCGGTGCCATATTTCAAGACGGGAAACCCTACCGATGGTGCCCCAGCACTATCAGCAGAACGATCGCGATCAGGATCGCCGCCACCAGCAGGGCAATCTTGCCCGCGCTATATGGCCGCTCGCCTTGTACCTCGCCGGTGCGGGCGTTCACTACCACCTGGAAGACTTTGTTCTGGAAACGATAGGCGCCGATCCAAACCGGTAGCAGCAGGTGCCGGAAGGTGCGGTTCTGGTATTCGGTGTCGACCGAAATCACGCGCTGTTCGGCGCCGCCGATGTTGTGGCGGACATCTTTTTCGATGTCGGGCGCCATCAGTTCCCTGGCATGATCGAAGCCGGCGGCCAACTCGATCTGGTAGCGCTGGGCTTTGTAGCCAGCCAGATAAGTTGGATCGTAGGCGCAGAGCTTTTCGAGGTCCCAGGGTTTAAGCGCTTCGAGTTTGTTGCGCGCGACGGCTTTGGAAGCGGCTACCAAAACGTCCGCAAACCGGCGTGAGACCCGGCCGACAGCCGGATACCAGACGATGCGCTGCACCTGGCGGGTGCGCTCCACACGATTGCCGTTGCTGTCGGTTTCGGTGTAGGTTTCCGTATCCCAATGGCGTTCGCCGCGCTCGCCGATATATTTGCTGAACGTATCGGCGGCGTAGCTCCAGAACGGGAGGTAGACGCCAGAGACGCTGTCCTGGCGTGCCAGCCGCTTTAGGCCGCCGGGAGCGAACCAGCGCGATTCGATCCACCGGCGCACTCCGGCCTGGGCATCGGCCTTGGTGACCTTGGCCGGCAGCACGGCATCCGGTGCGATCAGCGGGTCGGCGGCCTGGGGCTGCGCCACAATGTTATTGCCGCAGAATGGACAGGCGCCGGCCACCTCCGGCGGCTGAAAGGAGACTACGCTGCCGCAGCCCTCGCAATGCACCTGCAGCGCCTGCTGGCTCATGGCGGAAAGATGTTCGGTGCCGGTTTTGGCCAGGAACTCGTCCAGAGAATGCGCGTCGCCGGGTGCAACGGCGGCCTGCCGCGACGCTTGAGTATGCCCGCAACGGGGACATTTCAGGAGGCTGGTGGCCGGGTCGAACTGCAGGTCGCCCGCGCAGCTGGGACAGCGATAGTTTTCCATTTGTGGCTCGCTTTGCAATAGCTGTAACCGCTCCCTAATGGGCCGTGGCATCTCGGACTCGAACGATACTGTGCGTCCCGCCTCGGGCCGGTGTCGCGACCGTTACAGCATGTGACAACTTCAAATCATAACCATCGGTGAAAACCACTAAATCCTCTAGTCCCCTTATCTGTGCTTTTACCGTAGCTATGTTTTTTCACGGCTTCTTCCGTTGGGAAGCGGTTGCTGACGATCCGGCCGGTCACTCCTGAGAGTCCCTTATTGTTGGGCGCTGCCACAGTCGGCGCAGAAACGCGCCGCGTGAGGAATCGAATGGCCGCAATTGATGCAGAACTTGGTGCCTGCCCCGGCTGCCCCGGGAGCCTGCGGGCCGGTTGGCGGAACGGGAACCGGAGCATTCGGCAGCGGGGGCGCATAGGGCTGCTGCGGATGCATCATCTGCTGAGCATTCATCATTTGCTGGCCCATCATCATGCCGGCGCCGAGCCCCACCCCCGCGCCCGCAAAACCACCGCCTTCATTTCCCGCGGCGATGGGAATCGACTGCGCCACCTGGTACTGCGTGTAGCGGCCCATGTCGCCGATCATGTTCATGCCGATCCGCTGGTCCAGCACCTTCTGCAGTTCGTCGGGCAGCGAAACGTTCTCCACGATGAAGCTTTCGAGACTCAGTCCCAGGCCGGCGAAGATCGGCTTGAGCGTCGCCAGCAGGGTGTCCGCCAGTTGCAACTGGCTGGCGGCCATGTCCAGAAAACTCACGCTGGCGCTGGCGAACGCACCCGTCATGTGCCCGACGATGGTGTCGCGCAGTTGGCCTTCCAGGTCCGTCGTATGGTAAACGTCCACCGTACCGGCGATCTTCTGGTAGAACACCTTGGGGTCGGCGACCTTAAAAGAGTAGATGCCGTAGGCGCGAATCCGCACCGCCCCGAATTCCTTGTCGCGAATGGTGATGGGCGTGGCCGTGCCCCACTTCTGGTCGGTCTGCAGCCGGGTGGAGAAGTAAAAGACATCCGACTTGAACGGCGACTTGAAGGCTTTGTCCCAGTTGCGCAGGTAGGTCAGAATCGGCAGCGTTTGGGTGTTCAACGTGTACAGGCCCGGCCCGAAGACGTCGGCTACCTGCCCTTCGTTGAT
>JBEKZL010000086.1:0-24434 GCA_049509915.1 Bryobacteraceae bacterium | reverse complement strand
CTTGCCCTCCTTGTGGGCGGCGTTCGGCGAAGCTCCCGGCTCGGAAACGTTCGCCAACGTCCAATTATAGGAGGGCACTCCCCTTATTTCAGACTGCAAGAACCTGTCTTGGACAAGAGTGATCGTCTTTCGCCCCTGCCGGGGCTTGCTGCTCGCTCCACTCCTTTGACGGATCACGCGTAGGTGGTACGCCCGGAAACTCGCTATTTTCCGGGGAACCTGCGATGCCCCCGAGCTCTCATGTCCCGCACCCGGGGCGTTGCGGCGCACGCTGTCGTTCTTCACTTTTCTCCCTGCTTCAGGGCGTCGAGCTCGCGCCGGCACTGCAAGGCCCGCGGGGCGATCCGGCAGGCGGCTTCGAAGTGAGCGCGCGCGTCGTCGAGAAGGCCTAGATGCTTGTCCGCCATGCCCAATCCGAACTGGGATGGATAGTCGTCCGGCGCAACCCTCACCAGTTCCTCGAAGCTGGCGCGGGCCTTCGCGTAATCGTCGAGATCGAGGTAACAGGAGCCCAAGTCGCGGCGCGCCACGGGGTTGGTGGGATCGGTAGCGAGAATCCGCGTGAGTAGAGCTACGGCTTCATTGAGACGCCGGTGCGTCACGGCATCCATGGACATCTCATAGAGCCGGTACTCGGCGAGACGATCCTTGGGATCGGCTCCGGAGCCAGCCAAGCGCGTGCGTGGCCCGGGAGCGAGATAACCGAGGGAAAGAAGCTTCTGGACTTCCGGCGTGGCTACAGCCGCCGCGGCGGGCGCGCGCCGCGGGTAGCGCGCCAGCAGGTTGGCGAGTTCCGTGCGAAGAGTGCTCGCCTGGCCGGGATTCGTAGCGACGATGTTGTTTCGCTCTCCCGGGTCTTTTTCCAAATCGTACAGCTCCGGCCGCGGCGCCTCGATGTATTTGTATGGGCCGAGGCGCAGGCTGCGCAGGGCGGCCCAGCCGAACGAATCGTGGGTGTAGAGACTCTCGCTGTAAACCGGGTGAGACGCGGCCCCCAGCAGGCTGGTCCCCGCGAAGGATGCAGGCGCGGGCGCGCCCAGAAAATCGAGGATGGTGGGCGCGACATCGATCAATCCGGCGGGCTTTTCGATGCGGGCCGGCTGGGCGGCAGTGCCGGCGGGCCAGTGAACCATGAGCGGCACATGCAGCGTGCTCTGGTAAATGAAAACGCCGTGGAGGGACTCGCCGTGGTCGCCCAGCCCCTCGCCGTGATCCGACAACAGAATGGTGAGCGCCTTGTCCCACCAGCCGGCTTGCGCGAGCCCGCTCTTCAACCTGCCGATCAATCCATCGACGGATTCCAGTTGCGCATCGTAGCGCGAGATGCCCTTGCGGCGCGCCACTTCCGGGGGAAGGCCGTAGGGCGTATGCAGATCGAAGAGGTGAATGAAGACGAAAACGGGCTGCTCGCGCCGGGCGCTCAGCCAGCGCAGGGCGGCGGATATTACCAGCACTCCATCGCGGCGATCCCGCACCAAGTATGGACTCTCGACGCCGCCAAAGAACATCTCGCCGGAGAGGGGGGAGAATGCCTCGAAATTAAAAGGGCTGTCGTAGGTGTCGAAGCCTTGGTCGAGGCCCAACTGGCGCTCCAGGAAGATACTGCCGATGAACGCGGCAGTCTGATAACCGCGAGACCGGAGGACGCCAGCCAGAGTAATTGCCCCCGAGGGGACCGTCTCGGCGTTCTCCTGAATTCCGTTCTCGAATGGGTAGGTTGACGTGAACAGCGTGGTGTGAGAGGGCAGGGTGAGCGGCGTCTGGCAGACCACGTTCGAGAAAAGCGTGCCGCCAACCGCGAACGAATCGATATTGGGAGTCGCGATGCGGCGGTAGCCGTAGGCTCCGACGCGATCGGCGCGCAGCGTGTCGATCGAAACCAGGATGACGGGCGGGCGGGCGGAAGCACCGAAACCAGCCGCGCTAGCGAGCCAAAATACCGCGGCAGCCCAGCAGCGGCTCCACGAAAAGAACTGCATCTGTCACTAATGTAAGTTAGATCCCCGGTGAGAGGAAGGGGTTCGGGTACGCGACATGAAAGTGGCGAGCTCTCGGATTCGGTGAAGATCTGCCTGTATCCGAGCGTACAGCTACGCTCAGCCGCATCTTCAGCCCGGAGGGCGTTAGAAAATAGCCGGCGGCGTAAGCCGTGGGAAAACCGGTTGTTCCCCGCCAGCCCCGGAACGGGACGGTACATCGCTCGCCAAACGTCTTACGCCCCGTTCCGGGGCTAAGTTCACCGCCGTCCTTCCCACGGCTGCGGCGTGGGCTATGATCTTTCGGCCCTCCGGGGCTCGGCCCGGACCCAATGTTGGAACGCGGGATCACTTTTATGTCGCACACCCAAAGGGTTCCATGGGGCAGTCGCGCGACTCCGCCATCGGGAGTTCAAGAGCTTTAATCCGGGATATCGATGCTCCCGGCCAAGACGACTATCGCGTCCGCGGGCAGCGCCAGGGGCGCGGGCGATTTCGTGTAGAATGCGAGACCCTTGCAGCTTGTCAAATACCGGTAGTTGGTTTTGAAGACTCCGCCTTCCGCTACGACAATGAGCGGTTCCGGTTGCAGGCTTAGAATCTTGGAGAACTCCTCCGGCTCAACCGTGACTACGGTCCCGAAGGCCTTGATGGCGTTGGCTTTTTTCCGGGCGGCCGCGGCCGCCATCATCGCGGGACTCATATAGAGGATTCTACACGAACCTTGCCGGAATCGGTTGGCAAGAATCGGTTGGCAAGAATCGATTGGCAGGCGGAAGCGCCTGCCCCACTTCAGGCGCGGCGCTCATTGCGGCGGGTCGTTCTTGCGGCCGGAGTTGACAATCCAATTGCGGAACATGGCGGTGTAGCCGCGGGCTTCGTTATCGTCGCGCAATTGCTCGATGGAGAACCGCATTTTGCGGCTCCAGTTGGGATATTGCCAGGTGGTGCCGGGCAGGTTCTGCTGCTCGGTTTCCTTGGTAAGATCCTCCTGGTTGATGGCCAGCAGTTGAGATGGCGTGCGGGCGAGGAAGCCGACGATAGCGTTATGCAGTTCGCCCGAGAGCGCCGGGTAATCCTGCGCGCGGCGCGGCAGGAAGGGCGGCATCAATTCGAGCTCGAAGAGCATGTCGAGCATCTTCTGCTTCTCGTCGAGGCGGGCGCGGGATTGCGCCTCGAATCCGGCCTGGTCCAACATGCCGGCGGCGCGGCGGGCGTAGAGGTCGGCCCCAATCCAGAAGCCGGCCAGCGTGGGCAGATCGTGCGTGGTGGACGAAACCAACGCCTGCCGCGGGTAGTCGCGGTAGCGGCGGAATTCACCGCCGGCGCCCTTTTCGAAATAGAACAAGCGGTAACTGAGGACGCCGAATTGTTCGAGCGTCTCGCGGATACCCTGCTCGACCGTGCCCAGATCCTCGCCGACGATCACCACGCGGTTGCGCACGCTTTCGAGCGCCAGAATGCGGAGGAAATCGAGCGAGACTTCCTTGACGTAGGCGCCATGGGCGGCGTCGTAGCCATCGGGAATCCAGTACAGGCGGAACAGCCGCATCACGTGATCCATGCGCAAGGCGCCGCCGTGGCGGGCGTTGCGGCGAATGGTCTCGGCGAAGAGCCGGTAGCCGTCGGCGCGGTGGACTTCGGAGTTGGGCGGCGGAAATCCCCAGTCCTGGCCGCCGAGCGCGAAATCGTCCGGCGGCGAGCCGACCCGGCAGCCGGCCACGAAGAAGCGGCGGTGGGCCCAGAGATCGGAGCCGAATCGGTCGGTGGCGAGCGCCAGGTCATGGTAGAGGCCGATCGACATCTTGTGCTCGCGCGCGCTCTGCTGGGCGCGTTGCAATTGCAATCCGGTCTGCCATTGCAGGTACTGATAGAACATCACCGAGCGCCAGTGTTTTTGGGCGAACGCGCGGGTGGCGGCCGATTCGGGATCGCGATATTCCGGCGGCCAATCGGGCCAGATCCACAGCTTGGGGTCGCGGCGGTGCAGCCACTCGTCGAGAGCGCAATAGAGGGCGAATTTCTCGAGCAGATCGCCTTCCTGCTCGCGGAATCGATTGAACGCCGCGGCGCGCACCGAGCCGGCGCGCCATTCGCGCAGAAACTCGACGAACAGCAGCTTGAGGAAGCGCAGCTTGAGCGCGGCCACGCCTTCGTATTCGACGAACGGGGTCTCGCGAAGGCGCCGGATTTCGGCATTCACCGGATCGGAAGCCCGCAACCGCGTGGCGCGGGCGGAGCGGGAGAAATCCTCCATCCCTTCGACATCCAGGTAAATGAAATTCTGATAGAAAATACAATTCGGCAGATAGGGGCTGGTGTTGAAAGGGCGGCGATTGTGAATGGCATGCAGCGGGTTGAGGCTGACGAAGCTGGCCTCCAGGTCGTCGGCCACCCAGTCGATTACGCCCAGCAGGTCGCGGAAATCGCCGCATCCCCAGTTGCGCCCGGAACGGACGCCATACAGGCTGACGGCGACCCCGGCGGCGCGACGGCCGCGCGTGGGCAGATGATCGTTCCAGGCGCGCTCGGGAGTCACGATATAGCGAGTTTCAGCGCTGGCCGCGCCGACAGTTGCCTGGACGCGGTGGTAGCCCAGCGGGAGCGCCACCGGCAGGCGCGCGATCTTGCGGACCCAGGATCGCCCGCCGATCGAGATGGAAGCGGATACAGGGAGGTCGGCCAAGCGGATCTCGTACGCTGCCTGAGTGCCGTCTTCCCGATGGATGGCGATGCGCGCCACCGGGTCCGGGCAATCGGCCGCAACATGGAGCGGCAGCTCCGTTTCAGCGGCGACGGTGACTACCACGGCGGGCGGCAGCAGGCGTTCCCATTCGGCGCGGGCGCGGCAGGCGAGCGATTGCTCGAGTTCGGCCGCGCTGCCGGCGGCGACACCACGCGCGCGCAGCAGGGCCTGCTTGGCTTCCAGCGTGATTTCGTGTTTGTGGCCCCAAATATCCCAAAAGTATGGTTCGACACCATACAGGGATGCGGCTTGGTCCAGCAGTTGCTCGAAGGTTTCAGACGGCATCGGGAGGGTACTCTTCGATTCTACAAGAGTGCCGTCCGCCATGCGAAAATGGAGGCATGGAAAAGCCCTTAGCCAGCGGCCCCGAAGATCTGTTCGCGCAGCTCGACGACTACACGTTCTCGAACAGCGCCGCCGCGGCTTCGGAGGGCATCCTGCTCACTTCGCTCGACAAGGCGGTGAACTGGGCGCGCAAGAATTCCATCTGGCCCATGTCGTTCGGACTGGCATGCTGCGCCATCGAGATGATGTCGATGAGCGCTTCGCGTTTCGACATCGCGCGCTTCGGCGCGGAGGTGTTTCGCGGCTCGCCGCGGCAATCCGACCTGATGATTATTGCCGGCCGAGTGTCGAACAAGATGGCGCCGGTGATCCGCCATTTGTATCAACAGATGCCGGAGCCGAAATGGGCGATTTCGATGGGCGCCTGCGCCACCTCCACCGGCGTGTTCCACAACTACGCTCTGGTTCCGGTCAACCAGGTGATTCCGATCGACGTTTTCGTGCCGGGGTGCCCGCCGCGACCGGAGCAGTTGATTTACGCGTTGCTGCTGTTGCAAAAGAAGATCCAGGACCAGAGCGGCACCATAAAACAGGTTCTCAACCTGGCGTAGCCGTGGCGGGCGGCCGTCAGCCCGGAGGGCGAGAGATAACAGCCCAGGGTTGTCAGCCGTGCGGAAACCCGATGCGCCATGTTCCAGTCCCGGAACGGGGCGGAACAACGCTGGCGCAACGATCTTACGCCCCGTTCCGGGGCTCACGCCGCCGTCCTCCCGACGGCTTACGCCGTGGGCTACTGTCTTTCGCTCCTGCGGAGCTATTCTCGGGCCCAAGTGCGGAGCTGTTCTCAAGCCCAAGGTTGAGACGCGACATCCATTTCGGTGTCGCGCGCTACATGAATCTCGCGCGCAAGATGAATTGCGTGCGGCTCCGGTTTGACCTAGAATCTCTGTTGGGATAGAGGAGATTACCCCGTTCGTATGACGACTTCGGTCAAAGCTGATTACGCGCTACGAGCGATTCTGGACCTTG
Organism: Bryobacteraceae bacterium; assembly: GCA_049509915.1. Lineage (GTDB taxonomy): Bacteria > Acidobacteriota > Terriglobia > Bryobacterales > Bryobacteraceae > JBEKYD01. Next base: position 18,398 of record JBEKZL010000086.1, on the reverse strand, counting down.
CCTCGCAGAAACCGGGCGAACCAGTGAAGATTGCGGACATCGCGCGGCGGCGGAAGATTCCCCAGAAATTCCTGGAGTTGATTCTGGTGGGACTGAAACAAGCGGGGTTCGTCGAGTCGCGGCGCGGGGCGGAGGGCGGATACCTGCTGGCGCGGCCAGCGGATACGATCACCGTGGGCGAGGTGATTCGCTCCGTGGATGGCCCGCCGGACGGCACCGGGCGAGGCCGGGGCAAACAGGAGACGCCGTTCACCGACATGTGGGACCGGGTGGACCAGGCGGTGGCGGCCATCATCGACCACACCAGCATCGGGGAACTGCTGCGCGACTGGGCGGAGAGACAGAGCAAGGGCGTCTTGAACTGGGAGATCTGAGTGCGGGTTTACGACGACAATTCGTTGAGCATCGGGCGCACGCCGCTGGTAAGGCTGAATCGCGTGACGGATGGCGCGCGAGCCACGGTGCTGGCCAAAATCGAAGGGCGCAATCCGGCTTACTCGGTGAAGTGCCGCATCGGCGCGGCCATGGTATGGGACGCCGAGAAGCGGGGAGTGCTGAAACCGGGCAAGGCATTGATCGAGCCGACCAGCGGCAACACCGGCATCGCGCTGGCGTACGTGGCGGCGGCGCGCGGCTACCCGATCACGCTCACCATGCCAGCCACCATGTCCACGGAGCGGCGCAAGGTGCTGCGCGTGTTGGGGGCGAAGCTGGTGCTGACGGACGGCGCGGGAGGCATGGCGCGCGCGATCGCCAAAGCCGAGGAGATCCGCGCTTCCGATCCCGAGCGCTACGTGTTGCTGCAGCAGTTCTCGAACCAGGCCAATCCGGCGGTCCATTTCGAAACCACCGGCCCGGAGATTTGGGACGACACCGACGGCACCATCGACGTGCTGGTGGCCGGCATCGGCACCGGGGGGACCATCACCGGCGTGGCGCGCTACATCAAACAGGCAAAGGGCAAGAACATTGTCGCCGTGGGGATCGAGCCGGCGGGCAGCCCGGTGATTTCGCAGAAGCTGGCGGGACAGCCCATGAAACCGGGGCCGCACAAAATCCAGGGCCTCGGCGCCGGGTTCATCCCGGACACGCTGGACCTGAGCGTGGTGGACCGGGTGGAGACGATCGGCAACGAAGAGTCGATTGAGATGGCGCGGCGGCTGGCGAAGGAAGAAGGCATTCTGGCCGGCATTTCCTGCGGCGCCGCGGCAGCCGTGGCCGTGCGCCTGGCGAAGCTGCCGGAGTTCAAGGGCAAGACCATTGTCACCGTGTTGCCGGACGCGGCTGAGCGCTATTTGACGTCGGCGCTATTCGAAGGGATGTTCGAGGATTAGAAACGGGGACAGACGCATTTCTTGGGAAAGCCTCCGGCGTGTTTGGAGTTAACGCGAAAAATGCGTCTGTCCCATTTTTACAATATGACGGTCGAAGATCGTTTCAATGAACACTACAAGGAAGGCTCGGCCCCTTGGGACATTGGCAGGCCGGACTTCAACCTGATTCAAGCCGTGACCGCTACGCCCATTGCTCCCTGCGAGACTCTGGAAATCGGATGCGGAACCGGCGACAACGCAATCTGGCTCTCGCAGCAAGGCTTCCAGGTAGTCGGCGTTGACGCATCCGAGATTGCGATTGAGAAGGCCAGGGAGAAAGCTGCCAATGCGAATGTCACTTGTAAGTATGCCGTGCTGAACTTCCTCAAGAGCCACGTGGAGGGAGCGCCATTTGCTTTCGCCTTTGATCGGGGCTGCTTCCATACGCTGGATTCCGCCCGTGAACGGCGGACTTTCGCCAAGCAGGTCAACCGTCATCTAGGCGAGAACGGCTTATGGATCAGCCTGATTGGAAATGCCGACGACGAACGCCTCAACGAAGGCCCTCCAAAGCGGACTGCCAGCGCCATCGTTGGCGCGGTCGAACCGTACTTCGAGGTTTTGTCGCTGGTTTCCAGCCAATTCGAGACCCACCTTCCAGTCCCACCGAGAGCTTGGGTTTGCCTAATGAGGAAGAGGAAATCAGGGGAGTGACGCATGTGGAAACGGGGGACAGACGCATTTTTTGGGAAAAGCCTCCGGCGTGGCTGGAGCGCTCCCGAAAAATGCGTCTGTCCCCGTCTGTCCGTCCCCGTCTGTCCTGCCACGTACTGGGGAAGCCTCGGAGGATTCCTCTCTTTGACTGCGCGCTGGACCGGGGAAACCGAGGACAGGGGCATTTTTTCGAAAAACCTCCGGCGTGTTTGGCGCGAACCCGAAAAATGCGTCTGTCCCCGTTTCCGACGCATTTCTTGCGCGGTGAAGGCTGCGGTCGACAGACAATGGCAGTATGGTGGAGGCGGGGGGAGTTGAATTGCCGAATGAGACTGTCTCGTTTCAACTTGCTGATTTATTTGGGAGCTACACGAGCCGAAGTCGCTATTCCAGCCCGTCTACCTTACAGATTTCTTACAAGTCTGGAGTTCCCTTCTCCATGACGGAAAAGCGCTTACGAAAAGGGTGGACATCAACAGAATGATACATCTATTCCCCAGAGTCGTACAACGGCGCTGGAATGCCCCGCCACGCCTCACCGGAAGCTCTCAGATGGCTCCGTCCCACCCGGCTGAACTCGCAGCATACCCGGCGACGGCCAACCCGTAGGGCTGCCCCGATGTGCTCCAGCATGGCCGAAACACGTTTGCGTTAAGATGTTCACGTGTCTCGAAGACCTGTTGCCTTTGGAATGGTGGACACCCTGTGGGCGTATAGCCCAAGTCTTCCGCTAGGCGACTCGTCCTCGTCTGAGGAAAATTCTCGATTCGGGATCAGTAGCCTTCGCTACAATTGCTTCTGGAGAGCGCATGAATTATACCTTCACACTGCACGAAGACATGTGGCTGCGTGATGGGCCGGTTTTCGCAGGTGGACAGGTGACTGGCTACAGGATCGGCGGAATGCCGGATGGTAGGACTGCGAGAATTGCCAACTTTGGAGCACCAAATCGGAACGACTGGCGCATCATGCGAATCAACGCAGACAATACGCAGACTGATTGGACCGGCCACTACGAAAGTGTTGAAGACGCCCTCGCCGCTTTACAGCAGGACTCTGAGTAGGATCTGATGTTCAAAGCGTTCGTGTTGATCCGCAATCTCGAATCCGGTACGAATCGCCTTGACTTTGGCGATTTCACAATCCGGCCTGTTGGACTTCGGTACAAGGAACTTCGGGAGACGTTTTCTTCGTCAGATGTCAACCAGGACGATTGGGTCTTCGAGAAATCTTACAGCGTGCCACCGCCCGGTCCTCCCGGTTCAGCAGTCGGCGGCATCCCCAACGACATCGAAGATATTCTGCTTCTCTTCCGACTGTACAAGGCCGGTGATATTGCATTCGTCAAACAGGCGATCATGCAGCCAAGCGGGAAGGTGGTCGTTCAATTCCCCTACCGGGCGATGAACGATCTGAACAGCTACTCCGCTATTCGTTTTGAATTCGGACCTCACGAATGCGATGCGTGGAGAGCATTCGCCACCGACATCCGGCAGCGCCAATCATGGGATTCCGCATGGTTTTCGGTGGCACGGCGATTCTTCCTGTACGGCGGTAGCACAGAATTCAATCCTCAATGGCAGGAGGCAGATCGCATCGTAGACTACGCCAGCGCCTTGGAAGCCGCACTTGTCCCTGAGATGGATTTTTCTAAGCGCCGCATGAGTCGCCGTGCGAGTTTGCTCGTGTCCCGTGATCCGGCAGAGCAACAGGCCGTGTTGACCACTGTGAAGAAGCTCTACGACATCAGATCCAGCATCGTCCACGGGACGCCCCTAGCCGACAAGAGCCGAACTTGGCTCATCGAAAATTGCGCCCAAATCGAGAGCCGTCTTCGACAGGTGCTCGTAGCTGCCGTTCAGAATATTCCCGCCGAAGAAACGGAACGGCGCACGATGCTGGCGGAATTGTATGATCCCGCCGATGCTGACCGTGGGGAATTTGCGCTACAGAAATTTCAGGAGATTCGCACTGATCCCGTTCGCCAGACAATTGCGGGAAAGATCGGGAAAATCGTGAACGGATGACGAATTTCGGATGGACGCAAATTCGTCCGACAGCCCGCCACTAATTTGTTCTTCCGTGGTTTGGATACCAGTTCCCACCCCACGTTGTCTGCATGCGCTTCTCCCACCCTGGCGGATGCATTTCTGACAGCCGCTCCAGTTTCCCGGTTCGTTCGCAGTATCGCACCAGGGCGGCGAACTCCTTTACGTCTGCACGGGTCTTGCCCACGGCGTGAAAACCACGATAGAAGCCTGGGCGTTCGATCTCAGATTCCGCCGTCCAGTGGAACCCGTCCTTGTCGCCGTTGCGTTTGAACTTGAATCTTCTGACCAGCATCGACCCTAATCCAGAGAGCCAAGTGGAGGCACACCGTCAATGTCACGCCGTTTCCGATTGATCCGCTTCAGAAACGAATCGAACACATCCTCCCACAGTAGTGGCGCATTGACGCCGCCGACTCTACCGAAGCTCCAACTGCCGGTCTGCCCATCGCCGTTGACGTAAAGGAACTCATAGATTCGATCCCCACGCTCCCGGAGGACGGGAAACCTGTGCTTGAACTCTGCCGGTGTCACTCCCAACGGCGGATCATCGTCCACGCAAAGTCCTTCAAGCTCCAGCGCCAACTGCGTCCATTCATTCGCAGAATGGCCCCACACGTGTTTCAGACGGTATAGGGAAACTGTTTTCCGCCTTGGCGCAAGGTCGATGATGACGGCATGGTTTTCTGGATCGACGCCATACGAACTGACCAATGCGTTCTCTGAAAGCTCCCACTCTGGAGCCGTAGGCACACGGCGGGCCGCACAGCAAAATGGCCCGTTCAAGCCCGCCAAGACAACATTGCTACGAACGTGAACGAAGTGGTCTTCTTCGATGCGATACAGGAAGAACGGCATGGACTCCATGCTATCGCCGGTATCGGCCCAAAAGCATTGCCTTTTGGCATCATAGTGCGTATAATGGGTACTTGAGTTTTTGCGTATTCAATTTGAGAAAGTGACGGGCTTGACGCTGGCCGAAAACAACATCTACTATTGAAATTGTTTGTGAATACTCAAAAAGGCATATCGGCAAAACGGCAGTCGTCCAAGGCTGTTCGAAATGGGAACCGGCAACCACAGGCAATCCAGACCGGGGCGACGGAGAAGAAGCGGGGCCGCAGACCCGGCAAGCACAGCAGTGCCGACTACACTCAGACTTCAATCTATCTGCCCATCGAATTGAGGAACCGTGTTCGGGCCAAGCTCTACGAAAAGGGGCTGGAAATGAGCGGGCTTGTGGAAAACATGCTGCGTGAGTGGATGGCGGAACAGAGGTAGAATGATGGAACCTCCCCAAAGGACAGTTCGGTGCAAGGCGTGATGAACAGGTTGCCGAATGTAGTATGCGAAGTCGGCACCTGTTGCTGGACCGCAACGCACATGGAGTACGTCACCGTGTTCCCGTGGAACGGCGATCCCGAACGTGAGCGCTGCGACATCGACATCGCTTTGTGTCGGCAACACGATCAGCAGTTTCAGCGAAACGGGCTGATCGGCACGATCACAGCCTACGGCGACAAGATTCTGGAGCGGGTTTCGTGAATGGGAAAATGTGTGGTGAAGTCGTCCGTTCGTTCGATCCTTGGCGTCGGAAGCAGCAGACCGGCGTCGTTGTCGATGTGCGCCGATCCTCGTGCAATCCGTGGAACGTCGCCGTTGTTCGATTGCCGGGTGGGAGCGAAGTGGAAGTACACCCGGATCGGTTGGAGTCCACTGGAGCGAGTCATCATGACCGCTGAAGAACTGGTCCGCAAAACGGCGACGATAAACTACGAAATCGTCATCACGCACGGCTTGGATGGTGGCGTTGGTTTCGAGTGGCATGGGCTATTCATCCATGACCCATTTGCGGACCCGCAGTACGGCGCATTTCCAGCGGACCCCATTGAACAGTATGGTGACGCCTACACGGGCAGCATCTTCGCCACCGATCCGGCCAGCGCTCTGGAAATGGCGCAACGGCAACTTCGGGAGAAGGCAGGTGAAGATCTCAGCCGCTACTGCGTTGAGCACGGAGTGGATGCCGCCGCCGTCATCGAGAGCATTTGCGGGTCGAGGATGGCGGAATCCGGGAATCCTCTCGAAACACTGACGGATGAGCAGGTCGCATCGGTCTGGGCGCATGTGGACAGTCTGGCAAAATGTTGTGAAGGGAGATTTTGAACTTGGCGTTCATCCTCACCATCCGTGAACGCAATGATTCGTGGGCGGGCCGTTCCCCGGTCGCCAGCGAACACCTCACCCATGCGGAGGCCGAAGCGGAGTTGCTTGATTACGTCCAGCACAATTGGGATGCGGAGATGGAAACGGAACCGCCTGACGATCCAGACGACATGGTAGACGAGTACTTTGATGCGGTGCTTGAGGTTTACGAAATTCTGGAGACTGCGTGATGGGAATGCTACAGACGTCGAATACGGGACCACCGGACGGCGAGGTCTTTCGGACAGTAGAATGGGAGTTCGGAAAAGTGGAGCCTCAACCTTGAAGAAGATCGGGAAAATGCCGATAGGTAATCTAGGGCCAAAGATGCGGCGGCGTGACGAAAGGACCGAACTTCTATTCCCGGAGATGTCTGAAAATCCTTGGCTGACGAAACCGGGGAAGAGGATCGGGGCCAACGGCACACGGCGCATGTGTGGGTTGACCACGCTGGAACTGTGCGCCGGTGCCGGTGGACAGGCGCTAGGCTTTGAACAGGCCGGGATCGAACACGCTGGACTCGTTGAACTTGACAAGAGTGCGTGCGCCACACTTCGCCTGAACCGTCCGGGTTGGAAAGTGTTTGAGCAAGATCTGAATGACTTCGATGGAGTCGATTTCAAGGGCGTGGACATCATTTCTGGCGGTCTGCCATGTCCACCGTTTTCGGTTGCCGGGAAGCAGCTTGGGACAAAGGACGAACGTAATCTCTTCCCGGCGATGATTCGCCTTGTGGATCAGATTCGCCCGAAAGCGGTGATGATTGAGAACGTCCGTGGCATCTTGGATGCCGTCTTCATTGACTACCGCTTGTACATTCGGGATCAGTTGAAAAAGCTAGGCTACAAGACCGGATGGAAGCTGATGAACGCCAGTGAATTCGGCGTCTCGCAATTGCGTCCAAGGGTAGTTTTCGTTGGTCTCAGGGAAGAGTACGCAGAACGCTTCGCTTGGCCCGAAGGCGATGGACTACGGCCCGTGACAGTCGGATATAAGCTGTACGATCTCATGGCAGCGAACGGCTGGAAGCGAGTTGAAGCTTGGCGAAACGGGGCCGACGAAATCGCTCCTACGGTGGTGGGTGGATCTCACAAGCACGGTGGTCCCGATCTTGGGCCGACAAGGGCAAGGAAGGCATGGGCCACACTTGGAGTGGATGGGCTTGGCATCGCAGATGACGCACCGGGTTCCGATTTCTGTGGGATGCCACGGCTGACGGTACGCATGGTCGCCCGCATCCAAGGATTCCCCGACGATTGGCAGTTCTACGGGAAGAAGACAGCCGCATACCGACAGGTTGGCAACGCTTTCCCTCCACCGTTTGCCAGAGCGGTTGCCGAAAAATTGCGGACTTGCCTAAACGTATCCCGCTTGGTACGAGTGGCAGGGTAATGGCAGTTCCGGCTCCGCAAGTGGGATACCATGTCTGTTGAGATCAACAGACTATGCCATCCAAACGGAGCAAGAGTTCGACCAAAACGAGCAGTGGCTCGACCAAAGCTGGCAAGGGTTCTAGAGCGAAGCTCCGGTCTTACTTTCTCGCCAATATCGGACGGATTCTCGAATCGGATGAACTGCGGGAAGTATCGGGCAACGCAAGCGAATGGGGAAGGCGAGTTCGAGAGCTTCGGACGGAAGAAGGCTATCAGATCCTAACCAATAATGATCGGAGCGACCTGAAACCGGGTCAATACATTCTACTGACCCCGAAGCCGATCCCGGCGTTCGAGCGTGGGATCTCGAAAGAGACACGAGCGTTCGTCCTGGATCGGAATGGATTCACCTGCCAAATGTGCGGAGCCGTTGCCGGTGAGCCTCACCCTTCAGATCCGACGAGGAAAACCCGACTTCATATCGGGCATATCGTTGATAAGAGCATGGGCGGCGGCGACGAACCGTCTAATCTGAGAGCCGTCTGTTCCGTGTGCAATGAAGGCGCACGCAACTTGACGCTGGACCGGCCTTCACTCCAGAAGCTCCTGATTCAAGTCCGGCGTGCTACCGGAGCCGATCAGCTAGAAGTGATGAAATGGCTCATCACGAAATACCCAATCCAAGCGGCGAAGATTACCGCAAAAATCGAGCAGTAAACCGCCGCCCTTCCCATCGCACTTCTAGGTGCTAAACTGTGCATTCGAGTTCATAATGCCTAGATCTGCCAACGCTCAGATTGCCGTTAATTTGTATGACCAACTCCTGAGCGAAAGGGACTGGAACGCCTCCACGGGATGGATTGGAATCGCAGAGTTATTGCTTTCATGTCGTGTCCATCGTGAACGTGGATGGCAACCCCTGGATGGCTTGGATGTTGTTGTTTACCGGGAATCCAACGATTTTGGCATGACATCGACCGGTCAGCCAAACGCTGTCTTGCGGAGAGCCGAATCCCTCACGAACTATTTGTCTGAACAACTGCGGATACCCCGCCAAGAACTTTGCGGGAGGATCGGATTGTACTGGCAACAGCCACAAATCTCCAATTTGCAGCCGCACAATCTGGTGGGTCATGCGTTTAGATCCATTGTGGTGACGGCACTTGAGCGTTTTGGCGGTGCTGGCATTACCTACGAAGAAGAGGTAAGCCCGACCGCAATTTTCCCCGGATTTCAGTTCACGACGAGAAGCCAAGATTCACGCATTGATATCGTCGCTAGGCGTGGCAATGAGATCGTCGCACTCATGTCTACTCGTTGGCGATACCGTCATGATCGTGTGGACGTTGTTGATGAAGCCCTCGCCTACGGCGGTGCAGCTAGACGCCTCTTCCCGGCGTGCCGGTTTTATGCGGTAATCGGAGAGTTTTCACCCAACCGATTGACCAAGATCCTTGGCAACTGCCCGCCCACACATCCGAACCCCTGCATAACGGCTGCGGTTCATTTTGCACCTCAGTTGATCTCAAATGGACTTGGTGAGAATGGCCGGGTTGCGAACCTCCGAAGCCTTGAGTGGTTGATTGGTCAGACATTCACGTGGTGAACCGTTAAGGTATTGGACCTATTAACGCCAGAACGTCGCTCCGAAAACATGCGGCGCATCCGCAGCACAAATACGTCACCCGAAATGGTTGTGCGCCGCCTTGTTTACGGGATGGGCTTCCGGTACCGGCTCCATGTTGCCAAACTTCCTGGCAAGCCTGATCTAGTATTCACCAAATTGCACCGGATCATCGAAGTCCGGGGCTGTTTCTGGCATCAGCACCGGGGCTGCATAGATTCGCATATCCCCAAGTCCCGCACAGATTATTGGCGTCCAAAGCTGAAAGGGAATCAACAGCGGGACCGGGCCAACCAGAAGGCGCTCCAGGCGGCGGGGTGGAGCGTGTTTACGATATGGGAATGCGAGACCACCAAACCGGACATATTGGCGGAACGGATCGAAGCATTCTTGAGAACAGGTCCGGGTGCTTGAATCCTGCTGCCGAAGCCACGCATGTGCCCGTCTTACTGTGCCGCCGCCACTGCCGGGGCACCGGCAGTCTTCTTCGCCGCCGTCTTCTTGGTAGTCACCTTTTTTCTGGCGGTCTTCTTGGCCGGTTTCGCCCTCGCAGTTTCCGCCCTCTTCGCTGCCCTGGCCGCTCGTGCCTTCGCCAGATTCGCCACGAGTGCCGCTTTCCGTTGTGCTGACATCTTTCGTTTGGCTGGTTTCGTAGTGGCGGGCGCTGGTCGTTCAGACTCTCCCCGGATCTTCGCCCAACGGCGCTGTTGAGCTTCCTTCATCCGCCTTCGAGCGGCAGCGGAGAATTTCTTGCGCTTCCTGGCGGGCGCTTCCGGCGTGGTGGCGGTCTCAGGGGAGCCACCAGGAAGCAGCGCACGGAGTTCAGCAATTTGATCGTCTATCCTGCGTTTTTGCGACTCGAAACCGTCGATGGCAGCGGTGATGATTTCGTTCGTGAGCTTGGGTGTGGGCATGTCAGCCTTTCGTAACCATTCACGGTAGCGCATTCTGCCGGTCAGGAGCAGATCCGGGGCAGCGTCCTGGCGATGGGGAAAGAAGCTCCTGATGGTCGCCAGTTGTTAGAATCTTCCTGGACTGGAGCTTCCTGTGGTGTTCTGCGTCGAGTGCGGAAAACAAAACCCGGAGCAAGGAAAGTACTGCCATAGCTGCGGAGCGCCGCTTTTCAAGACTACGGATGCGGCCACGCAACCCTTAGGCCGGGGTTCGCCGGTCCTTCAATGGCAGAATGCCCTTGCCCAATACGGTTATCCGGCAAACCTCACGGAATTTGTTGATCGCCAGCAATACGCAGGGTGGTTCAAGACAAACATTGACACGGGTGACAGAGATCAGACGATCCAGTTTGAACACTCCTTCCGCCAGAATGCGCCGCTCCATCTTGAAGCGTGGTTTGAAGTTGTGTTCTGGAACTGTTCAGCAGCCATCGGGCCAAGACCGGCGACATCATAAAGCGAGTTCAGACGAACGGCGTTTCGGCCAATGACTTATGGACTGCGTGCTGCAAGTTTACGGCAGGTCCGTCAAGGCAACGCTTCCAGGAATTTCAGAGCCTCCTGGTTTCCAGTGACAACATTGCGGTATGCGCCACATTCCCGGCGTTCATAGCACCAGATCAATTTCCGATGGTGGACCGACTGATTGCGAAGTGGGTATTGGACAACTACGAAAGGCACAATCAGTCCAGCCAGGGTTGCCCTGTGCTCAGACCACCGCAATCGTTCGATCCCAAGAAGGGCGCACTGGCAATCCGGCATTACGCATTTATGGAGTCCTGGACCCTATGGTGTCGAGCCAAGGCGAAGGAATTGACCGAACTCACTCCGCAACAGTGGCGACCACGAGATGTTGAAGGTCTCAGCCTTCCACCGATTCAGTGATTGGAAGGTGAAAATGCCAGGAGTCCCATCGGGAATCTTGGGCCGGGGAGTCCAAGCCGGGCAATGCTGCCGGGAGTCTCTGGCCCGGAGTCCCGGCCTGGAATCCTGCCCGGAGTACCTTTTTCGGTTTTTTTCCAGGAATCACAGGCCGGTACTTGGTGGGAAGGACCCGTTAGAATTTTTCAATCCGGCCCTCGCACAGCCACCCGCCACTGTGTAACACCTTGGTCGGATTGTAGCTTTTTCAGATTTTACTGTGTATTTCGATGCCGGGGATTGCGTCCGCAGCTTCCGATTCTGCATCGTCTGACTTTGCTTCCGAAGTCACGCCGTGGCCTCCCGACCTTTCGGCCAACCACTCTTTGACCAGCGCCGGAACGATCACGTTGTCGAGCCACGCCTTGACCGCTGGAGGGTTCTGTTCGCCGGATCGAGCCATGCTCTCCATGTGAGCATATAAGGCGCATGGGCAGACAGCCTGAAAGCTACAGATCGTTCGAGTGCTGCGCCGATACCTGCTTCGGAGTCATGTGTTGCAGTCCTTTTGAGAAAGCAAGTATTGAAGGGCCTTCTCCAAAAGGGCAGTACTTTCCTTAAAAGCGCCGATGCCACGATTACAGTTGAAGCACAATATGCCACGCACCTTCTTGGTGGTATGGTCATGATCGACGCATGGACCTTTATACGGGAAGTCGGATGTGCCACAGATCTTACACCTACCGCCCTGGCTGAAGAATAGCTGATCGAACTCCTCGTCTGTGATCCCATATCTGGACTTGCGGTATGGTCTGATTTTCTTGGTGTATTTTAGTAGGACTTGCACTTCTTTTTGGAGTTTCAGCGACATGTGAATTTGCTCGTGCCGGGTCCGCTTTTCTCGAAGGATTCAGCCGCAATGATCGAAGCAGGAGAAAACTTGTGAACACCCGCAACGTGCGCCCTGTAAAGCCAAGGTTTGACCATCGCAGGACAAAAGTGGCACCGCCTTTCTTTGGCATAGGCTTTGAGATCCGCTAACGTATATGGCGTTACCGGCCTCGTCACATCGCAGTCTTTATCGAAACACGGGTGCTTCGGCCAGGGGAGACCAAGCGCATCAAGCCAGACAGCGCCGCCATTATGCCGAACGAGCCACACCAATTCCCTGCAAATCGGACACTTCGTGTGGATGGCCTTTTTGACGGCCTCTTGATCCAGGTCCCATCTCCCGCAGTCGCCCGAAAGATGTATTGGGACGCAGACGCCGTTGACGTGACGGAAGATGATTTCCTGACCACATTCTCTGCAAATGTTCATTGGTTCCATACTTGCAGGTTTCAAACTCCACTGCTTGACAGCAGTACGGAAATCATGTACGATAAGTACATGCGTTGCGCCATCTACGCCCGTGTCAGCACCACCGATCAAAATTGCGAGATGCAGTTGCGGGAGCTTCGGGAATACACTTCCCGCCGTGACTGGAAGATCGCCGGGGAATACGTTGACAGCGGATTCTCCGGGGCGAAATCCAGCCGACCTTCACTCGACAAATTGATGGCCGACGCAGCCAAGAGAAAGTTCGACTGCGTGGTGGTGTGGAAGCTGGACAGATTTGGCAGATCGGTCCTCAATCTCAGTCAGCAGTTGTCGGCACTCAGCAGCTTCGGCGTTCGCTTCGTCGCTACGACCCAAGGTCTGGACACGGACCAATCGAATCCGACTGCTTCGCTTCTGCTCCACATTCTATCGGCGGTGGCGGAATTCGAGCGTTCCATGATTCGTGAGAGAACGTTGTCAGGCATCAAAGCCGCTCAAGCTGCCGGGAAAGTTGTCGGCAGACCCAAGCGGGTGTTTCGCCGGGATGAGGTAGTGCGGCTCCGTGATGTGGAAGGGTTGTCCTGGCGGGCCATCGGTAAGAAACTTGGCATCCCGGCGATGACGGCGTTGGATTCGTACCGCCAATCAGCCCCGGCCTCGTGTACGGAAACTGTGGTGGAGGAAGCCCCGGTTTCGAGTGGCAAACGCAAGAAGAAGACCGTGGCCGCATAGCTGTACGAATGCCAAGGTTTTTCGGACATTTTTCTTGCCCCGGCTTTGATCTGCAATACGTCGCACCAGTATGGTTGTGATTGACGTGAGTGGTGGACTACCGCACGCACAGGAGCACTGCAAATGGCGTTGATATTCAAGAAGGCTACGGACTATTGGCGTAAGGTTCATATCGTAAGAAACGATGCCTCAGTCTTTTCCGGTCTAAGCAAGAAGCAACTGTCCGTCTACAAGTCTTGCTTGAAAACGAAGTACGGCGGTCTCTCAATGCTCCAGTTTCGAGACCTTTGGTCCCTTACTGACGGAAGATGCGTCATGTGTAGAACTCCACTTGCTCAAGCCAGCAAGGTCAAGAAGCACTCCTCGCCTCACGTCGAGCACGTCAAAGATGCTTCGGGCAAATTAACGGTATGGTCTATTGCGTGTAATGCCTGCAATGTTGCGCTTGGCAACAAACATCCGAACCGTTTGCTGACAATCCTTATATACGCAGTTCTGACTCGCACAGGCGATTGTCAGAAGATCGCTGACAACCTCCAGTGCTTCGAGAGTCTGCTGGCGAAGGTTAGGAAAGCCGTACTGGAGGTCGGAAATGAAAGGGGAGCGGGCAAGGGCGTTCAACCCGGAGACGTGGCCGAAATCCTGGAAAAGACATCTGCACTGCTGTCAACGGTGGACGGGGCGGCAACACCATTCTCCAAGCCGTGAGCGTCCGACGCAGATCACTTTCCGCCCCATCGCCACGCTCGTCCATACGGATATCCAGTTGAGTGCCGCCGTCACCGCTCGTCCCGAAAATATATAACGTCGCCCATGCGGATGACGTTGAGAAGGGCGCTGCTGAATGATCTGGTTGTCCCGTGCAAGTTGGTGTTCATCGGGGAAAATCGGCCAAAGACCTTCGCAGACCTGTAGGCGGCACCTGGATAGCCGACAACAGGGCGGCAGAAGGGGAATGGAGGCGATTTTGGGATCTTCCGGGTGGAGAAGGAACCGGCGTCCCGCTGCAATGAGCGACTTGAATCAGCAACCTTGCCTAACGGCGCACATCTGGATGGACGCACGCTCCTGTCCGTCCATCCATGCACCCAACTGCCCTTTGAGCGATACCGCCAAGGTCGCCGCTGATATACCAATCGTCGGTCAAATCCGCCATACAGCCGCTTCTGGCCGTATATCCCAACAGCAGTGAGTTCGGACGCCGATGCTGCCCCGGCCAAGTAGATGTATCAATCGGCTGCGCCTGAAACGACTGCTGAATCCAGAAGGGTGGATGGACGGACTGCAAGCCGCTGTCCGTCCATCCATCAACGGCCCTAACACGCCAGTTCAATATCTGCCACCGACTCCTGCCCGTAGATTCGCTCTTGGAACTTCCCAGGCCAAGCAGATCGACCGGCTTGCGCCGAACGCTCTGAGGCCGTCCTAAGCACCAGCAATGGCCCATCTGGAGAGACTGGTGATTCCCACGACGAAGGCGAAACCCGTCATCGTTCCGGTAGGTGTAGATTTCGTTCATTTGGCACCGACGCCATTCTTGTGGTCCGTGTAGAATCGACTGCTGGATTTTGATCTTGTGGCGTCCACCCTTCTCTGTGAATGATCGGCGGGGCCGGACGTTCACTCTTCACTGTGGATTTCGTTTTCGGACTCGTCTCGATTGGAGTGTAGGAATTATCTTCCACTGATTCCAAAAAAAGGGTAGACCTGCGAAGCAATCACGTTCTGAGCGAATGCGAAGAACGTGATGGTCTCCATCGAGTGTAGTTTTGGTTTCCTCATGGACCCGGTGGTGTTGATTCACTTGCGACAAGGTACGGTTATACTCTTTATTTTAGTTATTATTAAACCCAAGAATAACTCTGGTTGAATAGAATATAACCCTAGTCTGTCGCATTCGGCTTTCCTGCCACGTCTGGTAACCCATACACACCCCGACTGACTCGCTTCACGTTGCCACACTTCGCCATGCGTTGCAGTTGCCGCCTAACGGCAGTTTCCGAATGCCCAATTTCCCATGCCACATCATCGGCTTTCGAGGGTCCGTTTTTGGCAAGGTACTTCAGTATTTCCCGCCCAGTCTGCGCCTCAAATCTGGACGCATTGCGCTCCTTGGCGACTGCCTTACGCTTCGCCTCTTTCGCTTGGAATCGCCGCCTGTCAGGTTCGGTCTCGTTCATGGCCGCACGAATTAGCTCATGTAGAAGATCTTTTGGAACCTCGATCTTGTGACGCTGCCAGTAGCCGGTCACCAAGTCAATAGCGCATTGCTCCGAATCGTGGACTCGCAGCAGTGCCACGGCCAATTCAAGCTCATTCCCTGGCGTCTCCCACAGCCGAATGAACCCGGCCTTTATCCTGATACAACGTCCGATGACCTTATGTGGAATGGCTGGAGCGTGGTGCTGGATCTGATACGCACATCGCTTGGCCGGGTCCGGGTGCATCAGACGGGTTGCCAACAGGGTGGCGCTCTTCTTCATCACCATAATTGTAAACTTCCACATCGGTTAGGGCATCAGCGGAGGCTGGCACTGATCCAGCCGCCGTTGCTCCTTGTCTAAATATCTATGACACCGGAGACACCACCGTGAAAATGAAGAACACTCACTGCATGACGTTACGCATTTCACCCGAAGTCGATTCCCTCATTGCGGACGCTGCCCATGACGCACGCCTCCCGAAATCCGGGTGGATTCGGCTGGCGATCCAACGCTGTCTGCGCCAACAGCAGCAACGGCAAGCCGCCGTGCTGCGTTAGGAGGAACACAACAATGATGCCGCACGCATTACAAACCGATCCGCAGCCGATGCTTAAGGCATGGGCACTCCAACATTGTCGGAATGAAATCCAACGAGCGATTCTGTTCCATGCACCTGACCATTTCACGTGGGAAGACTGCAATGCGGTCGAGGCCCTGATGATGGCCGAATTCGAGCGCTGGATCGCCCATCTGACGGCTGAACTGCTGAAAAATGTGAGATACATGAACAGCCTGATAGAGCAGATCGTTGCCGACACCGTTGCCCTGCTCCGATCCCGGCGACCATTCAAGGGGTAAGCAGAAATGACAACTTCAACATCAAAACCCGAAACGGCGGTCAGCTACGAACGCCTCAAAGAGATCTACGAAGAAATCGCAGACGCACAGTGCGTCTGCGAGATTGGGAGCGTGGTGGCGCTCCTGACCGACGACGAACTGGTGGCGGCGCACAACGACTTTCTTCAGCAATACGGCTATGAGCTTACATTGGGAGCGCTCGAAAACTCTGAATGGACGTGCGGCGGAAGCCTCCACATCAACGGCAATTTGCAGTGCATAGGCGTCGTTCGAACGTCGTTGAACTTGATGTGGGACGAGATCGAGAGCCGCAGGACGGCCACGGAATAGCCGGGGCGAGAACGCCGCTGTTGGAAAACGGGAATACTCGTGGAGCCAAACAACAGCAACATGGATGGACGGACGAAAATCAGCCGTCCATCCGTCCAACTTCCAGGACGAAGAGCGCCAGACATGGCCGGTGCAGTCAGCTAGAATTTGGCTGATGGCCCGAACTTCCACAGTGCTAAATCCTGACGTGACGCTGGAGGGGTGCAACCTCCTAGATGCTCTCCGATCCACATTTTCGGTGCTGGCCGAAGCTCTCCGTGCTCGTGGTGTAGTGAACAGCCGTGAGTTGTTCCGTCTGGAAATCCCGGCCCTCGTGTTTGAAGTAGCGGCTGGTGCCGGTTGGATTCCTTTCGCAGACTCTTCCGTTCCGATTGGTACCGGAGCCGGTCAAGTGGTGTGGGAAGCTGACTGGCACGTTACCGACAAGACGGTGCCGGACACAAGCGCATTACCGCAATGGCTCCAAGATCATCTCGAAAAGCTAAAAAAACAACCATCGCACCGGACCTCATACACGAAATACCAAGTCGCAAGGCTCGTACAAGTCGGGGACCTCATTGTCGAACGAAGATACATGGAGAGCTTCTACGCTCTTCTGGAAGATTGGATCGACCTTTACCTTGACGAAGTGACGGAACATGAAAAGCACGTAAAACTGCTCCCGAAACGCACTACCGCAAAGCAGCGAGATGCATTCTTGCAAGACTACATCGCCAAGGAAAAGGCGAAAGGCATCAAGACAACCAAGAAGAAGGTTGCCGACGATGCCGATGTGCAGTACACGCTTTTAGCTGCTTGGGCCAAGAAGAGAAAACCGATGATGTCCGACGCTACGCCAGCGTGCCAGCGGATAATGTTGTTAATCATGTTTGGCGAACGCAGCCAAGCGAGACACTATCGTCAGATCCCGGCATAACCAGCCACCAGTTTCTTCGCACTGTCCCTCCGCAAATCTTTCCGCATTGTTCATGTTCTATGTTCATACTGTGCCCTGGCACAGTGGAATCATGAAGCGAACAAACAAGATCAACTCATTCGATAGTCTCTTACAGCGGGCGAGAAAGCCCTCCAATAAAGTGGCAGGACAGCCACGGATTCGTCCCTGTGCGGCGTGCGGCGAAGAGCGCATGATCGTCACACGTGGCATTTGTGATAAGTGCCGGAAAAAGGAGGAGCGCATGGAGGCCGGATTGAACAACCCGGCCTACGGCGACAAAAAGAGCAAGGAGACCGGCATGAAGTTACTGGCGAAGCTCCTCGAACTTATGGGCAAAGCAGCGCTTCTGAGAGCGAACCGTGAGCGGGTCTTGCAGGAGTTCATGCCCTTCTTGGGCATCAGCCCGGAAACGCAAAGAACCCTGATTCGTGAGATGACCGGGCCGGGACTTGGCGACGTTGCATCGCCCTTCGGAAGGCTCCACGGTGGTTCGAGCGTTCAGCCCGAAGCGGAAGACGATTACGGACGAGCGGCGGCGGCGTGTGTGGATGGATGGACTGACGATGAATCCGTCGAAGAGAAAACGGAGGCGTCCAAATGAGCCGCAAAACAAAGCTGTTGGTGAATGGTCTGACCCAGGCACGCTCTGAGTTCGCCCGAATTGGAACTCGAAAAGTGAAACTGGCGCTGAACAAACTCGCTAAGACCGATCCATACGCATACGCCCTACGGGTTGCTCTGGAGATCGAAGACGCAAACATCACGGCGAAACGCTACTTCGGCGGCGACTGCGGTGGATACACAGTGTGTTTTCGGCAAGCATGCGTGATCCGGATTGGTCGACGTTGGTAGGGTAGGACAGTCGCTGGCGGGCGGCTGATGATGACGCTCCAACGTTCACAAGACATCCCGGAACCCATTCTGCA
>JBEKZL010000085.1:0-28959 GCA_049509915.1 Bryobacteraceae bacterium | reverse complement strand
CGCGCCGTAATGGGGTTGCCATCCACAGAAGCGGGAATGTAAAGCGTCAGGCCCACCGCCGCCACCGAAGGGCAGGTGCGCCGGATGTAATCGGCATACTCCGGCCGCAGATGCCGCCGCTTTCGCTCTTTGGGAGGCAATTGCCCGTCGGGCGCGTTGGGGTCGCCCGACGACCGGTATAAAAATACGTTATCCGGGCCCATCTCCTGGAAGAACGTCACCACCCCCTGGCGCAGCCCGCTCAGCAGCGACGCCACCGTCACCACCGTGGTGATGCCGATCACGATCCCCAGTATCGTCAACAGCGAGCGGAAACGGTGCGTCCACACCGCCTGCATCGCCATCCTCATGTTTTCGCCTACGCTGATGGTCACGTCTCACTCCGCCCGCAGCGCCGCCACCGGATCCAGCTTGGCCGCCCGCGATGCCGGATACCATCCCGAAGCCACGCCCACAATCGTCGATACCGCCAGCGCCAGCGCCACGTAGCCCATCGTAATGTGCAGCGTCAGCTCGAATACCCTTCCCAGAATCGCGGTCGCCAAAGCGCCCAGCCCGACCCCCATCGCGCCCCCCGCCACCGCCAGCGCCACCGCTTCCATCAGAATCTGCAGCATGATGTCGGAATGCCGCGCCCCCAGCGATTTCCTGATTCCGATTTCATGCGTCCGCTCCGTCACGCTCACCAGCATGATGTTCATAATCACGATGCCGCCCACCACCAGCGAGATGCACGTCACCGGCACCACCACCGCCGCCACCATCCCCAGCAATTGGTCGATGAACCCGCGGATGGCGTCGGGCGTGAGCGTATCGAAGCTGTCGGTTTCCCCCGGCCGGTCGTGAAAACGGTCGCGCAGCCCGACCCGCGTCTCGTCCAGCGCCGCCTCCAGCGTCAATCCGTTCCCCGGCCGCGGCCGCGCGAATAGCGCAAATCCCGTCCCCGGTCCGTACAAACGCTCGAATGCGGCATTCGGGATATACATCGAATTGTCCTGGTCGCGGCCAAAAGCCGACCCCAGCTTTTCCTGCACTCCCACCACCGTGAATTCCACCCCCTCGATGCGCACTATCTTGCCGATAAAAAACGTCCCTCTACCACCCCGATGTCGCGAATGTCCGCCATGTCCGCGGACACTCCGATGATGGTCGTGTCTTCCGAGATCAGGTTCTCCCGCTTCACGTCCGACGTGTGGTTGCGATACGGGCTGTACATCACCTCGCCGCCGTTGAACGCCTCCAGAAAGCGGTATTCGTCGCGGCGAATCGGCTTGTTGTGGCGCATCTTGTCGAAGTACTCGCGCCGGCTCAACCGCCCTGTAGCGGCAATCTGAGCCACCAGAAACGACTCCGACCCGAACGCTTTGGCCGTACTTTGTTCCGCGTATACCCCCAGCCCCTCGATCGCCGCACCCACCATCACCACGCTGGCCACCCCGATAATCACCCCCAGCAGGGTCAGGAAGCTCCGCAGTTTGTGCGCGCGAATCGATTCCATCGCCAGTCGAAACGCGTTGGGAAAGTGGTACCAGGTCCGTGCCATTTCAGTTCCGGATTGGGACATCTTCTTTCAGGATAACGTAAGATGAAATTGCGCCTGCCGCCGATGCCACTTCTTCGTCTAGCTTATATAACGCAATTTGTGATCGCCCTGATCGCCGTTTTCTTCCTCTGGAGCGAAATTGGAGGCCAAAGCCATCTCGACCTGATGGCGTGGTACTGGAAGGTTCTTCTGGGCGGCGGAGCCGCGTTCGCGGTGGTCAAAGCCACCCAGGCAGCCGTCAATCAACCCTCGGCCTGGAGCGGCCCGGTGCTTCGCTGGCTGGGCCTGCTGTTGGTGCTGCTCATCGGCTGCGGCGCCGCGTCGTACTACTATCACATGTGCTGCGAAACCGACGACGACGATAGCGACCAGAACGCCGCTTCGGTGTCCCGCCTCGTTTCGCCCATTCCCCTCCACCGCCGCTGACAGTCCCGCCGCTCGTGGAGGCCATTGTGGCGCACGCACCCGTGCTGGGCCGAAGTGCCTGCCGTGTCGAAATAAGGGTGAGCTGCGTTCTGGCGTTTGTGGGGCAGGCCCCCGGCCTGCGGCGGCCTCCCAGGCCGCCCGCCGCAACGCACCATTCAATCGCGATCCTGAAAGGAGCACCTCTGGAAGTCCTGTCGTGGCTCTCCGCCTGCTTGAACCCCTCACTGCTTTATGCAGTGTGAACGCCATCGGGCTCAGGTCCGTCGAGGCGGCGGGCTGGAAGCCGGTTGGTAGTTCCGCCCGGTAACGTCAGCCGAGACGAACCGCGCGTGCCGGTACAGCTTATCGGGCCCCTTTTAGGATGACCTGAAGCTGCGGCTCGAACTGCGCTGGCCCGCCGATCGCGACCGGCGGCAGCACGCCATCCGGATCGGCCACGTGAACCTGCAGCCAAGCCCCCTTCATCGCCGTAAACACGATTCGGCTAACCTGCTGGCCAGCCGCCACGGCAAGCGGCGCCTGCCCCGCTCCCCACACGCAGATATCAACGTAAGGCGAATTCGCCCGGCGGGGTTGGACTTTCCGAAAGCCTAGGAATCGCCCTGCTGCGGGGCACCGGAAGTTAGAGTTCCGCCATCCTCTTGAAAAAGCAGGTGTCGTTCATGGTTCATGAGGTCTTTGGCGAGCGCCGCGGTGTCACCTTCGGACTGATTGAGCTTCCAGAGCGACTAGTCCCGAATGAGCGCGCGAATCTCCGTGGTTTCCGGGCGCATGCAGCCCCGTATATCGTACGATTTGCACTCGGCGACCGCCGATGGATGATTCGCGCTTGCAGCGCGCTGACTCTTTCTCTGACCTCGCTCAAGTCCGCTGCGTTAAAGGCGTGCGCGAAGCAGGCGGTAATCAGGAATGCTGTGAGGGCCGGGTTGCCGCCGACGATTGTTTGCGCTGGCTTTGAGCTCATCGAACGAAATCCTCCCTGGAAAGTGGTCACCTGCCTGGAAAGGGTGAAGTTCGCGTTGTTGCTCTGCCCGCCGCCCGCGAGACGCTGGCGACCGGCGTCCGTCCCCGCACAAATGCAACCTCAACGTGCGAAATCGGACGATACGAAGGCGCGTTACATCCCGCACGCTCCCGGTTTCCATCATTATTATCGGGAGCTTGCGCGTGTGGACAGGCTCATTTAAGATAACTATGTAACGTTACTCCGAATTCGGCAGGGGGAGTCCAAAAAGATGATCTATTCTCGGTCGGCCGAGTACGCGATCCGCGCTTTCGTACACCTGGCGCAGGTGCCCGAGGGCAAGTACGCCATGGTAAAGAATATTGCAGAGCAGGAGGATATCCCAGCTCATTTCCTGGCGAAGATTCTGCAGCAGTTGGCACGCAAGGGCCTGTTGCGTTCCAGCAAGGGGCCTACCGGCGGTTTTGCCCTCCGCATCGACGCGGGCGACGTTCGCCTGCTCGATATCGTGGAAGCGCTCGACGGGCTGGCGCCCTACCAGCAATGCGCCAGCGGCCTTTCCGAATGCAACGACGACATGCCGTGCCCGATGCACGATAGCTGGGTGAACCTCCGTTCGCGTATCATGGATTATCTGGGGCGGAATACCATCGCCGACCTGGCCAAGGCGCTGGAGCAAAAGAAAAAGACCCTGGCGGCAGCCGCCAGCAAGCAGCGCAAGGCCGGAAAGCGGGCTACCGCCGCCAAACGGGCTTAACCGCCCTTCAACTCGATCCGACGGAGGCACGATGCAAAACTCGGTCCTCGTTCCCATGGTGGTCGAACAGACCTCGCGGGGCGAACGCGCATACGACATCTATTCCCGGTTGCTCAAGGAAAATATTATTTTCCTTGGAACCCCCATTGACGACCAGGTAGCCAACCTCATCATCGCGCAGCTCCTGTTCCTTGAAGCCGAAGATCCCGAGAAGGATATTTCCATCTATATCAATTCCCCCGGAGGTTCGATCACCGCCGGTTTGGCCATCCTCGACACCATGGCGTTCATCCGGCCGGACATCGTCACCATCTGCGTGGGGCAAGCCGCATCCATGGCAGCGGTGCTGCTGGCCAAGGGCACTAAGGGGAAGCGCTTCAGCCTGCCGAATTCGCGCATCATGATCCACCAGCCTTCCATGCAGGGATTGGCCGGGCAGGCGGCCGATATCGACATCTACGCCCGCGAAATCCTGCGCATGCGTGAAATTTTGAACAGTATGTTGTCGGATGCCACCGGCCAGCCGGTGGACAAGGTCGCCAAGGACGTGGACCGGGATTACATCCTCGAACCCGACCAAGCCGTGCAGTATGGCATGATCGACCGCGTGATCACCAGCCGCGACCTGGTGCCGGTAGCCATTAAGAGCTAGAAGAGATAGCCACAGATAAACACAGATGAAAAAAGGATTTATCTGCGTTCATCTGTGTTCGTCTGTGGCTTGAATTTTGTTTTTTCAATTCCCTGTCAGCCGGTCGATCCGGGCGGGTGTAAGACTTCCGTTCAGTGATACGGCGCTCTCCATGAAAGCTCTCATCGCGATTGCCCTATCGTCGGCCTCGCTGCTTGCCGCGTCTCCGCTCACGCTCTGGTATCGCCAACCCGCCAAAACCTGGGTGGAGGCTCTGCCGGTGGGCAACGGCAAGCTGGGCGCCATGATCTTCGGCGGGGTCGCCCGCGAGCGGATTCAATTCAACGAGCAGACCGTGTGGACGGGTACGCCGCACGACTACGCCCATAAGGGCGCGTATCGCTCGCTGGACAAACTGCGGGAGCTCTTGTGGGTCGGCCAGCAGCGGGAAGCCGAGGATCTGGCCATGAAGGAATTCATGTCCGAGCCCCTGCACCAGATGGCTTATCAGGCGTTCGGCGATCTGCTGCTGGATTTTCCGGGCATCGGTTCAGGCTCCGTCACGGGCTATCGGCGCACGCTGGATCTGGACACAGCCGTTGCCACGGTGGAGGTTGAAGCCAACGGCATCGTCTACCGGCGCGAGATCTTTGCCAGCTACCCGGCCAAAGCGGTCGTCATCCGGCTGACCGCCAGCCGGCCCGGCAGCGTGTCGTTTTCCGCCGGCCTGAAATCCGCGCACCAGGGCTCGGCCAACGCCGTTTTGGCCGATGGCGACCTGGTGATGGATGGACAAGTGGAAGGCGGCGCAATTCGCTTTCAGGCGCGATTGACGGTCGCGGCCGAAGGCGGCAAGCGCCAGTCCAAGGACGGGCGCGCGGTGGTGCAGGGCGCCGACGCGGCCACCCTCGTGCTCACGGGCGCCACTAATTTCGTCAACTACCAGGACGTTTCCGCCGATCCGAAAGCCCGCAACGCGCATACCCTGGTCGGCGTGCATACCAAGTCCTACGAAACGTTGCGCGCCGAGCACGTCGCCGATTACCGCAGCCTGTTCGCGCGGGTCTCGCTCGACCTGGGAACGTCGCCTGCCGTCGCCGGCCCCACCGACGGGCGTATTCGCGATTTCGCCGCCGGGCGCGACCCGCAACTGGTGGCGCTGCTGTTTCAATATGGCCGCTATCTGCTGATTTCCTCCAGCCGCCCGGGCGGGCAGCCCGCCAACCTGCAGGGCGTTTGGAACGATTCGAACACGCCGCCGTGGGACAGCAAATACACCACCAATATCAACACCGAAATGAACTACTGGCCGGCCGAGGAAACCAACCTGGCCCAGTGCCAGTTGCCGCTGTTCGCAGCCATGAACGATCTCCAGGCTTCCGGCGCGACCACCGCCAGGGAGCAATACAACGCGCGCGGCTGGGTGTTGCATCACAATTTCGACCTGTGGCGCGGCACGGCGCCGATCAACGCGTCCAACCATGGCATCTGGCAAACCGGTGGGGCCTGGCTCTCCACTCATTTGTGGGAGCATTACCTTTTCTCCGGCGACCGGCAGTTTCTCCGCGATACCGGCTACCCGCTGATGAAGGGCGCGGCGTTGTTCTTCGTTGACGCGATGGTCAAAGACCCAAAATCGGGTTATCTGGTGACCGGTCCCGGCAATTCTCCGGAACAGGGCGGCCTGGTGATGGGGCCCGCGATGGATCGGGAGATCGTGCGCGCTCTCTTCGGGGAAGTCATTGCCGCCAGCCGGATACTGAACGTGGATAGCGACCTGCGGGCGCGGCTCAGCGAGATGCGCGGGCAGATTGCACCGAACCGGATCGGCCGGTACAAACAGTTGCAGGAATGGATGGAAGACGTGGACGACCCGGCTAACCAGCATCGCCACGTCTCGCATCTCTGGGCCGTCTACCCGGGCTCGGAAATCACGCCCTATGGCACGCCCGATCTGTTCGCCGCGGCGCGCCAATCGCTCCTCTATCGCGGCGACGAGGCCACCGGCTGGTCGTTGGCCTGGAAGCTCAACCTCTGGGCCCGCTTTCTCGATGGCGAGCACGCGTACCGTATTCTGCGCAATCTGGTGACGCCGGCGTCGGATAAAGGTCCGGGGACGGAGTCGCGCGCTGGCTTGTACGCGAACCTCTTCGACGCCCATCCGCCCTTCCAGATTGACGGCAACTTCGGAGCCACCGCCGGCATTACCGAGATGCTGCTCCAGAGCGACGACCCGCACGGCACCCCGACCAGCCTCACGCTGGCCGAGACCGGCGATGCGGCGTTTCTGAACTTGCTGCCGGCCCTGCCCGGGGCCTTCCCCAGCGGAAGCGTGAGCGGACTGCGCGCGCGCGGCGCGGTCGAAGTCGCGCTCGAATGGCGCGACGGCAGGCTGGCGAAGGGGACCCTGCGCCCCACCGCGTCGAAGCCGATCACGTTGCGCTACGCTGGCCGCGAAGTCACTTTCGACGCCCAGGCGGGCAAGACCTACGAGGTGGGGCCAGACCTGAAAGTGCAGCCGTAGGACCGGCCTCCCGGCCGTCGCCGGGTAGTCGGGTTTTTTGTGTTGGCACACTGTAGTAATTTGGCCCCGCCCCGGGTCTTTGTAAGTGGGATAGGTGTCTATTGATTACCAAAAAGCCGCGGCGTCTTGCCGTTATCTGGGCCGTCGCCGCCGCGCTGTGGCCGGCCGCGGCTTTCGCGCAGCCGGGGGGCTTTATCGCGCCCGTTCGAGGGGTACACGCCGAGCTCGCCGGGCTGACCCAGCTCGCCGACGGCACTCTGCTCTACGCCGACGCTTATGGTGTATACCGCGTTAAGGGCTCGCAGGTGGAAACGCTGCTGTTGAACCCGGTACAGGGAGGCAATTGCATCGGTTCGTTCCCCGGAGTTGGCTGTATTCAGTGGGCGCCACTCGTCTATCACACCAAGCCGATGGCCGCCGATTCGAACGGCACTGTCTACATCGCCGACCCGGAACAGCACCTTTTGGAGCGCTACGACGAGACCGAGCAGGCTTTTGTCACCATCGCCACCGGCGTGGGCGCTCCCACCTCTCTGGCCGCCAATACCACCGGCCTGTACTTCAACGACCCCGCCGGTTGCCGCGTACTCGAGTGGAGCCAGGGCGCGGTCTCGACTGTCGCGGGCACGGGGACTTGCGGTTATAGCAACGATGGCGGGCCAGCCACCAGCGCCCAGATTCTGGCGGTCACCGCCATTGCCCTCGATGCCGCCGGCAATTTATACATCGCCGACGCTAAGGCCGGCGTGGTGCGGCGCGTCGATACCAGCGGCATCATCACGACCATCGTCGGTAATGGAATTCCTGGTGAAGGAGCCGAAGCCACGCCGGCCGCCGCGACACCGCTAAATGGCCCGGACGGCCTGGCAGTAGATGCCCAAGGCGACCTGTTTATTGCCGAATCGGCCGGCAACCGCGTGCGCATGGTAGGCTCCGATGGGCTGGTGCGCACCGTGGCCTTTTCCTTGAACACATCCCTATACCCAATTGACCAGTACGGTTACGCTCTTCTCACGCCACTGGCCGCGCCGGGCTGCCTGGCCATCGGAAGTTCCGGCGGCTTGCTGATCTGCGATAGCGGCAACGATCGAATTCTCCAGCTCCTGCCGGCAGTTGCCGGGCGATGGGCCATTCCGCTGGAGAACGGAGCCATCGGCCTCGCGCCGCAGTCCTGGGTGTCGGTACTGGGCGATTTCTCGGGCCTTCCCACCATGGATTGGAGCGACTCGATCGGCGCCGATGCTTCGCTTCCGACCAGTCTGGCTGGGGTTACGGCGACAGTCGGAGCCCAGCCGTGCGTGGTGAGCTACGTCAGCCCAAGCCGCATCGATCTCCTACTGCCGGCGACGGCCGGCCCGGGGCAGCAGCCGCTGACGCTCGATTGGCCCGGCGGTAGCCTCACCAACCAGATCCTGATCCGCCCAGCCGATGCCGAATACCTGGCGCAGCCTCTCAACGGCATCCTGTACGCGCTGGCCACAAGCCCGGACGGCAGCCTGATTACGCCCCAGCGGCCAGTCGTGCCCGGCGAGACAATCACCTTGTACGTCACGGGTCTGAATATCACCGGGCCGGTAACACCCCCGTACGACACCACCCAGCCCAACTCGATGCAAGTCGTGGTGGATGTCTACGGCTATCTGGTGATATCAGCTGCGCCGTTTTCGCCGGGCGTGTTCCAGGTGGTGGTGCAGATTCCGCCGAGCCTGGGCGCCGCTGAATACCAGGTGCATATTTTTGCCGACGGGTTCTTTTCTTCAGCGCCGGCCGTGTTACCGGTTGGCGCGGCGCATTAAACTACCTACCGCTCCACGCGCGCATACAATTCGAGGAACCCGGATAGCGGAATCTGCTCGGCGCGCAGGCCGGCTTCCGGCCACGTTTCGACGGTCTTGCCATAGACCGGGGCCAGGTTGTTGCGCAGCGTTTTGCGCTTATGGCGGAAGGCGTGGCTGATCAATTCCAGGACGCCGCCCGCCTCCGGCACAACGGCGCGTGGCTCCAGCAGGACGACCGCCGAATCCACCGCCGGGGGCGGCACAAACGCGCCGGGCTTGACCTCAAACAGCAGGCGCGCGGAAGCGAACAAAGCCGTGGCCAAGGTGAGATACCCGTAGGCGCGCTGGCCCGGCTGCGCCACCAGCCGTTCGGCCACTTCCTTTTGGATCAGGAAGACCGCGCGTGGCGGCTTGAGGCGGATGGCTCTTTCGAGAATCGGCGTAGCCGCGTAATAAGGCAGGTTACCGACGATCGGGACGCTGCCCCATTGCTCCAAGTCGGCGGAGAGAGCGTCGCCTTCCACCATTTCGAGGCGCGACTCGCCGGCGAACTTACGGCGCAGGTATCGGACCAATTCGGCGTCCAGCTCTATCGCTACCACGCGTTGGGCCCTTGCCAGCAACTTCTCGGTGAGCGCCCCGCGGCCCGGGCCGATTTCCACCACGGCGACTTCGCTTTGGGGACACGCGGCCGCCGCAATGCGCTCCAGGATCGCGCCGTTCCGCAGGAAATGCTGGCCGAGCCTTTGCCGTGCCACCGGTTAGAGGAGCCGGCTAACCGCGGGCGTCGCGAATGGGCACCAGCGATACGCGCACCTTACCCCAGGTGGGTTGGCCGAAGGAGGTTGCCGGCGTGAAATAGGAAAACAGGATGATGCTCTCCATATCGCGGGTCAACTCGCCGCGCACTACGGAATAATAGCGCACACGGCCCCTCTGATCGATGGTTAGCTCCACCACTGTGCCGTCGGAAGGGGCGGACTCCTGCGAGGCGTCGATGGATTCGACACGGGGAATCTCGCCGATCACTCCAACCACCTTGCCGTCCGGGTTGGTGGGCAGGGCTACGGCCGGATCGTCGACGTAGAGGTGATGCGCGAAACTCAGGTTTGGTACGAGCATTCCGAACGCCAGTAAGGCCGCGCATACGCCGCCCGCAAAGGGCAGCGCCAAAGGCCGCATCAGGTTGTCAAATTCCATGCGCAGACGGCCGGACCAATAAGACAAGCGAGAACCATGGCTCAGGCGGCTCAACCGCTGTGCCCGCTCGCGAGCCGCAAGCGCGCGCAGTTTCGCCTGAACGTCCGGCGGGACCGGCGTCCGGCTCATCCTGCCCATTACCCGCTTCATGTCCCGGAGGCTCTCGTACCTGGCGCCACAGGTTTGGCAACCTGCCAGGTGCGCCAGCATTCTCTCGCGTTCGGCACCAGCGGTCTGGTGGTCGAGCAGCAGAGAGATCCGATCTCGCACATTGTCGCAGCTCATAGGTTTACCCGGCTGTCTTCGGCACCAATCGTATCGCCGGGCCACGGTCCAGGTGGCCGGCGAAACCTTGCCGCAGGGCTTCGCGGCCCCGCAGAATCCTCGATTTAACGGTTCCCAAAGAAACGTTCAAAACGGCGGCAATCTCTTCATAGCCCAAATCCGCGATATCGCGCAGCACCACGGCTTCGCGGTAGACCGGATTGAGTTGGTCCAGCGCGGACTCGACCAACGCTTGCCGCTCGTGATCGAGCGCCATTTCAAATGGCGACCGGCCCTGGTCCGCCGCAACCTCCTTCCAGTTCCGGCAGTCTTCCGGCGCGTTGTCCAACTCCACTTCGCACCGCCGGTGGCGGAAGAACCAGCGCCGCGCGTTGTGGGCCTCATTTACCGTAATGCGGTAAATCCAGGTCCGCAGCGTGCTTTGTCCGCGGAAGTTTCCGATACTGCGGAAGACCTTCAGGAAAACCTCCTGGACCACGTCGCTGGAACCGGCCGGGTCGTTTAGCAACCGGATCGCCAGTGCGTACACCGGTTGCTGGAAGCGCTGAATTAATTCTTCATACGCCGTTTCGGCGCCTGCCCGCAAACCTTCTGCCAGGCGCAGATCTTCCGCATCGGCGGCACTTGCGGCCGATTGGTCCGGGCTCAGGTCCAGAATCGAAGTCGCCACTGGTAGCCTCGCGATCCGTCTGCCTTCACGCTAACAGGAAACCGCATGATCCCGCAAATGAAGTAGACACCGGGGGTGCGGGAAAAGTTCCGTAGCCCGTACAATCCTACTGGTCGGTGGTGCAGAAACCCTAGTCTGGTCCTGGCTACTAGGCAATACAATCGCACTCGACGCGGCCCTGTCGCGAAATAACCATTTCTCGGCAGGGCCGGAACCAACCGCCCTGGCGGTTGCGGCGCGTCGATTCGACCGGGTGGCAGCCAGCGTCGGCCGGGATCGAGTCAGGTAAAAAATGGCTCTTCAGCCCTCTTGGGTACTAGATCGTCAGTACCATAACTAAAGCCAGCCTGATAATACTTTCCTTACGGCTGCACTATGTAGTCAGCAGTAGACGATCCGGTAGGAAAGGAGTAGTTCAATGTATAGCGTTCTGAATCTTTCGGGTCAGAGGCTGGAAGCGGTTATCTTAGCGGTCGAACCAAGTCGCCTGCGAATAGCCATACAGGGTAGAGAGGACGCGGAGTTTCTCCGCCATGCGGCCGGTCAGTGGTCGACCGAATCCGGCGAGCCGGTAGAAATCGAATCTCTGGTCGCCGGCGATCAGACTTCTATCGGCGCATCGTCAAAGTACTTAGTCACTTCCGAACGATACCAGGCGTGCACGGCTAAAGTGGCGTTGTGCGTTTCCTCGTCGTGCTCACCCATGCAGACGCGGCACTCCCGTCCGCGGGCGTGTTTGGCGGCCGGCTCTGGCCGCGCCGTGAGAAGCGGCGCTGGGATCGACTGAACTTCCAGAAATTCCTGATTCATTTCTTTCCTTTTCTTCTTCCGTCGCCTTATCTATCGGCGGGAGGCGCCGGGCGCATTAGGGTTCTAAGTTATTGTTGACGGTTCTGAGGGAGAATACGGTCAATACCCCGTCGGCGGCAAGATGCGCTTTGGTAAGCCCTCGGAGCCACGCCTTAGTGAACAGTGCCTCCGCCAACCTTGGTCTGCTCTCAGCGGATATGAACCGGAGGTGGCGGGGTACCATAAGAGTTTCATGCCGACCATTTCCTCTACGGACCTGACCCTGCTGATGGAAGCGATTCTGGGAGGGGGCCGGGTTCCGCCGCACAAAGCTAAAGTCGTGGCCGCTTCGCTGGTGGCGGCCAATCTTCGCGGCGTAGACACGCACGGAGCTCAGCTCCTTCCGTTCTACATTGACCAGTTGCTCGCCGGAGAAATGGACCCGTTGACCGACGGGGAAGTAGTCTCCGAGCAGGGGGCCTGCCTGCTGTTCGACGGCCGCAACGGCCTGGGTCAATGGGTTGCGGAAATTTGTTGCGGGCACGCCGTGCGCATCGCCGGGCAGATCGGCATGGCGATCGTCACGGCGCGCGAGTCGAATCATTTCGGAGCCGCCGCATGGTGGGCGCAAAAGATGCGCCAGGCCGGGCAGATCGGCATCGTGATGTGCAGCGCTTCGGCCATCGTTCCGCCGTGGCAAGGCCGGGAAGGGCGCATCGGCACCAACCCCATCTGCATGGCATTGCCCGGCCCGTGGCTGCTCGATATGGCTACCACCACGGTCGCGGCCGGGAAAATATTCAAAGCGCACATCAACCACCAGCCGGAAATCCCCGCCGGCTGGGCCTTCGATTCCTCCGGCGCTCCCACCACGGATACCGAGGCTGCCTTCCAGGGCATGCTGATGCCGCTTGGCGGCTACAAAGGCAGCGGGCTGGGGATGATGGTGGAGATCCTCTGTTCGGTGCTGGGCGGCGGGGGCATGGCGACCGAGGTCGGCGGCATCCGCAGCAAAGGCCGCAAGCGGCGTACCTCGCAGACCTTCATCGCCATCGATATTGCCCGCTTCATGCCGGTCGAAAAGTTCACGGCGCGCGTGGAAAAACTCGTGAAGATCATGAAGTCCACTCCCGTTGCGCGCGGTTACGACGAAGTGCTGGTGGCCGGCGAGCCGGAATGGCGAATGGAAGCCGAGCGTCGGGCGCATGGGATTCCGATTGCCGAGGGCAACTGGGAGCAACTCGTCGAAGCCGCCGGCCGGGTTGGCGTCGCGGTGCCCGCAATCCGCCCTGTACAATAGGATAAAGTGCTGGTCACGATCGCGTCCACGAGTGGTAAGCAGAAAACGTCCGGTCCGCCGCGCCCGCTCTGGTTGCGCGCCCCCGCGCCGGCGGGCGGCAACTACCGGGAGCTTAAGGAGTTGATCGGCCGCTTGCGGCTCAACACGGTGTGCGAGAGCGCGGCCTGCCCCAACGTCGGCGAGTGCTGGAACCATCGCACTGCTACCTTCATGATTCTGGGAAATGTATGCACTCGCCGCTGCGGATTCTGCGCGGTCGAAAAAGGTGCGCCGCTGCCGGCCGATTACGACGAGCCGCGCCGGGTAGCGGAGGCCATCGCAGTTATGGGTCTGAAGTTCGCCGTGGTGACCAGCGTGGATCGCGACGACCGCCCGGACGGCGGCGCCGAGCTGTTCGCGCTTACCATCCGGGCCATCCGCGAAAAGATCCCCACTTGCGGGGTGGAAGTGCTGGTGCCGGATTTTCAGGGCAAGGCGGAGCCGGTGGAAACCGTGATGGACGCCGCGCCGGATATCTTCAATCACAACACCGAAACCGTTCCTCGGCTTTACCGGCAGGTGCGCATCGGCGCCCGCTACGAACGGTCTCTCCAGGTTTTGGCGCATGCCGGCAAGCTGCGGCCGTCCACCCCCACCAAGAGCGGGCTGATGCTCGGCCTAGGCGAGACGCCTGAGGAAGTTCTGGCGGTGATGCGGGACCTGCGCGACCAGGGCGTCGCTATCCTCACGCTTGGGCAATATCTGAGTCCCTCGCCGCGGCACTTGCCGGTAGCGCGATACGTGCCGCCCGCAGAGTTCGCCGAGCTCGGCCGGGCGGGCCTCGAGATGGGTTTCGCGCACGTCCAGTCGGGCCCTCTGGTGCGCAGCTCCTACCATGCAGCGGATGCAAGTCGGACCGCTTACTAACGTGCGCGGCTCGGTAAATGCGGCGCGCTACCGAGCCGCGACCGTCAGGAAGCGGTCTTCCCCAAACTAACCATGTCCCGCCGCCGTTTTTTCGTCGAGAAGATTCGCGGGGGCCTGGCCGAATTGCATGGCGAGGAAGCCCGCCATCTCACTCGGGTGCTGCGTGTCGAAGCGGGCCGGCAGTTTGAAATCTCGGACAACTCGGCCGCATGGCTGGCGGAAGTAGCCGAAGCCCGCGGCGAACGGGTGGTATTCCGCGCCTTGTCACCTCTGGCCGATCCGGCTCCCCCGGTGCGCATCACGCTGGCTGCGGCACTGTTCAAATTCGACCGCTTCGAATGGATGGTGGAAAAGGCCACCGAACTCGGTGTGGAGCGCATTCAGCCGGTGGAAGCGGCGCGCACCGACAAAGGCCTGTTCGAAGCTTCCGGCAAGCGCGCCGAGCGCTGGCGCCGCATTGCCCGCGAGGCCAGCCAGCAATCCCGCCGCCTGCGCCTGCCGGAGATTGCCGATGCCCTTAAGCTGGCGCAGGCTTTCGAAGACGCCGCCGGCGCGCGTTACTTTCTGGACGAGGCTGGCGCGCCGGCGCTTCTTTCCATACTCGACCGTTCGCAGCCGGCGCCTGCGCGAGTCTCGCTGGCAGTCGGCCCGGAGGGGGGCTGGACGGATACCGAGCGCGAACTGGCCCGCCAGGCGGGTTGGCTCGCGGCCGGATTGGGTGCCGGCATCCTGCGCACCGAAACCGCCGCTGTGGCGGGGCTGGCAGTGGTGTGGAACGCATTTCTGGCTTGAGCGGGAACGACGGCGACGCCCCGATTCGGCGGTAAGCTGGATAAATGGCTATCTCACCCGAGGAGCCGGCCGACGACTTCCAGATGGATCGCACGCAGTTTTCCGTCGCGCGGCTGACCGATCCGGACGACTCGCTCGACTATTGGTTGTCCCGTCCGGTCGAAGAACGGCTGCGGGCGCTTGAACTGCTGCGAAGGACCTTCTATGGCTATACCAGCGCTGGCGAGGGACTTCAAAGAATTCTTGAAGTTGCTCAACTCGAACGGGATTGAATACCTGCTGATCGGCGGGTACGCGGTCAGTATGTACGGTCATATCCGGGCCACCAACGATCTCGATATTTGGGTCAACATGAGTCCGGAAAACGCGGCCCGAATCGATCGCTCGCTCCGCCAGTTCGGATTCGCGGCGGCAGGCTTGTCCCCCGATCTGTTTCTCACGCCGAATAACGTGGTCCGCATGGGGGTTCCGCCCATTCGGATCGAGATCCTCACTTCCATTTCCGGAGTCGAGTTCGAATCGTGCTACGCCGAAAGGGCGACCATCCAGATTGAGGACACGGCGGTTCCGGTGATCAGTCTGGCGCGCCTGCGCCAAAACAAAACCGCCAGCGGACGGGCGAAGGACCTGGCGGATCTTGAGAACCTGCCCGGGTAAGGCCTCGCCCTCGGGCCGCCAGGTGCGCTACATCAAAGTGGAGGCCAACGCCGCGTCCGCTACGCCGAACGCGGAAGAGGGCAGGCTATTGGCCTGCCCCACCTCGGGCCAACACTCGTTACCTTTGTCGATAACTCATCGTGCTATTCTGCCTGCTGGAGTTTCCCCCTATGACGCGACGAGATTACCTGGAATGGATGACGGCCGCGGCTGCGGCTACCGCGGCCCTACGCACGGCGTCGGCCGCCGGCGGCGACGAGGACCGTGCCCGCCGCATGAAGTGGTGGCACGAGGCGCGTTTCGGCATGTTTATTCACTGGGGCCTGTACAGCGTGATCGGCCGGCACGAATGGGCGATGGAACAGGAAGGCATCCCGGTGGCGGAGTACCAGGCTTACGCCAAGCAATTCCGGCCCAAACCGCACGCCGCGCGCGACTGGGCCAAACTGGCCAAGGCGGCCGGCCAGAAGTACATGGTGATGACCACCAAGCACCATGAAGGCTTCTGCAACTTCGCGACCAAGCTGACCAACTACAACGCCGCCCAGCAAGGCCCCGGCCGCGACCTGGTGGCGGAGTACGTCGAGGCTGCGCGCGCCGAGGGAATGAGGGTGGGATTCTATTACTCGCTGATGGACTGGCACCATCCCGACGGCGCCCGCTGCGTCACCGACGAGGCCGCCCGGCGCCGCTTCGTCGATTACACCCACGGGCTGGTTCACGAGCTGATGACCAACTACGGCAAGATCGACGTGCTGTGGTACGACGTGTCCTGGCCGCTCGATGCCGCCGCCTGGGAATCGGAGAAGATGAACAAGATGGTGTTCGAGCTGCAGCCCGAGATCATCGTCAACAACCGCAACGCTCTGGACGGCGATTTCGCCACTCCCGAGCAGCACATTCAGGCCGCCAGGGGCGCCTGGGAATCCTGCATGACGATGAACGATAGCTGGGGCTATCAGCGCGCCGACGACAACTGGAAATCGCCCAAGACCATCGTGCGCAACCTGGTCGCCTGCGCCCGCGATACCGGCAATTACCTGCTGAATATCGGGCCCAAGGCGGACGGGTCGATTCCGGAGGAGTCCGTGCGGGTTTTGACCGCGGTGGGAAAGTGGATGGAGAAGAACGGCGAAACCATCTACCAGTCGGAGACCTGCCAGCCCGGCCGCTCCGAGTTTGCCACGTTTTCGCGGAAGGGGAATACGCTGTACATGCACGTTCACTACTGGCCGGGTTCCACGGTGGCGCTGGGCGGCCTGACAAGCCAGGTGAAAGCGGCGCGTCTGGTGGCGTCCGGCAAACCGGTGAAATTCGAGCAGGAGAGATTCCGCGTGCGCTTCACCGGCCTGCCGGAGAACGCGCCCGACGATCCTGTGACCACCATCGCCATCGATTGCGACGGCGAGCCGCACCAGGACATGGACCAGATCCGCAAAGAGCGGCCGCGGCTGGGGGTGGGAGTTTAGGCATCGGTGGGACAGGCCTGATGATGTAGTGTCCGTGAAATGGGGCGGGCAGGCGCGCGATGGGAAGAGCCGCCTTAAAGGCGACTGCGGCCACGACTGGCTGCCCTACGGGAACCGTCAACATCGCGCGTGGCCAGGCCAACGCTCGTGCCTAGCGAATGCGGTACACGAGTGCGTCCTCGACAAATCGATCGCCGATGAGCTGGCCGCCCAAACGCATGCCTTCGACGCTCTTTGCTTTCGCTAAGATCCGGCGAAGTGCGCGGATGAACGGATCAGACATCCTCATAATAAGCAGCGTGGGAGTTCGATCCGCGGATATCCCCGCCGCCGCGAGCGCGTCATGGACCAGACCATAAGCTTCCGCGGGCGCGGCTGAGTCCAGCCGGCGCGATGCGAGCGCAAATCACCAGTCTTCGTACTCCGACAAGTAGACCCATAGCACTACGCTGATCGATAGGGTCGAGCGGTCCAGCGCCTGGACCAACTCCGCTCCGGCCGCAAAATCCGCTGCTACCAATGCCGTCTTATCCAAGCAATCACTCCATGTTTCCGGTCGCCGACCGCCTCCACGAGCGCCTGTGCCAGTCCTGAACTGTGCCTCCGGTAGCGGCTCTGCTCCGACCATTGCTGCACTAGATCCCAATACCTGCCAAAGACCGGATCGCTGCCCGCCTCTTGCCGACGCGCCATCTCTAGGTTGGCGACTTTGACAAGGTCTTTCAAATTGTGCGTGTAACTTGCGTCCACGCTCTTCTTATCGGGGAAGTCGTGACGCTCGGTTCCCCTTGCGATGCACGCCTTCAAGGCACACTCGGCCGCCTAGCCTGCCAGGTAATAAGCGCCGTCTGGAAAGCCGGCACCCATTAACGCTTTTGCCTCCGCGAGCCTGGTGCGGGCGAGGAGTTGCAGGTCCTTCCGGTTCACGCCCCCCATGCTAGCGCACTCACAGAGGTGCGTACGACCTCGGCGGCGGCAACGGCTCCCCAGCCCGCCCCCTGCAATGTGTTTTCATATTCGTTGTGAAATTACTTGAGGAGACTTTGCGCGCCATCCGGCCGCGGGATGACGAAGCGCGGCGGCGCGCGCGTTCCCGGCTGGAAGAGCTCACCATGCCGTATTGGGCGCTGGGACGGCTGATGGATCTGGCCGAGGACCTGGCCGGGATCACCGGCGTGGCGCACCCGCCCACCGCGCGGCGAACGGTGGTGGTGATGGCCGGCGACCACGGCGTGGCGGCGGAAGGCGTCAGCAAGTATCCGGCGGAAGTCACCGTGCAAATGGTGTTGAACTTCGTGCGCGGCGGCGCTGCGGCGAACGCCATGGCGCGGGTGGTGGGCGCCCGCGTGGTGGTGGTGGATATGGGCGTGGCCGGGGAACTCCCGGCGGAAGCGGCGGCGGTGGTGCTCCATCGGCGGGTGGCGGCGGGAACCGGCAATATCGCGCGAGGGCCAGCCATGACGCGGGAACAGGCGATTCAGGCTTTGGAAGCCGGCATCGGTATCGCGGCCGATCTGGAGGGCACCACCGACCTGTTCGCCACCGGTGAGATGGGCATCGCCAATACCACCCCTTCAAGCGCCATCGTCGCCGCCCTGTGCGGTTGTTCCCCGGCGGAAGCGACCGGCGCCGGCACCGGCATCGACGAGCCCCAGCGGCTCAACAAAATTGCGGTAGTGGAACGCGCCCTGGCCGTCAACCGGCCCGACCCGAACGATGGCTTGGACGTGCTGGCGCGGGTGGGCGGTTTTGAGATCGCGGGTCTGGCGGGCCTGATTCTGGGCGCGGCGGCGCGGCGTAAGCCGGTGCTGATCGATGGATTCATCTCCACCGCGGCGGCATTGATCGCCCAGGCGCTGGCGCCGGCTTCGGCCGATGCCATGATTGCCGCCCATCAAAGCGTGGAACCGGGGCATCGCGCGGCGCTCGCGAAATTGGGCAAGCGGCCCCTGCTCGACCTGGGTATGCGGCTGGGCGAAGGCACCGGCGCCACGCTCGCCATGGGTCTGGTGGAGGCGGCCGCGCGGCTTCTTAGCGATGTGGCCACTTTCGAAGAGGCCGCGGTGAGCCAGGCCAATCAGCCGGCCGCGCCCGCTGTGCCATGATCGGATATGCTGACTCTCATTCTGGGCGGGGCGAGAAGTGGCAAATCGCGGCTCGCTCGGGAGCGCGCGGCGGGCTCCGGACATATCTTCCATAGCCAGGTTTCCCATGGCAAGGTGTGCTACATCGCCACGGCGCGGGCCGGAGACGATGCCGAGATCGATGCGCGCATTGCCAGGCACCAGGGCGATCGGCCGGCGGAGTGGCAGACCGTGGAAGCACCGCTGCGGCTGGCCGAAGCCGTCGAGCAGGCATCCCAGCAATCCGCCGTGGTGCTGGTGGATTGTCTGACGATTTGGCTGAGCAATTTCATGTTCGAACATCGCCAGGCGCCGGCCGGGGAAACCGAAGCCGCGGCATTGGCCGAGATCGACCGCATCGCCAATGCCGCGCGGAGCGGCGGGCGGCAGGTGATTCTGGTTTCGAACGAAGTGGGTTCGGCCACCGTGCCGGAATCGCCGGTAGCGCGCGCGTTTCGCGATCTGCAGGGGACCCTGAATCAACATGCCGCGCGGCATGCCGACGAAGTGCTGCTGGCGGTGGCCGGTTTGCCGGTAAAGCTGAAATGAAGGTGCTGCTAGCAGGGATACTTAGGTGGGGCGGACGCCCTCGTCCGCGGCTGGCCCCCTGGCCGGCCTGTCGCAGGAGGCATGCGTTTGACTGTTCGGGCGAAGAGCGGGTCCGGGGGGACCCGCGCAGACCAGGGGGTCTGCCCCACCAACGCTGCTGCGCGCTGCTGTCGTTGCTCCTGCTCGCGGCCCCAACCTACGCGGCCGGGCCGGCCAGGCGCATCGTCTGTCTATCGCCCAACGATACGGAACTGCTCTACGGGCTGGGCGTGCTCGATCGCGTAGTGGGCGTATCGGGTTTCGATTCCTACCCTCCGGAAGTCGCCAAAATAGGCCACGTGGGAGGGTGGACGGACCCCAGCCTGGAAAAAATCGTGGCGCTCCGTCCGGATCTCATCGTCACCGAAGCCGACCAGGCGCCGCTGGTGGAGAGCAACCTGCGCAAACTGGGCCTGCCGCTGCTGGCGCTGCCGGGCAAGACCATCGCGGACATTTATACCGCGGCCACCGAACTGGGGCGAGCGCTGGGGGTGGAAAAGCAGGCGGCGGAGCTGATCGAACGGACACGCGCGGGCCTGGAGGCGGTACGCCGCAGGACGGCGGGGCTGAGGCGGCCAACGGTCGAGATCGTGGTGGACCGCACGCCGGGCACGCTGCGCGACATGTATGCTGCCACGGGGGGCACCTATCTGGCCGAAGCGGTGGACATCGCGGGTGGAAAGATGGCGCTGGGCGCGGTACCCATCGGCTACGCCAAATTGAGCCAGGAAACCCTGCTGACTGCCGACCCGGAAATCATAATGGATTTCGTGCACAGCGAAAACGGACGCTTCGCCGCCAATCCTACCGACGCCTGGAGGGCGCTGCCACAACTCCGGGCGGTGCGCAACGGGCGCGTCTACGCCCTTTCCCAGGACTTCGTACTGCACGCCTCGCAGCGCGTCGTGAACACGGCCGAGCTATTTGCGCGCACCATCCATCCGGAGGCGCGCTGATGGCGTGGTTTGAGACTCGCGGCCTGGACTACCGTTACGGGCAGGGTCCGCTGGTCGTGCGGGGCGTTAGTTTCGGTCTGGAGCGAGGCCGGTTGATGGCGGTGATTGGCGCCAACGGCAGCGGCAAGTCGACGCTGCTGCGGATGATGGCGGGGTTGCTGCGGCCGCTGGCGGGTGAGATGCGCCTGGACGGGCGGGCGCTGGCGGCGATGCCGGCGCGGGCGCGCGCCCGTGAGATCGCCTACGTGCCGCAAGCCGCGTTGCCGGTGTTTCCATTCGCCGCCCTGGAGGTGGTGTTGAGCGGGCGCGCGCCGCATCTGGGGGCCTTTGGCTTCGAGGGCCGGCGGGATCGCGACAAGGCGCTGGAGGCTCTGGAAGCCATCGGCGCCGCGCACCTGGCCGCGCGGCGGGTCACCGATCTGTCCGGCGGGGAACGGCAGATGGTGGTGCTGGCGCGCGCCCTGGCGCAGGAGCCGCGCCTCTTGTTGCTCGACGAGCCCTCCGCCGCCCTCGATTTGAAACACCGCGCCGGCCTGGTGCGCGCGCTGGCGCGGTTGCGCGACGAGCGGGGGCTCACGGCCATCCTTGTGACCCACGACCTGGGGCTGGTGGGCTCGACATTCGACCGCGTGCTGGCGCTGCGCTGCGGCGAAGTCGCGGCTGAGGACGAGCCCGACCGGGTGCTTGAAACCGCCCTGCTGGCCCGCATCTACGATGAGCCGAACGTGCGCGCCGGCCGTATCGACGGGCGCGCGGTGGTATGGGTGGAG
This sequence comes from Bryobacteraceae bacterium, assembly GCA_049509915.1. Classification (GTDB taxonomy): domain Bacteria; phylum Acidobacteriota; class Terriglobia; order Bryobacterales; family Bryobacteraceae; genus JBEKYD01. The sequence goes on along the minus strand of JBEKZL010000085.1, from coordinate 7,831 downwards.
GCATGAGTGGGACAGGCCTCCCGGCCTATCGTTGAGAAACTATGAGCGGGCCGATCAAGAATATCGGAGGCGTGACAGACCAGGAGGCCTGTCCTCCTGCGGACCTTCCCCCTCCGGTTGCCGCCCGCCTGGCGCGGGCGCTGGCGGTACTGGCGGTGCTGCTGGCAGGTGCGGTCGCTCTTGGCCTATGGCTGGGTACGGAAAAACTCGACCTGACCAGAATCTTCTCGAACCCTATCGCGCGGGCGCTGTTCTTTCAGCTTCGCTTGCCACGGGTGATCACTGGAGCGTTGATCGGCGCGGCCCTGGCCGCCACCGGCGCGGCGCTGCAGGCGCTGTTTCGGAATCCGCTGGCCGATCCTTATGCGCTGGGTGTTTCGGGCGGCGGTGCGCTGGGTGCGAGCGTGGCGCTGGCGCTGGGATGGAGCGCGCCGGTGCTGGGCATTCCGTTCGTTTATGTGGCGGCCTTCGGAGGCGCCATGCTGGCGATGGCGGTAGTCCGCGCGATCGCCCGCACCGGCGTGATCACCCTGCCGGGAGCGCTGCTGCTGGCCGGCGTGGTGGTGAACCTCACCTCCGGCGCGGCCATGCTTACCATTCAATATATGGTGGACCCGAACAGTGCCCTGCGCATGCTGCGCTTTATGACCGGCAGCCTGGACGTGGTGGGGCTGGACGGCGTCTGGCGCATGGCGGCCATTCTGCTGCCCGCGCTGGCGGCGCTGGTGTGGTTCGCGCGTTCGCTGCACCTGATGGCCATCGACGAAGATACGGCGGCCACGCTGGGGGTGGATACGCACCGCACCGAACTGGCCGTGCATACGCTGTGCTCGCTGCTGGTTGGGCTGGCGGTGGCCAATGGCGGCGCCATCGGATTTGTGGGCCTGATCGTGCCGCACGGGGTGCGCGCGGTGTTCGGTGAAGATGTGCGCGTGGTGCTGCCCGCCTCGCTGGTGGCGGGCGCGGCGTTCCTGGTGCTGGCCGATACCCTGGCGCGGACGGTGTTGCCCGCGACCGAACTTCCGGTGGGCGCAATCACCGGACTGTTGGGCGGCCCGCTGTTCCTGTGGCTGCTACGGCGCCGCCAACGCTACTCGGCGATATGATGGCGGCGATGCGGTCCCTGCTGGCGGCGATTGCGTTTCTCACCCGCATTCCGGTGGGCCGCTGGATCGATTTCGGCCGCGAGGACGTCGCCAGGTCCGCCGCGTGGTTCCCGGCAGTAGGCGCGCTGGTGGGCGGAATCCAGTGTCTGGCGGCGTGGCTGCTGCGTCCTCATCTACCTGCCGCCGTCACCGCGGTTTCCCTGGTCGCGCTCGACGTGCTCCTGACCGGCGCGCTGCACTATGACGGGCTGGCCGATTCCGCCGATGGTTTTGGCGGCGGCAAGGATCGTGACGACATTCTGCGTATCATGCGCGATCATTGCATAGGTAGCTATGGCGGCGTGGCCCTGGTGCTGACGGCCGGAATGAAGATCGCAACACTGGCGGCACTCGTCGGGGGCTCGGACTGGCCGAGGGCCTTGATTGCCGCGCCGCTGTTGGGACGTTGGGCGATTCTGCTGCTGAGCGCGGCCCTCCCCTACGCGCGCGCAACTGCGTCGGTGGTAGTGGGCATGGGCCGGAAAGCGCTCGGGTGGGGTACGTTGCTCACGGCGCTGGCGCTGGCCGCCGGCCGCGACCCGCGCCTCTGGGTCGCCGCCGCGGTGGTTTTGCTGGTGGCGGCGCTGCTGGGCCTGCATTGCCGGCGCAAGATCGGCGGCATCACCGGCGACACTTTGGGCGCTGCGGCGGAACTGGGCGAAATTGCCGTATTGCTGGTGTTTTTGTGGCACGCCGGTTGACCACCTGATGGGCACGATTTGAATTCCAGGGTTTAGGCGCTTCCAGCGCATCTGATCCGATCCGGACTTGTAGCAGCCGCTGCCGCCGCGGCAGCGCCCGAGGGATCGGCCCTCGCCGCGACGCTACAATAGGCTTCTATGCCATTTCAGGAAGTGGTCGAAGCGGAAGGCCACCTCATCGATTCCCACATCATGGAGAACATCTTCGACAAGGTCGTCGAGCACGGCGGCCGGTTCGAAGTGGAGCAATTCAGCATCGGTCGCACCAATAGCGAGCCCTCCCATCTTCGCTTGAAGGTGTCGGTCGAAGCGGAACCGTCGCTCGACCGGCTGCTCGAAGCGTTGCTGGAACTGGGGTGCGCTCCGGTGGACGCCACCGATGCGGTGCTGCGCGAGGTGGAGCGGGACCGCTGCGCGCCTGAAGATTTTTATTCCAGCACCAACCACCACACTTTCGTCCGCAACGGCAACAAGTGGGTAGAAGTGGCCGATCAGCGCATGGACGCCATGATCGTGGTGCGCGGGGGGCAGGCGTGGTGCCGGCGGCTGCGCGATCTGCGCCGGGGCGACCGGATCGTGGTGGGGTTGCGCGGCATTCGGGTGGTGCCGGAATCGAAGGAGCGCGATCGCCTGGCGTTCGCGTTCATGGCGAACGGCATTTCCTCCGAGCGCCAGGTGGATACGGCCGTCCGGCAGACGGCCGCATTGATGCGGCAGACGGTGGAACAGAAGCTGAAGGTGGTGGTGGTGGCCGGCCCGGTGGTGGTGCATACGGGCGGCGTGAAGGGACTGAGCGCGCTGATTCGCGGTGGCTGGGTTCACGCCGTGCTGAGCGGCAACGCCCTGGGCGTACACGATATCGAAGCCGCGCTGTTCGGCACTTCGCTGGGCGTGCGGCTTTCCGATGGGCGCCAGGAGGAGCACGGGCACCGCAACCACATGCGCGCCATCAACGCCGCATATCGCGCCGGTTCGGTGGCCGAAGCGGTGCGGTCCGGCCGTTTGCAATCGGGCATCCTTTACGAATGCGTTCAGGCCGGAGTGCCGTTCGTGCTGGCCGGAAGCCTGCGCGACGACGGCCCCCTGCCCGACACCATCACCGACATGAACGCCGCCCAGGACGCCTACGCCGCCGCATTGAAGGGCGCCGGCCTGGTGCTGTGCCTGGGCTCGATGCTGCATTCGATCGCCACCGGCAATATGCTGCCGAGCTGGGTGCGGATCGTGTGCGTGGATATCAATCCCGCGGTGGCCACCAAGGTCAGCGACCGCGGCACCGGCCAGGCGGTGGGAGTGGTCACCGACGTGGGCCTCTTCCTGCAGCTTTTGTCGAAGGCGATGTCATGAAACGGGCTTATACCGATGAACACGCCGCCAGCGGGGTCGAGGCGCCGCTGCCGGAAATCGAGACTTGGCCGAACCAGTTTCGCGAGCCCTATGATATCGAGATCGCGATGCCGGAGTTCACCGCCGTGTGTCCCAAGACCGGGCTGCCGGATTTCGGCAAGGTCGTATTGCGCTACGTGCCGGACCGGCTTTGCCTGGAGCTCAAGTCGTACAAGATGTACCTGCTGGCTTACCGGGAGCTGGGCATTTTTCAGGAAAACGTGGTGAACCGCGTGCTTCGCGACGTGGTGCGGGCGGCGCGGCCGGTATTGGCCACGGTGGTGGGCGATTTCAGCCCGCGCGGCGGTTTGAGCACCGTCGTGACGGCGACCTGGAGCCGGAAACGTGGAAAGCGCTGAGCTGGTTTTCATCTTGCGCGCGGTGCGCGACCGGGTGCGCGCGCGCCACCCGGAGACCGCTGCCGGCGGGGTGGAGGTGCCACTTGCGGATTTGATGCCCCTGGTGCATGCGCGCGACGCCGCCCTGGGGAAAGTGGCCGCCATCGGCACCGTAAACCCGCGCCGCGGCGGCCCGTTGAACGCCCTGCTTCAGGGGTGGAAGAAGCTGGTGGCGAGGGCGCTCGACTGGCACGTGCGCGAACAGATCGAGTTCAACCGCCATGCCGTGGCCGCGGTGGACGCCTCCATCGAGGCCATCAACGACGTCAATCGCGCGTTGGTCGAATTCGGCCGGCGGCTGGGGGCGCAGACCGAATCGTGGCGCGAGATGGAGCTTCAGACCGGCGATCTGCGCCGGCATTGGAGCGAATGGCGCGCCGGCTGGGAACAAAAACTGTCCCAGACGGAGATCCGTTTTCTGCGCTCCGTGGCCGAATTTCAGGCGGCGGCGCAGCACCATTCCGACCGGATGGACGCCAATTTTCGCGAGAGCCTGCGCCTGCAGCACAGCGATTTTACCGCTGCCCTGGAGCGCAGTTCCGCCGGGATTCAGCAGCGCCTGTGGAGCGACCTGGAGCGCATGCGCGGCGATTTCGAACGCGTGCGCGCGGATTTCGAGCACCTCATCCATGACGAATTGCGCGTGATTCGCCAGCGTGCCACCGCTGCGCCGCCGGCAGCCCGCCGAGCGTTTCCGCGGATCGGAGGAATACGTCAGCCACGGCCAGAACGTGTACCTGCCCTATTTCGCCGGCCGCCGGGCGGTGCTCGACATCGGCTGCGGCCGCGGCGAATTCCTGGAGCACATGCGCACGGCCGGCGTCCCCGCGCGCGGCATCGATCTGAGCCCGGAATCGGTCGCAGTCTGCCGCGCCAAAGGCCTGGACGCCGAAGCGGCCGACCTGTTCCAGTACTTCGCGTCGGTTCCCGAGGCTACGCTCGACGGCATTTTCTGCAGCCAGGTGGTGGAGCATCTGGAGCCGGCGCGGCTGCCGGAAATGATTCGCCTGGCGGCGTCGCGGCTGGAACCGAATGGCCTGATCGCCATTGAAACGCCGAACCCGGAATGCCTGGCAATCTTCGCCACGCACTTCTATCTCGACCCCACCCACACCCGCCCCGTGCCGCACCCGCTGCTGCGCTTCTACCTGGAAGAGGCCGGCATCGGCCGCATCGAGTTGTTGCGCCTGGCGCCCGCGGTGGAATCCATGCCCTCGCTGGCCTCGCTGCCCGAGAATTTCCGCCAGCAGTTTTTCGGGGCTCTCGATTATGCGCTGGTAGGGCGGAAGCTGACGTGAGAGCGGGACGGACGATCGCTTCTTGTCGCCTGTTGGGCCATCCCGGAGCGAGAGCGGGCGGGGTGAGTTGCTATGCCGCCGTCGAGTTCGCGATCACGCTGCCGCTACGACCCAGCGTGGCCCCGCTGAGCGCGCGGCATGCCGACTGCATCAGCGTCGTGAGCGTCACGCGTACAGCCGCCGCCTCTGTTCCGAGGTTAATTGCTTCGTCTCCTGGCATGACGGGTAGCGTGTGCATCCCCAGAAATAGCCGTATCGCCCTTCCCGAATTACCATCGCATGCCCGAGTGGGCAACGGGGAGGATCTTGTTCCATCTCGCGAATTCGCGCGTCAGTCCGGAACTGTTGTTCGGCGCCGTCTCGCTCTCGAATGCCCGGCAGCTTCTCGTTCAACTCCCTCATCTCCTTCCGAACCCTTTTAGCGACTGGGAAAGAGGCCAACGCCACCTTCATGTCGGCAAGCTGATTCATCAAGAAGGTATACTGCCTGAGGCTGGTTACATCGGCCAACTCCTCTTGGATTTCAATGAACGAGGACAGTTGGCACGACAGTTCAGCGACTTTCCTCAGGAATTCAATTCGGCCCGGCGTGAAGAGGGACTTGTTGGACGGGAAGAGCCGCCGGAGCGCCGTGAGCGATTCACTGATCGTCCGAAGCAACTCCTTTTCTGAAACCACTTGCTCAAGAGAGCGCCGTATCTCTTCGATGCCTTCCTGGACGTCCATCGGTCAATCGCCTGCCCAATTATATCTGTCCTAGTAAACTGGCGCGAGACGGGAAGGCGAAGGGGGAAAACGCGGAAACTCGAACCCGGAAAGCGGTCGCGGTAGGGACCGGCCATTGCTGACCGCGCCCTCGCAGATCCGTACGAGCACTCGGACTCCGGGAGATAGCTTCCGACGGCGGTAGCGCCGACGATCTTATCGACGGTTCCAGAGGAAAGCTCGACGGCCGATGATATTTTGACGGCCGAGTACCGCCGCTTTTCCGTGAGACTTCTAGGTCCGAGAGCGCACTACTACCCTAGATGAATGGTCAGAAGGCTGTGATCTTCGCGGTTCTTGTCCTCCCTTCCTTTGCCCTAGCCCAGACCCGTCAGCCATCCGGAGACGCCGATTTTCGCCGGGGTGAAACCCTCCTAAAATACTCGCGTACGACTCCACTTTTCCTGCAGGAGGCCTATGACGATTTTTCGCGGGCGGTCGAGAAGGAGCCCGGAAATAAGAAATTCCAGAAAAGGAAGGCTGCGGTGGGAATGGTTTTGTCGGACAAATCTCTCGCCGAAGCCCGGGGTTTGCTGGAGAACCAACCTGTCAACGCCGTTAGCTTGATACAGCGATCGCTCGCGTTGAATCCGAAGAACCAACACGCCAAGCAGATCATGGAGGGGCTCAATCGCCGGATTGCTGCGGCGGAGGCGGGCCTCAGCGACGCCAAGACCGCCGCTTACAGAGGCGATACGAAGCGCGCCGCGGAATTGATGGAGACGATCCGGCCCTTCCGGGATAGCCTGTTGGGTTTCGGCAGGGTTGAGACGGACCTAAACAGTATCGCGGCTGGACAGCGAGCGCAGCAGCTTTTCGCCGACGGCAGGGTGAGCTCCGCCGTGGATCTCCTGGCCAGCATCGGGCCAGCGGGGTCTGATGGGTCTTTTGCCTCGACAATGATTTCCAACGCCAGGCGTAGGATCACCGACAGCCTGGTCGCACAAGCCGAAGCCAGTCCGAAAGAGAGCGTTGGTGGCCTGGTCCAGAGGGGCAAGCTACTGAGAATGGCAGCGAGGGCAGATCAGTCATCAGAGTGCCTTCCCCCTCTCATATCGGAGACCGACGATCTGCTACGAAGCGTCCTGGCCAGATCCGCCGCCGGCCTTAGGTTCGCACGTGAGACATCGGCAGGCCGCATTCAGCTCGGCCTGCAGTACGTTGCGGCCGAGCTGGTTGGAGTAGGTCCGGCAATTTCGAGCGCCGCGGTTGCGACGGGGAGCCGGGCGTATCCCGAATTGACTTTCAACGTAGCTGTGGAAGACACGCAGCCTTGTCTGCCCTCCGCCGTGAGGCAGCAACTTGAATCCGGGATTTCCAGCAGTCTAACGCAGGTTGCCAGGTTCGCAGGCGCGGACGCGGACCTGACTGTTAGGTTTGCCGATATCTCATGTCCGCGCGTCGACGTTCCCCGCCAGGAGGTTCAAAATGTGAACTCTACTTACGTGGCCGGTCACACGCAAATGGCGAATCCGCAGTACGTGGAGATTCAGTCCGCGTTGACGTCGGCCGAGGCGAACCTGAACCGAGCGCATGCCGCCTATCAGGCGAATCAGAACTTCGGAACCGGGCTTGCGCTCGGCCGGGCACGAGGCGAGGTCAATCGCCTGAATCGTGCGTTGGCATCTACACCGCCGTACACAGCTTCCGAAATTCTTCAAGCCTATCAATACCAAAAATTTGAGGCTGTGCGTTCCGCTGCTCTCAAAGCCGTAGCCAGGGTTCAAAGCAACCGCTCTCGCTTTGGCTATTCGGTCAAGCTGGAAGTCCCAAATTCCAGAGAGCTTCGCCGTGAGGGCGTCAGTGGCGTTCTCCCCGGCGACAAGTCGGGCGCGACGAACGCAGAGCCCGGGCTCCCGTCTATGGACGAACTGTCATCTGCAGTGCTCGGCGACTTTCTGAAGAAGGCCGCCAGTGAGGTGCGATCCGCCATAGCAGGGTATTACGCTGCGCGCGCCTCAAGCGAAGCAGAGGCCGCCGGTGATCGGATTGCGGCGATGCTTTACTTAACCGACCTTGGACTAAACCGCTACGCGGTATTCGCGTAGGGCCACCCTTCCAACGCAAAGACCCACGCTGACGGATTCCGCCCCCACCTTCTTCTTAGAACTCCCATGCGAAAGCATGGAGTGGCTGCT
>JBEKZL010000084.1:0-24589 GCA_049509915.1 Bryobacteraceae bacterium | reverse complement strand
GCCGAGCGTTTCCGCGGATCGGAGGAATACGTCAGCCACGGCCAGAACGTGTACCTGCCCTATTTCGCCGGCCGCCGGGCGGTGCTCGACATCGGCTGCGGCCGCGGCGAATTCCTGGAGCAGATGCGCACGGCCGGCGTCCCCGCGCGCGGCATCGATCTGAGCCCGGAATCGGTCGCCGTCTGCCGCGCCAAAGGGCTGGACGCGGAAACCGCCGACCTGTTCGGGTACCTCGCGTCAGTTCCCGAGGCTACGCTCGACGGCATTTTCTGCAGCCAGGTGGTTGAACATCTGGAACCGGCGCGGCTGCCGGAAATGATTCGCCTGGCGGCGTCGCGGCTGGAACCGAATGGCCTGATCGCCATCGAAACGCCGAACCCGGAATGCCTGGCGATCTTCGCCACGCACTTCTATCTCGATCCCACCCACACCCGCCCGGTGCCGCACCCCCTGCTGCGCTTCTATCTGGAAGAGGCCGGCATTGGCCGCATCGAGTTGTTGCGCCTGGCGCCCGCGGTGGAATCCATGCCGTCGCTGGCTTCGCTGCGCGAGGATTTTCGCGAGCAGTTCTTTGGGGCTCTCGATTACGCTCTGGTGGGACGGAAGCTGGCGTGAGGGCAGAACGTCCGCAGGCCGCGTGAGGTGCCCGCGATCTAACCTTGAGCTAAAGAGGGCTAAAGAACTCCCACTTGGGGGTGTGATGAGCCGCCGGGTCATTTCCGTTGAGCAGACCATAAACTGATCGTAGGTACCGGCGCGCCCTGCTCACTCTTGCGGAGTCCGGCAACGGCAAGAGATGAGGGCGAGGGCAGGTCACGGAAAACGAAGGCCTGCCCCAGAGGCGCAACGCCGCAACCGGCTCGGCGAATTGTGATTCAGACATCCGCGACGAGCTCACCGGCGCGACGACGAACAAGACGCCGGCTCGGTAGCCCAACCTAGCCAGAGGAGCTCCAGTCGGGCACGGTCGCGGGGCTCACCTCTTCTTGCGGCCAAGCGCCGGCTGCCGCGAAAGGAGCGACTCATCGTGCGGGCGGCACGGTGTCGTTCTCGGCGTCGTGGTCCTCGGCGTCGTGGTCCTAAGTGTAGTGGTTCTAAGTGTCGTGGTGGTTCTCGGCGTCGTTGTTGTCGTCGTGGGCCTGGTAGTGGTGGTGGTGGGCGTCGTCGTTGTCGTAGGCCTGGTAGTGGTGGTGGTGGGCGTCGTCGTTGTCGTAGGCCTGGTAGTGGTGGTGGTGGGCGTCGTCGTTGTCGTAGGCCTGGTAGTAGTGGTGGTGGGCGTCGTCGTTGTCGTAGGCCTGGTAGTGGTGGTGGTGGGCGTCGTCGTTGTCGTAGGCCTGGTAGTAGTGGTGGTGGTGGGCGTCGTCGTTGTGGCCTTAGGCGTGGTGCCTGGCGTCGTGGGGTTGGTGGTGCCTGGCGCCCCGAGCACCGACTTGGCCGTAACCATGGCGGCGGACGCCATCATGAAGGAACGGGCGGCTGGGGCCGCGAATCCCGCCATCCCGAGAATGCGCCGTACGAAACTGCGCCTGTCCGGCGGTAACTTGTCCAGGAAATCGTCCACAGATTCAGCCATCGTCCATTTCCCTCTCTTAGGTTGCAGACACACTCGGAACCGCGAGTGTTGCAGTTCTAAGAACTATATCTTTTTCGCTTCCCGATCGTCAATGGGAAAAGACGTAAATCATCGAAATTGTTTCCGCAGCCTCGTGGGGGCGGCGCTTCGCGGCATAGTATCATACCCCCTATGGAAGACAAGACCGGATCAGTCGATCGCCCACGAAAGATCGAGGGGCTCGAAATGCACATCGCTGCCGACCAGATTGTCGTTTACGGAGCCGGCACCGATCGCATCCATTACATGAACCCGACTGCCGCGTTGGTGCTGGAGTTCTGCGACGGGAGTCACTCCGCGGCCGAGATCGCCGCGCTGGTCCGGGAAGCTTACGGTCTCGCCAGCGTACCGCTCAGCGAAGTCAACGGATGCCTCGACACTCTCAGGGAAGCGGGAATCGTAAGCTGATGCCGGAATTTGTGACGGTATTAGAAGGACTATAGGTTCCGGTACCAGGCATCAAGTGGCGCTCAGTCGTCAAACACTCGTTCCTCCGAACCTAAGATGCTATTTTGCGTCGATATTACCGGCCACGTAAGGAAGGACGAAGCCCGCAGGCTGTAAGTGTAAAACTGATCGATGGCCCGGTGCGTGCGAGCCCACAAGGCGACATCGGTGGCGTTGGCGGGCACGGCGTTCAGAATGGCATCGTAAACGGTGTGATGGTAGGCGATGGCGTGGGTGCAGGTGATCGAGTCGGGAATGACCAGGTGCCCGCAGTCCGGTACGGTCCGCAGGGTCGCGGACCGGTATCCACCCAGGTACAAGAGCTGCCATTCGCGGCCTTCCAGTTCCCGTAAACTACAGGCGAGGACTTCGGCGGCATCGGGAGAGAACCGGGCGTCGTCTTCGAGCACCAGCACCGTCTTCAGGCGCTGCTGTTTGGCTTCGGCGACGATCCTGCGATGCGAGAGCGCACAACCGATGTGGTGGTTCCAAGGCGTTTCGGCAGCCGGGAAACGGCGAACCTTGCGCTCGATTCCCAGCCTTCGGAATCGCCGCCGGATAGCTTCCCATCGATCCGGTTGACGGTCCAGGTTGATGCAATAGATGGCGTCGAAAAAGTGAAAGGGACCAGCCAACTCGGCCCGAACCGCCTGCACCATAACCTGGGCCGCTTCCTTACCTATGCACTCTTCAAAGTGACCGATGGCAGGAGTTGGATCGGAGCCTAACTCATCGTAAATGAGCAGATAGTTCCGGACGCGGTCTTCATAGGTACAGGTATAGGGAATACCCATGGGACGGTCGAAGCGGTGCCTCCAACGAAGGAAAGGCAGGCAAAGAGTCCGCCCTCCCGCGCGCCGGATTTTCTCATGAATATAGCCCTCTTCGCCGCCGAATCCATTGAGCCGCGGATTGAAACCAGGCCAGGCCTCGCGGCGGCACCCGAATACGCCGAGCCCCTGCATGCCGATTTCGAACGGGGGCGATTCGATATCTGCTCCCCGGTCGTCCATGGCCCAGTCTCCGTAGAATAACTCACCTGGCCACCATCTTTGTTCGAGGTGAGTAGACAGATTCAGATCCTCCCAGAGGAGAGGGCCTTGCAGCAGATCGTTGCTGTCGGGATGGCGCCGGCAGTAGTCGATCAACCTGGCCAGCGCACCGGGAGGAAAGAGCACGTGACTGTCCACGCACAGCACGAAGTCGCCGGCCGCTTCCCGAAAGATCAGATCGCGCACGGCGGTGCCTTGACGCGAACGGCAAGGAAGATAGCGGTAATTCGGGGCCCAGTGCTCGAAGGCTTTCAGGGCTTTGGCGCAAGGTCCAGCCGGGTTGTTGTCGATCACCAGAAACTCGACGTCGCTCAATATCTCGGCGTGGTAGAGCCGGATGGCCTGGATGGTGAAATAGCAGCCGTCGTAATCGTTGTGGGTAGCCATTCCTATGGTGAGGAATTTGCGCTCGCCGCGGGCGGTAGCTTGGGGAATGGCAGGCTGGACCTCGAGAGAATCATCCAGGAACTGACGCGTGCGGCGGTACAGGGCCGAGGATGGATCGACCTGTTGCAGGATATCGAGAGCCTGATTCATGTCGAAGGAATCGGGCAGTCGGTCGGTGGTGGCGTCCTGGTGCATAGCTGAGTATTGTTCCCGGTTCAAAGCGGTAAAGTCACTCCGGCGCGGGATACTCACTCGTCGAACGCGTCCTGTTGCTCGAGCAGGATACGCCCGTTGGTGGCAATTGCCGGAAAGGTGAGATAGGCCGTAGACTGAAAGCTCTTGGCGTAATAATCGTCGAGGCCGGAGTGAGTAAGAAGCCATAAGGCCATGTCGACCGCGGTGTCCGGCAGGGCATCGAGAATGGCATCGTAGACGGTGCGATGGTAGGCGATGGCGTGGGTGCCCGGAACCAAGGGCGAAATCGAAAGCGGGCGGCATCCCGACTTGTTTCCGGGCGAGTTGGCGGAGCGGTAGCCACCCAGGTACAAGAGCTGCCATTCGCGCCCTTCCAGTTCCTGAAGACTGCGGGCGAGGACATCGGCGGCAGCGGGCGAAAAGCGGACGTCATCCTCGATGACCAGCACGGTTTCTAACTGCTGCAGCTTGGCTTCGGCGACGATCCTGCGATGCGAGAGCGCGCGGCCGATAGTGTGGTCCAAAGGCGTATCGGCGGCGGAGAAACGGCGAACGCCGCGCTCGATTCCCAGCCTCCGGAATCGCCGCTCGATGGCCTCCCATCGATCCGGCTCGCGGTCCAGGTTCACGCAATAGATGGCGTCGAAAAAATGCAGCGGGCTGGCCAGCTCGGCCTGAGCCGATTGAACCAGAGGCAGGGTCTCCTCCTTGCCTATGAACTCTTCAAAGTGACGGATGACGGGAGCCGGGTCGAGCCCCAGTTCATCGTAAATCAGCAGGTAGTTCCGAACCCGGTCTCCATAGCCGCTGCTATAACCGGCGCCCATGGGACGTTCGAAGCGGTGCATCCAGCCGAGGAACGGCAGGCAGAGATTCCGCCCGCCCGCGCGCCGGATTTTCTCGTGAAGGTAACCCTCCTCGCCGCCGAATCCGTTGAGGCGCGGATTGAAGCCCGGCCACGCCTCGCGGCGGCAGGCGAACACGCCGAGGCCTTGCATTTCGATCTCGAACGGAGGAGCGTCGATATCGTTGCCGCGCTCGTCCAGTCCCCAGACGCCGTACATGGCGTAAGACCATACCGGTTGGAAGCACATTGCCATCGGCTTGAAGTCATCACCGAGCAGAGGGCCCTGCAGCAGGTCGTTGCTTTGTGGATGGCTGCGGCAGTAGGCGATGAATCTCGCGAGCGCACCGGCGGGAAAGAACACGTGACTGTCGATGCAAAGGACGAAGTCACCCGCTGCCTCCCGAAAGATCAGATCGCGCACCGCGGTGCCCTGGTGCGAACGATACGGGACATAGCGGTAACTGGGGTCCCAGTACTCATGGGCTTTTAGAGCCTTGGCACAAGGACCGGCCGGGTTGTTGTCGATCACCAGAAACTCGACGTCACTTAATATCTCGGCGTGGTAGAGCCGAATGGCCTGAATCGTAAAGTAACAGCCATCATAATCGTCGCGGGTTGCCATTCCGATGGTCAGGAACTTGCGCTCTGTGCGGGCGGTGGCTTTGGGAATCGGAGACTCGACCTCAACCGACCCATCCAGCAGTTCACGGGTGCGCCCGTATAGCGCGGAGGAGGGATCGACCGCTTGCAGTATCCGCAGGGCAGCGTTCAGATCGAAGGATTCGGGAAGTCCGGCATGGGCCGCGTCCCGGGTAGTCAGTGAGTACCGTTGCTTGGATTGTTGCATGTTAGGCCCGCCAAGCTGGCACCTTCATAGCCGCGTTGGCGAATCTCAACAGATTACCTATTTTCGGCGTGCCAGCACAATCTCCTGTTCGTCGACCAGGGTATTCATGGCCTTATCGAGAGAGACGTGGGACAGTCGATAGTCGATCAGCGCCTGCAGTTCACGGACACCCGCATCCGCCAGATCCCTCCGGTCGCCCAGAATCTCGAGGCTCTGGGGAGCGCTGCCGTTCTTGGCGGTGTCGGCGGCGAGCCGCTCCTCGGCCAGCCGGCGGGAGAGACTCACCGCCTCGACATTCTTCTCTTGCGCCGCGATGGATTCCCAGGCGTTGCGTACCTCGACCAGAATGTCCGCCTGAGTGGCTTCGAACTGAGACTGTAGTTTCCGCGCGCCGACGACGGCGGTAGTGAGCTGCGAGATGGCGGCACGGTTGCGCAGCGGAATCTTGATATCCAGCCCCGCCGCCAGGCTCGGGTGCTGGAACCTGGCGGCCTGACTGTAAGACTTGCCGACGCCGCCGAACGCGGGGTTGGACGGGTCGAGCACCGGGCTCACCGCCTGGACCGCCGATGCCGCATACACCGCGCCGGCGTCGCCGGTCGACAGGGCTTCCAGGCGGAGGTTGACCGCGGGCTTGGTTTCCTGCCGGTCGAAGCGGATGTCGGCATCGGCCTGCTTGAGCTGCAAGCGGAGCTGCTCGAGTTCCGGGCGGCGTTGAAGGGCCGTTTTGACGGCTTCTTCCAGGCCGATGATCGGCGCCGGAGAGCCGGGACGATCGGAAGCGATGAGCCCTACATTCCAGAGCGGATCCATCACGCCGCGCGCCAGCAGCCGTTTCAGGGCGTTGGAGGACTGAACGATCTGCACGGCCGCTTCCGTCAGGGTCTGCTCGTGCGATGCCAGGTCGGAGCGCTGCGTGCTCAATGTCAAGGGCGTTTCCTGTCCCTGCTGCAGCCGCGCTTGGGTCTGCTCGTATTGGAATACGGCCACGTCTCGCGCCTGCCGCTGCGCCTCGTAGTATTCGACCGTGACAGCCAGTCTCCAGTAGGCACCGATGACCTGCTCGACGACACTGGCCACTTTCTGCCGGAACTGGCTCTCGGTCAACCGCTCGTTGAGCTGCGCGACGACTATTTGCCGCTGGGCGGCGGTGCGTCGAAATCCGCGCCAGAGGGGCTGCGTTAAGGTGAGCCCTACGGTGGCGCCGTACATCGGGTTGATGATGGCGTAGTCGCTGTTGGTGGAGCTCCGAGTGAGACTCGTTGTCAAACTTGCAGTTCCGCCGCCGGGGAGATTTTGCTGAATATTCGGCGCCAGCGACCAGGATTTGGTGATCAGGCTGCCGAGCGCACCGGTCTGGAGAATGTTGGTTACAGGTAGATCGCTCGACATCGCCGAACCGCTGAATCCGGCCACCGGATCGTAGTAGGAGAGAGCACCGAGGGTGCCGGCCTGAGACAGCTCGCCGCCATCGTTTTCGATCTCGATTTCGAGATTGTGCGCCAGGGCGGTTCGGATGGCATCGTGAAGGCCGATTTCGCGTACGGGCCCGCGCTGTTCCAGTTGGGCCCGGTAGGGCTGCGACGGAGGAAAGCCGGCGGGCTCCTGTCCGGCAAGCGGCAGGGCGGCGGGAATGAACAGCGCGAGGACGGAAACAGATCGGATGGCCATGTCTTACTGATCGTAACCGATGCGGGGCGTTTCGAACGGCCGCCGCGCCAGGGGCGATCGGGCCGGAATGGCATGCCGATTTCCCGACAGACTGCTTACTTCGCCACCAGCAGCACCGCCACGGCGCAATCCTTTTCGCCCACGCGCACCCGCTTGGCGGCGCCCAGCGCGCGGACCTCGCGCGGATAGCCCGGCCCGTAACCTGTCACCGTGTATTCGCCCGCCTTCAACCCGTCGAACACAAATCGCCCCGCGCGGTCGCTTTCGAGGTAGCGCGTGCCGCCGGGCCCGGCCAGCTCCACCACCACGCCGGCAACCGGCTGCGAGATGCGCTCCGGGGCGCGGGTCTTGTCCATCTCCACCTGGTATAGCTCGTTGGTAGTCACGAACCCTTCCAGGCGCCCCGCCTGTTCGGGCGCGTGGCCCAGCAGCACCAGGTAAGCCAGATCGTCTCCCGCGTCCGCCAGCCGGCGCGTGCGCGAGCAACTGCCGGTGGAAACGATGTTCGACTCCTCGTCGTCGTCGGCATACACCAGGTACGTCTCGCCCGCTTGAAAGTCGAAACCGCAATCGCCGAACGGCGTCCACAGGTCGATATAACGCAGCTCGCCTTCGTCCTTGCCTTCGTGCTTTGGCTGGTCGTCGCCGGTGTCGCCACGGAACTGTTCCAGCACTTTCAGTCGCACGTGTTTGCCATGGTCCATCACCCAGTAGAAAAGCGTGGCGAGTTCGTCGGCGCTGGCGGCCGCGCCAATTGCCTTCTTCCGGTCGTCGGGCAAGTCGGGAAATACTGTGAGATAGGAGCGCTTCAGCTCCTCCAGTGCGCCCGGTGCGCCGCTGCCGCGCGCCTGCTCGTAACCGCGATTGAGCGATTCGAGCGATGCCCGCTGGGCCGGATTCCAGCGGCTGAATGCGCCGGGATCCATCGATTCCACCGTGCCGATGAAAACCACGTCGCTGGCCGCCGCCTCACGGCAGGCCGAAAGCGAGACTTGGCAGTCGCAGCCAGCCAGTGCGGGCACGCACAGACACGCCGCCACCAGCACCCGCATCATGCCTCCTATCCTAGCATCCACCCGCGACCCTCCGGTCCCCATGGGTCCCTTAGCCCGCCCACAGTACTCGCAGCCGGGAATTGGTACTGGGATCGCGCGCTGCGGCCGTGCGATAACCGAAGTTACGGAAGGCTCGCGATACTTCATGAAATTCGACCCGATTCCGCTGCAATGCGAGTGTGGCTGTGCACCCATTCGGATCCACAGCGTGGGGTTCTCCCCGGGTGGCCAACTGGTGATCCACTGGCGTTGCCTGGCGTGCCGCAAAACCATGTATGTGGTGAAGGACCTGGACCTGGCCCGCGAGCGAGCCACGGTCCGAGTGGCTGGCGAGGACGCCGCCGTAGCCGCCACCGTCGCCGAACGGGATTTCGACCGCCGCTTCCTGGGGAGCCTCGGCATTAGGCCCTGACGGGGCGCTGGCCCGCGCTTCCCACGCTGCGCCCGGGGAGGAGGCACGTACGCGGCGAGTGGCGCCCTCCGTCGAGACGGCGTAAGCTTGAGTTGTGCGCCAGTTCTCAGCGATGCAATCGGCCCTCACGTGCAGGTTCACATTCCGCAGCATTTTGCCTGGCTTGCCCGTGCCGGGCACACCCGCGTTTGCGCAGCTCTGTCGTGACCTGAAGAGGTTTGGCTTCACCGCTGAGAAGTTCAGCCTCGAAACGCCATCTGCTAAGCTCTCCGACGTTCGGGTCACCGTAGCCCTCCTCCAAGACGCGGTTACGCTGCGAGTTCAGTACGAGTGGCTTGAGTTGGTAGTCCCGGAGTTGGTCCAAGGGCATGAGGATTCTCTCCCTGACATCATTAACACTACCCTACAGGCCTTGGCCCTTTTGGATTCCGGCGTGGGGAAGGGTGACCTTGTCGTTCAATATGTCGCGCACCTTCGGCTCGAGTCTTTAGACCCGGAGGTTTACCTTAGTGAACACTTGACGGGTGGGGATGCATCCTACCGCCGGATGCGTTGGTGCTTTTCAATGTCATTTCCAGTGGAGACGTGTCTCGGAAGCAGGGGCGGATTGTTATCGCCGTTTCCGCAATATTTGCAGGATCGGTGTTTGTCGATTACGTCGCCGAGTACGCTAATCCCGAGATCACGTCGGACACAGTCAAAGAGATGCGAATCGACTACTACAAGAGGCTTGCGATGCTTGGTTTGGTGGAGACTAAGGGCGAGGGGCAGAAATGAACGGGCCGCCAGCGCTAGACAATTCCCTAACGCCAGGTTTGCGGGCACCAGTACTCTTGTACCCGCAACCTCAGGGCCTCGGGACGGCGCAAGAGATCCCGCTGAGGCGCGATTCGTCCCCGCTCCAATCGACAATCCCACAAGACCAACGCTGGCCCCGGGCGTACTTTCCGAGAGGGGGTCACGTAGTGGTCAGCGGAGAGGGCGTCTTCGGGCAGAGGGCCATGTTTGGCCAATCGCTGGACCCCCGCTTTGTCGCTCAGCCCGGTCCACGCGGTCTGGATGACATTGTTTTCTCGCGCCCCAGTGGCTCTCAGCGAGGCAAAGTGCCTGGACGCGAAGCTATTCAGCAGTCCGAGCAGCATTGGCTAACGGCGAACCGGTTAATTTACGTCGGAAAGTGGGTGGCTCTCTCCGGTGACCGACTGCTCGCCGTTGGCTCGAATGCCTCGGAGGTTTACGCCAAAGCTCGCGCACTGGATGTTGCCGTGCCTTTCGTGGCGTACATTGACCCTGACGATCATTTGCCATTTGCGGGCTGGTAGGTTCCATGCACAGCATCGAGTTTCAAGCCCAGCACGACTACATCAGCGAACCATTGGGGATCACTGTTCCGATAGAACTCGGCTACGGGCCGAACCGCGCAAAGCTCACCGCGAAGGTTGACACAGGGGCCGAGTTCTGCCTTTTTCAGCGGGGTTTTGGCGAGGCGCTAGGCATCGAAGTCGAGGCCGGTGAAAGAAAGGAACTGCACACCGCCAACAGCACCTTTGTCGCTTTTGGGCACGAAGTCTCCTTGCGGGTGCTCGGTTTCGATTTTTCCCTTGTCGCATATATTTCCCACTGGATCCCGACATCCGCAGAAGCTTGCTGGGTAGGCAAGGTTGGTTACTTCAGGTCCGACTGGGTCTCGTCGATTACGAGCAGCTAATCTACCTAAGTCGGTACGATGATTAACCGTCCGCGTGCAGCCATGGCCCTGCGCATCAGAAGCGGGGCTCTTTCTCCCGCGCGGAAGTGCAACTCCCTTGCTTTCCCCTTTGCAAAATCGAGGCAACAGGTCGCCGGCAGATTCCTGCCGAGAGCGGCGTTTCCGGCTTGGCCCGCCCGCCCTACTCTCCTCCTACCGTATGCCCGTAAATGCGATTGAAGTATCCGTCAGTCATGCCGGCCAGGTAGTCGCAGATCACCCGATGGACGGGCGTGCTTTCGGCCCGTTCGCGATATCCCGGCGGCAGCGACTCCGGCGACGCCAGGAAAAATTCGAATAGCTCGCCGATCCTTGCCATCGAACGCAGCCGGTCCTGCGCCAGCGGTTCGGAGCAATACACGCGCGCGTAGAGCAACTGTTTCAGCGCGCGGGTCAGCGCCCCCGTGTCCGGGGTGAAACGCGCCACCCGCTCCGGATAGGCGCGCACCGATTCGGAGTCCTCCAACCTTAGATCCCGCGCGGCTTCGAGGGTGCCGTCGATCAGCCCTGTCACCAGCCGGTCGATCAGTTGGCGCACCGATTCCCACACCCACTCGCGCTCGGCCGCGGCCGGATATTCCCGGCGAATCTGTTCCAGAATGGCCGCGCATGGTCCGGACTCCGATGCCACCGCGTCCGGCGTCAGGATTCCGGCCGCGTAAGCGTCGTCCAGATCGGCAGCCGTGTAGGCGACTTCATCCGCCAGGTCGATCAACTGGGCTTCGAGCGGAGGCCGCATTCCCGGCAGGTATTCGTCCAACTCGGGCGATTCTCCCGGGCCGAAATCGCGCGAGTGCTTCACCATTCCCTCACGTAATTCGAAGGTCAGGTTCAGGCCCGGAAATGCCGCGTAGCGGTGCTCGAAGCTCTCCACCACGCGCAGTCCGTGCAAGTTGTGGTCGAAGCGCTCTCCGAAACGCCGCATCTGGTGGTCCAGCGCCGTTTCCCCGGCGTGGGCGAATGGCGGATGCCCCACGTCGTGCGCCAGCGCCAGCGCTTCGGTCAGGTCCTCGTTCAGGCCCAAACCTTTGGCGACCGTGCGCGCAATCTGGGCCACTTCGATGGTGTGAGTCAGGCGGTTGCGAAAGTGGTCGGAAAGGGCTGGCGTGAAAACCTGGGTCTTGGCTTCCAGGCGGCGAAACGCGCGCGAGTGAATCACCCGGTCGCGATCCCGCTGGAAGGCGTTGCGGTAGGGGTGAGACGGCTCCGGATAGCGCCGGCCCCGGCTCCGCTCCACCGGAAACCTGAGGCGCTCCAGCATGGCGGAGCGGCGCCTACTGCGTCCCGATCTGGCCCAGCAAGGTAAGCGCTTCCTCGCTCACAGTGCCGGTTTCGGGCACCAGCGCCTTCAGCAATTTGCGTGCTTCGGCGGGGTTTTTCTTGGCCAGATAGCGGGCCAGGCTCATGGTTGCCTGCGCCTTGGAAACGAACATCGTCGGGTGATCCATCAGGGTGCGCAGGATCTTCTCGCCCTGCGCGTCCCGGCCGGTCGAAAAATAAATCTGCGCCAGCGACAAATTGGCTAGCGAGGCGTACTGCTTATCCCCGTGGTCCGCCACCTCTTGAAACGTCTTTTCGGCCTGGGACAGGTTGCCGGCGTCGGCTTGGCTCGCGCCCAGATAATACCCGGCGATGGCGGCTTCGCCGGTTCCGGGATGCTGGGTTTGAATCTCGGTAAAATCCTTGGTGACCGCCTTTAGCTTGGCTTCCTCGGACGGAAACACCAATCCGCCCGTCGCCGATGAGCCCGGTCCGGCCGGAGCTTCCTGCGCCAGAATCGCAGCCGCCAGTTGCTGCTCGAGCGCCCGGTGCTCGCGGCCGCGATAAATCCAGTAGCCCAGGCCCAGCGCAATCGCCACCAGGCCGATCGCCCCGTAACGGATGACTTCCTTCTGGTGCTCCTCGAACAGGCTCACCGTGTGTCCGACTTCGAGGGCGAACTTATCCGTTTTTAACTCTTTACGCGTGACTCTATCCACAAAAACCTCAGTAGGGGAAGCCTCTAGTTTAACACGTTACCGCGGGATTCATAACCGGCCCGGGAAAGTTGAGATTTGTCAAACGAGAGCGTGCGAACTGCGTATTAGCTGATATGGAATCCGCCTTCCGCAATCTTCGGCTTGCCGCCCGCTCGCTCATCGGCGATAAGGGATTCACCCTGACGGTGGTTCTGACGATCGCCGTCTGTATCGCCGCCAACACGGCCACTTTCGCGGTGGTGAATTCGGTGTTGCTGCGGCCGCTGCCGGTGCCCGACGCCAGCTCCATTCTGCTGATGGCCAATCGATACCCGAAGGCGGGCGCCGATTTCGGTTACTACAGTGCTTCCGGCGATTATTACGACCGGCTCCGCGACGTCCACGTTTTCTCCGAGCAGGCGCTATTCCGCACCGCGGGCCAAACGCTGCAGATGCGGGACACGCCGGAGCGGGTCACCGGCATGCAGGCGACGCCTTCGCTGTTCCGGCTGCTGCGCGTACCGCCGGCCTATGGGCGTGCCTTCGTGGACGCCGAGGGCGAGCCCGGCGCCAACCATAAGACCATTTTGAGCGACGGCCTGAGCCGGCAACTTTTCTCGACCCCGCAGGCGGCGCTCGGCCGCGACGTTCGCATTAGCGGGCAGCCGTACACCGTGGTGGGCGTGATGCCGGCGGGCTTCAACTTCATCGATCCCGAGGTTCGTCTCTGGGTACCGGCGGCCTTCACACCGGAGCAGCGGGAGGTCCGCCACTCGAATAATTGGCAGAGCATCGGGCGGCTCAAGCCGGGGGCGAGCCTGGAGCAGGCACAATCCCAGGTGGACGCCCTCAACCGCGCCAGCCTCGACCGGTTTCCAAGCTTCAAGGATCTCCTGATCAACGCCGGCTTCCATACCGTGGTGGTGCCGCTGGCGGAAATGTTGGTGAAGCAGGTCCGGGGCGCGCTTTACCTGCTCTGGGGCGGAGCGGCGTTTGTGCTCCTGATCGGCGCGGTGAATGTCGCGAACCTGGTGCTGGCGCGAACCACGGTGCGGCGCAAGGAGCTTGCCACCCGCCTGGCCTTGGGCGCCGGGGCCGGACGTCTAATACGGCAGTTGGTGACCGAAAGTATTCTGGTGGCGCTGGCCGGCGGCGCGCTGGGGGCCGCGCTGGGGGCGGGATTGTTGGCCGCTCTGGCGCACAGCGGGATCGAAACCCTGCCGCGCGCCGATGAGATTCACGTGGACGGTTTGGTAGTGCTCGCGATGCTTGGGACCGCCGCGCTGGTGGGCATTGTCATCGGGTTGATCCCCTCGGTGCAGGTGGTGCGGGCGCGGGTCAACACCGTGCTTCGCGAAGAGAGCCGTTCGGGCACCGGCGGGCGGCGGGCGCGGCGCGTGCGGCGGATCCTGGTAGTGGCGCAGGTCGGGCTGGCTTTCGTGTTGTTGGCCGGCGCGGGATTGGTGCTCGCGAGTTTCAGCCGGTTGCTCCACGTCGACCCCGGATTCGATGTCAAAGGCGTGGTGACCGCTGCTACCAGCGTGCCCCAGTCGCTCTACCCCAAAGACACCGACGCGCGCGCGCTGATTGACCGCACGCTCGACGCCATCCGCGCCATTCCGGGGGTGATGGCGGCCGGCGCTACCAGTACCATCCCCTGGAGCGGCGACCACAGCGACAGCGTGATCCTGGCCGAAGGCTACACGATGAAACCGGGGGAATCGGTGATCTCGCCCGAACAGGTGACGGTGACGCCCGGCTATTTCGAGGCCATGCGCATCGCCATGGCAGCGGGGCGCCCGTTCGACAGGCGCGACGGCGAATCCGCGCCGGGAGCCATCCTCGTGGACGAGCCGCTGGCGCGCCACTTCTGGCCGGGCCGCAACCCCATCGGCCGGCGCATGTATCTTCCGCAGGACATCCACAATCTGCTGAAGACCGACGAGCATACGCACTGGATGACCGTGGTCGGGGTGGTCCGCCCCGTGCACACGGCGGATGTGGAAGGTAGCGGCAATCCGGTGGGCGCCTATTACCTACCGTATGCGCAGAATGTCCGGCGGGGATACGCGCTCGCGATCAGGACCGCTGGCGACACCGGCCCGATCCTGCGCGCGGTGCGTGCCCGGTTCGCGGCTATCGCGCCGAACCTGGCGCTGTTCGATGTACACACTATGGAGGAGCGCGGCGACCTGGCGCTGGCCTCGCGGCGTGCATCGCTGACGCTCGCCATGTTCTTCGGCTGTCTGGCCCTGTCCTTTCGGGCGTAGGCATCTACGGCGTGTTGGCCTACCTGGTGACGCAGCGCCAGCGCGAGATCGGCATTCGCGCCGCGCTGGGCTGTACCGCGGGTGGGGTGGTAAGGCTGGTGTTAGGCGAAGCCGTGTGGCTGCTGGGCGCGGGGCTGCTGGTCGGCGCGGCGGGTTCGGTAGCGCTGCGCTCGGTAGTTGCCGGCCAGCTCTACGGCGTGAAACCGCTCGACCCGGTGGTGATGTCGGCAGTAGTCCTGACTTTGGCCGCGGTCGGCCTGGGGGCGTGCGCGCTGCCCGCCCTCCGGGCTACCCGCGTGGACCCGGTGACCGTGCTGCGTGAACAGTAACCCCTTGGCGGCGCGTACGGCGAACAATATCGTCAGTCGGCTGGAAGGCGGAACGGCGGGCCCAAGCCGGGTGCAGGGCACAAAGAACGGCGCTCCGCCCCTACGGCCAGAGGGCGAGATGGGTGAAGACTGCCTACTTGCCGAGCGCTTTGGCCGTGTATTTGTGCCACACGGCGGGGTCGGTCAACATTTTTACGAAGACTCCGCCTACTACGGAACGGGCTTGGAAGCCTTGCTGTTTGCCGGTGACGGTATCGTACCAGTCGGTCAGCGGGACACGGCTGGGAGACTCGTCGAGCCAGCGGTAAACGGGCGCGACCAACTTCTCGAAATCGGCGCGGTCGGCCGCTAAGGTTGCGCTCCAGATGGTCCAATCGAGTTTCGTGTAATCGCGGCGGTTATCGAGGGGAATCCCGTAGCCGTTCTGCTTGCTCTCGTAGAAGGCAATTTCCTTGCGGGCAACTTCGGCGGGGAAGAGATCGAGGCCGAGGATGCGATCCCAAACCAGGTTGTATTTCTGGCTCCAGGTGCCGGGTTTATCGAATGCCAGGCGGTAATGATCGCCTTCGGCGGCAAGGTCTATCCACTTTTTGGCATAGTCGTGCGAGAGATCGCGGTAGGCGGCGGCTTCGGCGGTGCGTCCAGTGGCCTGGCAGAGAGTTCCGTAGGCGCCGAGCGCGAGGATGGCTTTGAGGGAAAGGTTGGCGTTGTGGGCGAGATGGCCGGCGAAATCGTCGGTGGAAAGCTGATTTTCGGGATCTAGACCCTTGGTCTTGAGATATTCGGCCCACTTAGTAAGTTGCGGCCAATACTTCTCGGCATAAGTAGCATTGCCTTCGACCTTGGCGAGGGCGGCGACCAGGATCAACATATTGCCGCTCTCTTCGACCGGCATCTGGTTCTCCTCGGTGCGCTCGCCGCCGCCATAGACCTGTCCGTTAGCCTGCGGGTAGGTACCCAGATCGTGAGGAGCGAAGGGCCAAGGCCAGCGGGCCATGCGGGCGTACTGGAGGACCGGTTCAAGCTGGGCTTTCAGCAGCAGCGGATTAAACAGGAGGGTAAAGGGCGCGCTGGGGTAGATCACATCGACGGTGGAGATACAGCCGTTGCTGAAATTCTCTTTGGGAAAGTACATGGGCGTGCCGTCGGCATCGGCGGCCAATTGATGAGCGGCGAGCGTTTGGCGGTAAGCCAGTGCGCCGAGGCGGGCATATTCCTCGCCGCCGGCAGCGCGCATATTGGCCATGAGCTCGTCGTCGAAGGACCTGGCGCGTTCGAGCAGGGAATCGTGGTCGCGTTGGGCGTCGCGGAGAAGATCGGCCGCACCGGCGCCATGGCGGCGCCACCAGGGGCGCTCGGCACGCTGGAAATACTCGATGGAGTACAGGTCGTCATAGGCGAGGATCAGGTAGCGGGAAACGGGCGCGGCGCCGACGGAGCCCAGGTCGAGGCTGGCGGCGAGGGATACGGTGGAACCGGCGCCGGGCGCGGTGCCGTCGGGGAGATCGTCGGAATCGGGCAAGCCGCCGCTGGCTTCGAAGCGGGCCCGCGACTGGGAGTGAGGAGCAATGGCGCTGGAGGCGCCGGGGCGGCCGTCGCTGGCGAGGTAGAGGTAGCCCCAGTCGATGCGGACGTCGTCGCCGCGGCGGCGGAGCGTCGCTTGCTCGCGGGAGCCCATGCGCAGCGCGGTCTGGCCGTCGAACGAGTAGCGGCCCCACCAGACGGGCTGATCCGGCGTATTGACGACCAGATCGGCGGCGGCATCGAAATAGAGTTGCAGGCGGTGCGGGTTTCCGTCGGTGGAAGAAGCGGCCCACTCGATGTAGGTGGCGGGGCGGGAGAGAATATCGAGATCGTGCGGGAGGGCCGGGGTAAAGAATGTCAACTCCAGGCGGACGCCTTCTCCGGCGAAGTTGTAAATGGTGCGAGTGGGCAGGACGGTTAGCTGTTTCTGTTCGAGAACGGCACCGGGAGTCCGCTCGCGTCCCATCACCTGAAAGGTCTTTCCATCGATGCGAACGAGGGCGGTGAGGCGGTTGGGCTTGCCGGTCCAGTGGATGGGGGCGGCGTCGGTGAGGCGGTCGGCGGCGGACCAGATGCTGAAGAAGGGGTTATGAGTCACCAGCGGAACGGCCGGCGGGCGCAGGGGCGCGGGCGTCTGGCCGAGCAACAGCGCCGGCGCCGCGAGGAGGGCAAGCCGCGAAAGGGCGTGAATAGGGGGTCTCATGGCCATGGTAAATTCTAGCAGGGCGCCACCCCGGCGGGCGTTTGCATTGCTTTCCTTTCGGTGCTATACATAGTACGGACAAGGGAAGGAGGCGGCGCATGAAACAGGCGGAATACCCGGAGCTGCTGCCGGGAACGCTGTACATGATGGTTTTGCGAACGCTGCGGCGGGGGCCGCTGCACGGCTACGCGATTGCGCGCCGGATCAGGGAGGCTTCCGGGGAGGGGCTCGAAATCGAAGACGGGTCGCTGTATCCGGCGTTGAACCGGATGCTGGTGAAGGGATGGCTGGCGGCCGAGTGGGGGATATCGGAGAACAACCGGAAGGCGCGCTTCTACCGGCTTACCGCGGAGGGCAAGAAACAGTTACAGCGGGAATCGAGCCAGTTTGAACGGCTGGTGCAGGCGATCCGGCTGGTGATGAAGTCGGCATGAACCGACGGGGGCACGCGCATGTCTTTGAAAAAGGAAATCGGCAATCGCATCGGGTATCTGGCGCGGCGGCAACGGTTCGATGACGAACTGGAGCGGGAGATTCAGTTCCACATCGAAGCGCGGGCGGATGAACTGGAGCGGAGCGGGGTGGAGCGGGAGTGGGCGCTGGTGGAGGCTCGGCGCGAATTCGGATCGGGAGCGCGCGCGCGGGAGGAAACCCGGGCGGCGTGGCAGATCGGCTGGCTCGAAGACCTGGCGCGCGATGTGAGGTACTCGTGCCGCGCTCTCGGCCGCAGCCCGGGTTTCGCGGCCGCGGCGGTGGTCTCGCTGGCGTTGGGGATTGGCGCCAACACGACCGTCTTCAGCATGGTAAAAGCGGTGCTGCTGGGCAGCCTTCCGGTACGCGAGCCGGAGCGATTAGGTTCGTTCCACCAGAGCAACGGCGCGGCACGCCTTTCGTACCCGGATTTCGAGGACTATCGAGGGCAGGTGAGCGCCTTCGAAGACGTGGCGGCCAGTTATCCGTCGGTGCCGCGTTCGGTCGGCGGCGCCAATCCCGAGCGCCTCTGGGGGCAATTGGTGTCGACCAACTACTTCTCCGTGCTGGGCGCGGAACCGGCGGTGGGCCGGGGCTTCCGCGGCGAGGAGAACCGGTCGAGAGTGGTAGTCATTTCCGATTCGCTCTGGAAGCGCAAGTTCGGCGGCGACGAGCATATCGCCGGCAGGACGATCAGCCTGGGCGAGAAGAACTATGTGGTGATCGGCATCGCGCCGCTGAACTTTCACGGGAACATACGCGGCCTGGCAACCGACTTCTGGATTCCGCTGGGGCTTTATCCGGAGACCGTGACACAATTGGGACAGGGCGCGCAGGGTCCGCTCGAACAGGATCGCAACTACGCCTGGCTCTTCGTCACGGCGCGCTTGAAGCGCGGCATTTCGCGGCCGGCCGCGCAGGCGGCGCTGGCAATCGTCGAAACACGTCTCGACCGGCTGTACCCCCGGGGAAATTCGAAACGAAACCTGCGGTTGGTGGCGGCGGACGCGCTGAGTGTGGCGCCGGACCAGGCCAGAGCGCTGCTGGGTACTTTGATGGCGGTAGTGGGGCTGGTATTGCTGGTGGCCTGCGCTAATGTGGCCAACCTGCTGATGGCCCGGTCGGCTGCGCGGCAGCAAGAGATCGGCGTGCGGCTGGCAATCGGCGCGGGTCGGCGGCGGCTATTGCGGCAACTGCTGACGGAGAGCCTGCTGCTTTCCGCCATCGGCGCCGCCTTCGGCATTGCCCTGGCATGGGTCGCCACCAGCCTTATGGGCAAGCTTCAGGGCGCGCTGCCGATTCCGGCCGCGCTCGATTTCGGTATCGATTGGAGAGTTCTGGTTTTCACGGCGGGCATGGCGGGAGTCGCGGCCATAGGTTTCGGCCTGGCGCCGGCCCTGAAGAGCACGCGCGTCGAGCTCACGTCGATGTTGAAGGCGGATGGCGGAGGGACCTGGCCGCGGCGGTTTGGCTGGAGGAACAGTCTGGTGGTGGCGCAGGTAGCGGTTTCGCTGGTTCTGCTGGTGGCGGCGGGACTGTTTTTGCGGAGCTTGCAGAACGCTTCGTCGGTTCCGCTGGGAATGAACGCCCGCAACGTGCTGTTGTTGAGCTTCGATCCGCGAGCGGCCGGGTATTCGAACCCGCGGGCAGAGAACTTGTTCGGAAGCCTGCTGCAGCGCGTGCGCGCGCTTCCCGAGGTGGAATCGGCGGGACTGGCGGATACCATGCCGCTGAGCCTGGCGCCCAACGCGGCCGGTGTTTCGCGGCCCGGAGCGAACACGCCTCTGGTGGCGGATATCTACGGTGTCACCTCCCAATACTTCCGAACCCTGGGCATACCGCTGGTGCGGGGACGGGATTTCGATAGCGGACAACGCCCCGGGCTGCCGCCGGCGGCGATTAACGAAGCGCTGGCGGCGCGCCTGTTCGCGGGCGAAGACGCGGTGGGGAAGGTGGTGGCCTGGGAGGGGATGCCGCACGAGGTGATCGCGGTGGCGGGGAACGCCAAGTCGCGGACGCCAACCGAAGGGCCGCGGCCGCAGATCTACGTTTCGCTGGAACGGGAGTACGGCTACTTCTGGGGGCTGTACGGCGTGGTGCTGGGGGTGCGAACGGCGGGCGCGCCGGCCAGCGTTATCGATCCGGTTCGCAGGCGGATGCGCGAACTGGAACCCTCGCTGCCGGTCTACAACGTGGAGACGATCG
This sequence comes from Bryobacteraceae bacterium, assembly GCA_049509915.1. Classification (GTDB taxonomy): domain Bacteria; phylum Acidobacteriota; class Terriglobia; order Bryobacterales; family Bryobacteraceae; genus JBEKYD01. Next base: position 4,857 of record JBEKZL010000084.1, on the reverse strand, counting down.
AAGACCACGCCGGCAGGGCGCTGCTGGTGCCGCGCCTGTGCGGCACGCTGTTCGGGATTTTCGGCGCGATCGCGCTGGCACTGGCGGCGGTGGGTCTGTATGGGGTGATGAGCTACGCGGTGCGGCGGCGAACCAGGGAGATCGGCATTCGCATGGCGATCGGCGCGCAACCGGGGGACGTGCTGCGGCTGCTGGCGCGCCAAGGGATCTGGCTGACAGGTATCGGGCTGGGCATCGGACTGGGGACGGCTTTCCTGGTGAGCCGCATCCTGAGCGGTTTTCTGTATGGAGTAAGTGCGCGGGACGGCGCAACTTTCGCCGGCGTGTCGGTGCTGCTGCTGGTGGTAGCGATGGTCGCTGTGCTGGTGCCGGCGAGACGAGCCGCCAGGCTGGATGCGCTGCGGTCGATCCGCTACGAATGAGTGAAGTGTCTGGCACTAAGGAATTGACGCTCCCTAATCGAACACCACAGTTTTGTTCCCGTAACACAGAATGCGATGTTCCAGGTGCCAGGCGATGGCCCGGGAGAGCACGGCCTTCTCGATATCCCGGCCCTTCTTGATGAGGTCTTCCACCTGATCCCGATGGGAAATTCGGGCCACGTCCTGTTCGATGATGGGACCGTCGTCGAGTGCCGGGGTAACGTAGTGGCTAGTGGCGCCGATCAGTTTCACGCCGCGCTGGAACGCCGCATGATACGGCCGGGCGCCAACGAAAGCCGGTAAGAAGGAATGATGCACATTGATGATTCGCTGCGGGTACTCGGCCACGAACTCCGGCGACAGGACTTGCATGTAACGGGCCAGCACGATGAGCTCGATCCCCGCCGCCGATAATAGCCTCCGCTGCTCCAATTCGGCGGCCTGTTTGGTTTCGGAATTTACCCGGATGTGGCGAAACTCGACCCCATAGAATCGCGCCAGCGGTTCCGCGTTGCCGTGATTGCCGAGGATCAGCGGAACGGCGCAGGCGAGTTCTCCGGCCTGTTGCCGGTGTAGGATATCCACCAGGCAGTGCAGGTGTTGAGAAACGAAGATGGCCACCCGCGGAACGTCCGACATCAGCTTCAGGTGCCATTGCATTTGCAGTTGGGCGGCGGTGGTTTGGAATTCCGCCCGGAACGCACCCAGATCGAATCCCTCCAGCGCCCATTCGACGCGCATGAAAAACAGCCCGGCTTCGTGGTCTTGATGTTGATCGGCATGGGTGATGTTGGCCCCGTATCGATAAAGGAGGCTCGATACGGCGGCGACCAGGCCTTTGCGGTCCGGACAGTCGATCAGAAGGACTGCGGTATTCTTCATGGTTCAGCATCAGCTTAACGCGGTGCGCACGCCACGCAGGTTGCGCCGGACAGAGCCGGAACCAAAAAGGAAGTTCGGGAACGGGTGCGGCAACCGCTTCCTGGCGGTCGCGGTAAGTACCGCAAGCGAACGGGTATAGAATGGAGTAGGACCGCACTAAGACTACCGCGAAGACCAAAGTATCTCAGTTGTAACCTGTCCGCTGGCTGAGCCCGGGGGTTTATTGTCGAAGAATCGAAAACCGCACCGAACAGGTAAGAGCCTGAATCGCAGTGACGAAGTGGTTGCGGATATACGAGCGACTTTCGACGATGCCTTGCGGCATCACCAGGCGGGACGGCAGGCCGAGGCGGAGCGGCTTTTCAAGCTGGTTGTGACGGCCGAACCCCGGCACGCCGACAGCCAGTACTTTCTCGGTCTCATCGCCTTTGAGAGCGGCCGCTACGACGCAGCTGTGGACCGGATCGGCCAGGCAATCCGGATCAAGGAGGGCATTCCTTTCTATCACTACACCCTGGGTAACGCCCTGAGGTCGCAGGGGAAGGTCGCGGACGCGGTGGCTCAATTCGAGCGTGCCCTAACCCTGAAACCCGATTACGTCGAGGCGCACAACAACCTGGGCGTCATTCTAAGTGAGCAAGGAAAGCGCGACGAAGCGATAGGGCATTACCGGAGCGCCGTTGCGATCAGGCCGGACTCGGCCAATGCTCACAGTAACCTGGGCACCGAGCTAGGAATGCAGGGCAAGGTTGCGGAAGCGATGATCCACCTGGAGCGCGCCGTCGCGCTAGACCCGGGGCATGCCAATGCTCACAACAATCTGGGCCTGGCGCTGGCCGGGCAGGGCAGGTTTGCGGACGCGATCGCCCACTACGAACGCGCCCTGGAGCTAAACCCCGGCTACGCGGACGCGCACAACAATCTGGGCACCGCGCTGGCGGCTCAGGGCAGGGTCGCGGACGCCATCGTTCACTACGAACGCGCCCTGGCCCTGTACCCTCGCCATGCGAACGCGCACAACAATCTTGGCCTGGCACTGGGAGCGCAAGGCAGGTTTGCGGACGCGGTCGCCCATTACGAACGCGCCCTGGAGCTGAATCCCGACCGCCCGGATCCGCACAGCAATCTGGGTCTCGCACTGGCGGCGCAAGGCAGGATGGCGGACGCAATCGCCCACTACGAACGCGCCCTGGAGTTGAACCCCCGCCATGTAAATGCCCACAACAACCTTGGCACCGCGCTGATGGCGCAAGGCAGGAACGCGGACGCGATTGCCCACCTCGAACGCGCCCTGGCGGTGAACCCGGACCATGCCGACCTGCACAACAATCTGGGAGTTGCGCTGATCGGGCAAGGCAGGGTCAAGGAGGCGATTGCCCACTACGAGCGCGTCCTCGTGCTGCGGCCGAACGATGCCAATGCCCACAGCAACCTGGGTACGGCGCTGGCGGAACAAGGCAGGATTGCGGAGGCGATGAGCCACCTTGAACGCGCCCTGGCTGCTAACCCCGACCACGCGGACGCACACAACAGCCTGGGAAACATCTTCAAGGACGAGGGTAAGCTCGACGATGCCATGGCGCACTACGTGCGAGCCATCGCCATCAGGCCGGACTTCGGAGAGGCTCACCTGAATCGCGCCGACATCAAGTCCTACCTTCCCGGCGATGCCGATCTGCCGGTGCTGGAAGCGCTGGCCGGCAGGCACGATTTGCCCGCAAGCACGGCGATGCGTATCCATTTCGCCCTGGGGAAAGCCTTCGAAGACACCGGAGATTACGCGCGTGCCTGGGAGCATCTGCTCCAGGGCAACGGTCTGAAACGCAAGCAAATCGATTACGACGAAGCCAAGCTTCTCGACCTTTTCGAGCGGGTTTCGACCGTGTTCGACAAGGGGCTGCTCGATCGCTTTCTGGGCGAGGGCGAAGGCTCGCCGGTTCCGGTGTTTGTCCTCGGCATGCCGCGCTCCGGCAGCAGTCTGATCGAGCAGATACTCGCCAGCCATCCGCAAATTCATGGCGCCGGCGAACTGATGGATTTCGAGGCGGCGGCCAGCGCCGTGTTCCATGCCGGCGGCCGGGCGGCGGAATATCCGGAGTGCACTCGCGCGGTTGACGGCGCCGGGTTGCGGCGCATCGGCCAGTCCTACCTGGCACGGCTGCCGTCGGTGGCGGGGGGGAAGGTGCGGATCGTCGATAAGCTGCCCGGCAACTTCCTCAATATCGGCCTGATCCGCCTGGCGTTGCCAAACGCCAGGATCATCCATACCATGCGCCACCCGATGGACACCTGCGTGTCCTGCTATTCCAAGTTGTTCACATTCGGTCACCACTATACTTACGATCTGGCGGAATTGGGGCGCTTTTACCGCTATTACGACGAGCTCATGACTCACTGGCGGCGCGTGCTTCCGCCGGGCGCAATCCTAGATGTCTCTTACGAGCAGGTGGTCGGCGACCTGGAAGGCCAGGCCCGGCGGATGATCGAGTATTGCGGCCTGCCCTGGGACGATCGCTGCATCAGCTTCCATAAAACCAGACGGCCGGTGAAGACCGCCAGTTCCGTTCAGGTGCGCAAGCCGCTTTTCCGTAGTTCGCTCCAGCGTTGGCGCAGGTACGAAAGCGGCGTCACCCCGCTGCTCGCCGAGTTAGAGAAGATTCTGCCCGATCTCGCGCCGCTAGTGTCAGGTGCCAACGGCGCGCACAAAGCTTGATCCGACGCGAAGAGATAGGCGTCGATGTGCCGGCCGTTCTATCGCGGCGAAGCTGTTTCAGGAGCGGCCTTTCCTGCGTGTCCAGCGGCGCCCGATGGTTCCCGCCCCCACCAATACAAGTCCCGTCAGCGTCAGCGTCAGCGACGAAAGCCCGGGCGTGGCGGAGGGGGCGGCGATCTTTGTCACTAACAAAGCGGTTGGGCTAACGGTGGAGTCCGCGGTCGCCGGCTGGCAATCGGACGGAGATATTGTAGTAGCGCCGGCCAGCGGCAAGGTGCCGAGTAAAAAGCCGATCAGGAAGACAGTGTGTCTCCCGTGGGTGCAAGCAGACAAGATTTTCGTGGCGCGCATCCTAAACAGCTCCCCCTCCGTGCGGATCGTGCATTTAGTCGCAGGCACCGGTCGCAAAAATACACTTGCCGACCGCCTACGGACTATTTACTGCCTGCCAGAATAGCCCACCTAATCGAAAAAATCCATGAAATCTCCGATATGAATGTGCGGGAACAGCCCGGGAATTGCATCGCGATATTCGCGAGCGCGTGTTTGAATACGTTGTTATCGATAACTCATATTTCGTGTGTAGTTACCGTCTGAATTGTAATTGTACTCACGGCGTATTGTAACCGGCGCGCAAGTTGCTCTGATCACACGAGGTTCTTGCCGAGCGCGAAGGATCGCGGTATTCGTGGGGGTGGAGGTGATGAAGTATCCGGGTTAGTCCCAATACTGTTCACTTAACGGCATTTTAATGCTATTCTGTTTTAGGGCTGATGCCTCCAGAAGGAGGTTGTCCTATGCGCGTTGCGACCGTAGAATCAACTACACTGCTGACGGTTT
>JBEKZL010000083.1:0-32210 GCA_049509915.1 Bryobacteraceae bacterium | reverse complement strand
GGCGTTTTGGGTCTGTATCCCCCTACGCAGAGCTGTTATGCGAAACACCAGGGAGCTTCTGAAAGAAAAGCGGGAAGGACACTGAATTCCGCCCCGGGCTATTTTTCAGCATCCTGCTAGATACTGACAACCCTTTTGGAGGCTCGTCAACGAAAGATCAGTCATTGTCAGCAACAACCATCGACCATTTACGCTTAGGGCGAAAGCACGGGAAAAGCACGACTGCGAGGAACCAAGCGTATTTGAGCGTAAAACGCACTAACCGGGATGCGGGTCGCTAGATCGGATTCTCCTCGAACAGACGAGCAACGAGAGCCGAATCAAGGTAGGCTCGGACTTCCACGATCCTGCCGTGAGAGTTCGCTACGCCGGCATCGGTATGCGGTGCTCAGCGGCAAATTGCCCCGCATGATGACGGCAATTCAGGCGTTCGGCGGGTGCCATCAAGAGCCCATTGCTTATCTCTTGATCGGTCGCAACATGAGTTGCCAGAGCCCACTTAGCCTTTCAACCGGCTCCGCACTCACCGCGCTTTGTGCGACGTTACGGTTGGTTGGAGTGCCGCGCGAGGATCAATGCCCTCAGATTCGGCGATCTGGGAAGTCTCGGCAACGGCCGGACGTCGGACCACTCGGATGGAGCGGGCGTTCCACGGCCGGATGGGGAACGGGAAGTCGGCTTGGGTCAGCCGACGTTGTTCGCGCGACGGGCGTCCCGGGGCCTGCGGATGCGCCCATTTCCTGGGTCGGGCGTTGCCACAGCAGGGACACGAGGTGTGCCTGATTCCCGCAGCATGTCAAGCCATATGTGAAGACCAACAAGAGTGACTACACCGATGCTGAGGCAATCGCGGAGGCCGTGGGCCGGCCGACGATGCGCTTCTACTGCCCGCACGAGGATCTCTGTGGGTGGTGTCGGCGACCTAAACCTGCCAAATTGGTTTATATCCTTACCGTGCACGTGGCGTCAACCCTAATCAGCAAGCGTGTTCACTGGACTGTGACCCTATTGATTTGCTGCGTTTTCCCCGGATTCGCCGCGAGTAGTTTCAAAGTCGGCAAGACCACGCGTGATGAGGTGGAACGCAAGCTCGGCGCGCGTATGCTGAGATGCGTTACGCGGGAGGCGTAGTCAGAGTGCGGTGGGGCATCCCAGCCGTTTCAAGAACCAAGCCTACAAGCTGTTTCCACGCGTTATTTCCCTCCTTGCGAGCCCGCGGGCGCGAATCGAAGGGACCTCGATCGCGGCCGCGGCGAGCGCGCGAGGGTTCGCCATCGAGTGCTATCCGTGCCGCCGCGCGACAGAGCCCGGAGTTGTCTCCCACAACCCCGTTTCGCGCCCTGCTGGCTGAGTTTCTGGTGCGAGCGGCTGTTCTCGCCAGCGAACCACCACAACATGGCCCAGACCTGCGCAGCTTTGTCGGCCGCATCGTAGAGGTTGGGTGCACCGAGCCCCCTTTCGCCCTTGCGCGTCATCGGAAACGGCTCTTGAGCGAGAGAACCGCGGTGCGCATCTGGCTGTCGGTCTTCCCTAGCGGCGAGTAGAAATACCACAACGTGGCGTTGACCATGGTTGCTGCGCCCAGCGGGACGTCAAACAGGAATGTCTCCGTGCGCTTTTCATCGGGAGCCAGGCGGGTGTCCTCGATTATCTGGTTGCCCTCGACGAAGACCTTGTATTCCTGATCCAGGCGTTTGGCATGCCGATCCGAAAAGGTCCGGCAATACGAGCGCTGCGCCGAAAAGTGCGCGCCGCCGTCCGTTTCGGCGTTGACCTCCAGGATCAGTTGCCGCATGGGTGACCCGCTCGGCAGATGATGGCCCGCACCAGTATTGGCCACCTCCACGTTCACCTTCAACTTGCCGCCCTCACGAGCGCCGGTCATTTGCACGCTGATCGCCTTGGTCAGACGTGAGACGGAAGAGCCGCCCTCCAACCCGTGCCAACTGAGCCGGTCGGGAGGTGGAGTGGTCTTGGCTGCCGCAACGGCCTGGGCCGGCCGTTTGACATCCTCGCCGATGTGTACTCCATGGCAGAAATCACAGTGGCTATCGTGCCATTCCTTGTCCAGTGGTTGAGTTGCGACGCGTTTGGATAAGTCGCCATGAGCTACGGACGACATGTGACAACTCTGGCACTGACGGCCTTCTTTCGCGTAGCGGCTGGCTCCCCACTCTGCAAACGTGGTGATGACAGGGAAGCCGAGTGCATTCTGGTATTGGTGGCAGAGCGCGCAGAACTCGGACTTCGCGAGCACATCGACCGAAGCGGTACCGTGCTGACGCGGGTCCGGCTTCATCCACGGGGGGCCCGTCTTCTCCGCGTTGAACGTGAGCTTGGCCACGGCGTTGGCCGCCGCCAGCGAGACCTCTCGAACCGAGTGGCAGTAATCGCAGGTCACACCTTCCCAGGTCGCCTTCAGCCTCAACTCGGGATCGTTGCCCGGTCCCGCCAGCGGAGCGTGGCAACTGAGACAGGACCGGCCCGCCTCATCTCCGTAGTCGAGCCCGGTGAACCGCATGGTGTCCCGAAACAGGCGGCTGTCGAGGGCACGGGCGTGCCGGGAGCTATTCCAGATCGCGAACCCGGTCCGGTGGCAATCACCGCAGGATTCGGCGCTGCGGGGAAGGCTCCAATCGTCGGCGGCCGCCCACGCGGCTGGCACGCTAAGAACGGCAAGCAGGAGTTTCATAATCCGGCCCCTGGTCCTGGCGGCCAAGGTAACTCGGCACGTGCGCGCCAAGACTCCCGTCTGTTCCCCGAGGCGCACCCCGAAGGATTTCGCCCCGCGTGAAGCGCGAGCCCGCCGCTTGCAACCGGCCTTCTCATTTCTCATTGATCTTCCAGTCCGATTCAATATACATCCATTGCGAGCACCGATACGGTCCGAGGCCTCCAGCCTGCCCGGGGCGCCCGGCATACGAACCCCGGCCGGAAAGGAAAAGAGGACGTCCTGTCAGACGCGGTCCGATACTGAAAAGGGTTGCTGCCTATCGCGAAATCCTTTTCTCCCCACCAGGCGCCCCGGAAGTCCGGTTGGGGGAGATGGTGTCGCGCTGTAGAAAGATTCCACATCCGGCCCGACGCCATCTCCTCGAACGCCGTATCGGGTCAACTTCCGGGTTGCCCACCCATACGCTCGGAATTTCGGAGCCGCAGCCCTTCGCGTGTCATTGGAGGTGGACGAATTATCCTAACGCGGGAAACCGGCTTTCCGATCGCCTGGCCCGAAAGTCAATTCTTAAGCTTCGGTGCGCCCAGGTACCGGTCCAACCACTCCAGAACCACTTTGGCTGTCGGGGTGACGGGCGGCGCATGGCCGGAATCGAAGACTTCAAGATGCTTGTCCTTCGCACTCGTACCCAGGAACTTGAGCATGGGCACTTGCGCAGTCGCGTACGGACGAGTGAAATCGTTCCGTCCGTTCACCATGAGCACCGGAATGTGGATACGCGACAGGAAGTTCAACGGGTCCACTTCCGGCGCCGGTTGGTTCAGCGGAAGCCCGCCGGCAATCAAGACGGCGGTCTTGAACCGAGGCTCAAAGGCTAACATCATGGGCGCCAGCGCGGCGCCGCGGCTGAAGCCGAGATAGCTGATCCGGTCGCGATCCGCATCCGCCCGGGTTACTAGGAAATCGAGCGAACGGCGAATGTCCTTGGACTCCTGGATGACCAGGTCTCGCGCGCTGTTTAAGCCAGTGGTTCCCACCCGGCGCTCATAGGTGCCCTTGACGATTGGGTAGAGAACCGCTCGCCCGGTGCGCAGGAGCATATCGATATACAGTGGTTCCAGATTCCGGCTGCTGGGTTCGGCCACCGCGATGGAACTCGCCAGGTAAACCACCACCTGGTATGGTGGGGCCGCATTGTGGGGGGTGAACCAAACCGCGGGCACGCGCTCGCCGCCATAAGCGGCCAGAAAACTCACACGTTCCTGGCGCCAGTAAGCCGAGTCCTCCGTTGACTCGACCTGCACATCCAGGGCCGAATTGTCATAGGAGTAGAGACTTTGGAAGAGCCCGAATGCCTCGTCGCTCACCGGCTTCTCCCGGCCGTAATCCCGCTCGCTACGGACGATCGGTTCAAAGACCTCTTTCGGGGGCTCATTGATGTACCGGGCACAGCGGAATCCGAAGTTCGCCTCCCGGGCCATCGGATCGCGCGCATCGTATTCCCGGAAAAGATACTGGGGTTCGTTCCAAGCACCGCCCAAGACGAACCGATTCGTTCCCGCCTCGTTCCAGCACCATTCCTTCACGTTGCCCGCCATATCAAAAGTCCCGTAGGGCCCGAGCCCAGCGTAAGCGCCAACTCTGGCCGGGCCCTGATGGGAGAAGTTGCTGGCTTCAGCGATGTCGGAGAACACGGTGAAGCCGGCTGCCGCCCGCCAGTGATGCACGGTCGGCAGGGACTTGTCGGCGAACTCCGCGTAAGCCGCCGCTTCATACCAGCTCACGCCACTCACCGGATAGTCCGCTTGACCATCCGGATAGGTTCCGAGCGCCCACGTTGAAGGACCGGAGCGGCCCGTGGAATCGCGGAAAAGGTTCATGGCCCCTTCACACGTCAACTCCTTTGCGCCGGTCAAGAACCGATGCTTCCAATATTCGACCTTCTGATAGCCGCCCTGGTCCACGAAGGACTTAAATTGCCGGTTCGTCACCTCGTAGCGGTCGAGCCACCATTCGGGCAATTTCGTGCGTGAGCCATTGACGTCGCCATTGGCCTCAGCAACCAGCACCATCCCATCCGGCGCGCGCGATTTCGGCACAAGCTGCACATTCAACGTCCGGCTTGCAACCGCGTTCCAGCCGATCTCGAGCGGCTCTGATTCCGGATGAACCAGGCGGATGCGGACCATGCCGAGGGGAACCGTTGCGTTCTCGACCGGTGTCTTGCCGAGGTCTTCCCAGGAACTGCCGGGCGCGGAGTACTCTTGCATGGAGACCAGAGCCCCTGGTGGATCGGACCGGAGATTCACGGGCATGGCGATGAAGCCCTTGAGGCGCCGGAGATCCGGATCGTTCGGGATGTAGCGCTCCGCTTCCCGCAGTAGTCGCAGCGCTTTGTACCAGTGGAGAGCCTCGTTCAACCGTTCGATCTCGGGTAGGGCCTCATTTCGTGCCCAGCGCACGCCCGATTGTTCGTGCCACCACCACGCTCCTCCGGCCATCAGAATCGCAACCGCGGCGCCGGCAGCCCACCGTTTTGTCCAAAGCGGCCGGCTCACGGGAACTTCCGGCGCAGTTCGCAGATCCTCCAGCAATTCAACGCCTGACGCGTACCGCCGCTGAGGATCCTTCTCCAGGCAGCGACTCACTACGCGCCGCAACTCGGGCGGAACATCGCTGCCCAGCGCGTTCAGCGGCGCCGGATCGCGCAAAATCGCCGTGATCACTGAAATGCTGGTGTCGCCGTCAAACGGGCGCCTGCCGCAAAGCATCTCGTAAAGCACGACGCCGAACGAGAAAACGTCTGAGGCCGCGCTGACAGGCCTTCCTTCCGCTTGCTCGGGCGACATGTAACTCACGGTTCCCATGATCGAGCCTGCCGTGGTGACCTGAGTCAGAGTCGCACTCTCTTCGCGTGCCGACCGTCCGCGGTTCTGCATTTGAGCCAGGCCGAAATCCAGCACTTTAAGTCGGCCGTCATTTGTGATGAACAGGTTCTCTGGCTTGATGTCGCGATGCGTGATGCCGCGCGCGTGCGCTGCCGCCATCCCCTCCGCTGTCTGCCGCGCGAAGACCAGAACCTCTGCCAGGCTCAGCCTCCCACGGTCCATCCGCGCCCGCAGGCCCCCACCTTCGAGTAGTTCCGAGACGATGTATGGCGCACCTTCGTGCATCCCAATGTCGTAGATGGCGACGATGTTCGGATGATTGAGCGCGCCCGCCGACCGCGCTTCCACCATGAAACGGTTGATCCGCTCCCTGTCATCCCCCGCCGGCGGAAGCATCAGTTTGATGGCCACGAAGCGATCGAGCCGCGTGTCACGAGCCTTGTACACCTCACCCATGCCTCCGGCACCAATGGAAGCAAGGATCTCATACGGGCCCAGACGGATACCGGGAGTCAAAAGCATCGAGCGTTTCACGATTATATCGTGCGAGAACTCAAATCGGGAGCGAATCATGGCGCTTCCGGAAACATCATGCACCCGACACCTCGGCTAATTTCTCGAAGCGAGCCAGAAGTCCTTAAATACCGGCCAGTCCGTTTGGTCTGCTGCTTTCAGCGTAAGCGATTTAGAATCAAACGGATTGGCCGGTATTTAACGACTTCACCGGTTCCAATCTGTGCACGCACTCGTAACTCGCACGCACTGCGAAGGTTAGATCCAAAGCGGGCATCATGATTGGCCGGTGAAGTCAGCAACGGGCGTGATACGTCAAGTTGACCCCGGCCACCCAATTCCCGTGGCGCGTAAACCGCACATGATCCGCGCCAGGCCTAAAGACATTTCGGTTAGCAGCCACGAATATTGCAGTCGCCCCGCGCGCATTCTAAAAGACTTATAGGCTGAAGGTCAGCGATTTACGGCCTAAATTGGTGGGACAGATCACCAGACCGAACACTCAACTTTTGCAGAATCCTCACTATTAGAACCTTTTCAGGCGGTCGCAGCCCTAGCGCGATTGCTCACGGTGGGGCTGTATCTGGGAAGCGGGGAATCAGAATCGAGAAATGGCATTAGGCCGGCTCGAGGACCGGATTTGCCCCGGCCCCCGAGCATGAGCCCCTGAGGCAATCTTCATTCGCCATGGAGGGCATGGCGATTCGCTACTCTTACGGATTCAGCGTAACTTTAGTCTTGGTGCCGCCGACTTCGATTTCGCTGATGTTCTGTTTATCTCCATCGCGCGTCAATCGCACCGCGGTGATATCGAATTTCTGGTCCGCGCTTTCGATTTTGGCCGGTACGACGACCGACACCTTGCCCTGCGTGAGGGTGGCTTTGGAATCCACCATGTCGAGGCTGAGGACGCAGTCGCCCGCTCTGAATTCGGTGCCATTGAGCACGGCGGCCCGAAATAGGGTGATCTTGTAATTGGAATGCCCGGTGGGCAGAGTTCCCGCGACCGACACTGCGATCGTCAGGACGGCAAAGATCAGGACAATTTTCTTAACCATAAGCAACTCCTAAACGGAGTTTAGCACCACTTTATCGTGGTTGCCAATACCCTCATTTAAGGGGTTCAGAAATGCTGCCCGGCCGGCGCCGGCAACTCAAACGCCAGCCAGGAGTTTGGCGAGCAGGGCGGTGCGGTCCGCGATGCGGTTAATCAGGACGCTTTCGTTGGCGGCGTGCGCACCCTCGCCAGCCGCTCCGAGACCGTCCAAGGTCGGGACCCCCAACGCCGCCGTGAAGTTGCCGTCGGAGCCGCCGCCGGTGTGCGACTCCTCCACCCTCACTCCCAATTCGGACCCCAGCTTTTGCGCCAGTCGAAACAGGCGCACGGTGCCCGGCGTGCGCTCCATGGGGGGACGGTTCAAGCCGCCGCCGAGTTCGATGCGGCAGCGTTTGTCGAAAGCCGCGAGACGGTGGAACTTGCGCTCGAGCGAAGCGGCGTCGCCAAGGCGCGGCACGCGCACGTCGACTTCGGCGCGCGCGGATTCGGCAATTACGTTGGAGCGCGTTCCGCCGGCAATCACGCCGGGATTGACGGTGATGCCGCGCGCCAGATTAGTGAAGCCGGCGATACGCTCGATCTGGCGCGCCAGTTCCAATATGGCGCTGGCGCCGACCGAGAAATCGACGCCCGCGTGCGCGGCCTTGCCATGCACAACGACAGTGAACACGCCCACGCCTTTGCGCGCGGTCTTGAGTTGGCCGGACAAGCCGGTGCCGGGCTCCAGAACCAACACGGCGCGGCTCGCGCGGGCGTTCGATTCGGTAAGGGCGCGAGACGTGGGACTGCCCACCTCTTCGTCCGAATTGAGCTGCAGCAAGATGCGCGAAGACACTGGAATTTCCAGTTCGGCCAGAGCGCGGACGGCAAAGACGAACGATGCGATGCCGGCTTTCATATCGAGCACGCCCGGCCCCGACAGCCGGCTGCGGGAGCGGCGAAACGGCATCCTCGGCAGCGTGCCCAGCGGCCAGACCGTATCGCTGTGCCCCAGCACCAGCACCTGTCCGTTCTTGCGGCGCCCGGGCAAATGAACCTCACAAGTCAGGTGCGGGCCGAACGTGCCGCCGGGGTGCTTGCGAACCCGGCCCAGCGGGGCCACCGTATCGGAGACGAGTTCCACGAAACGGCCGACCGCGGCGGCATCGCCCGAGGGCGACTCTACTTCCACCAGTGAGGCCAGGAGGGCGATGTAAGCTTCCCGCTGGCGCCGGATGTGACGGAGGATGGGGTCCACGCAGGCTATCTTAATACGCCGCTTCGAGCGGTGCCTGACAATCAAGTTCCCGCTAATGTACGTTGGCCGCGGGCGCTGAAGGAAGTATCGGGTTCGTTCATATTGACCTACCCTAGATCAGGTTGGAAACTATCGGCTCGGCCTCGGCTCTACTACAGCATCGACGGCTTAGGCGAGCTCCCACCGGGCTGGATGGGCAGATTGATACGCCGCGGCTGTACCGCCTGGAGCGACTCCCTCGCGCCCTACCGTGGGAAACAGTTCGCACACTTTTGCAATCCGTGGACAAGGCATCGCCCATGGGCCTGCGTGACTACGCGATGTTCCTGTTGATCGCCACCTACGGATTGCGCGCCAGCGAGGTGGTCGCCATCACCCTCGACGACATCCATTGGAGACAAGGCATCCTGCGAATCCACCAGCGCAAGACCTCCTCTGCTTTGGAACTGCCGCTCACCAATGAGGTCCTGTCCGCGCTGGTGAAGCATCTGAAAAAAACGCCACCACCGGCACCACATCGGAGAGTCTTCCTGCGAATGCGCGCTCCCATCGGCGTGCTGAAACCGACCGCTGTCACGGAGGCCTTTCAAGCGCTGGTCCGCAAAAGCGGGCTCAGCGTCTCCTACCAAGGCCCACATTGCATGCGCCACGCGTACGCCCTGCGTCTCCTCAAAAATGGAACTCCTCTTAAGACCATCGGCGACATCCTCGGGCATCGTACCGCAGAGGCCACGTGCATGTACCTGCGATTGGCCACTGGGGATCTGCGTGAGGTGGCTCTCGCGGTTCCGAGCATGCGCACCGGAAAGGAGGGGCGGGGATGAAAGGAATTTCGTCGTTCACCCCGGTGTTTTCGTCTCGCTTGGCGCCCTCCTTCGCTCGGTATGTGGATCTGAAGCGGGCTTGGGGGCGGCGTTTCGATCTTCCAGCCCGCACGCTGCAATCCGTGGATCGGTTCCTCTGTGACCAAAAAGCAAAGTACTCGGACCTGAATGCTGCCGTGTTTCAGGCGTGGTGTCACACTCACGAACACGTTACTTCGGGGGTTCGACGAGTTCGCATGCTGGAGGTCCGGAGCTTCTGCTTGTATCGCCGCCGGACCGAACCGAAGTGCTTCGTTCCAGACCCCAGTTTCTTTCCGCCCTACCATCAACGGCTCAAGCCATACATATTCTCCGCGCCTCAGGTAGGGAAACTGCTCAGTGCGGCTGCGCACTTGAAACGGAACCCGGCTTCGCCGCTTCGCCCGGAACTGACTCGGCTTGCGATCGTCCTCCTGTTCACCACCGGAATGCGGCGCGGCGAACTGCTGAAACTGACGCTCGGTGACTACGAAGCCAGGAAGCGACTCTGCATATTCGGGAAGCCCACGCACCCAGTCGTTCGTACTCGTGTTCCACGAGCGCGGGGTGGGCTGGAGCAGGCGGCCGCGACGCATGGATGCGCCGGCGGGCCTGAATGCTAGTCTTCTCATCGGCGGAGATCACAAAATCGTCGGAACCGAGGGGCCGGCCTTCCCAGTGGCCTTGGTACAGATCCAGGATCGGGCCGGCTTTTTCAGCGAAGCGGGGATCACGCGGAAAGATCCAGGTCCGATGACGCCAGGGGCAGACGGCGTCGCGGCTGAGCCATCGCCAAATCGTGGCACCACTGATGTCGGCGACCCATCCTTGTTCCAGCACCTCGCGCCGTATGTCTTCTATGGAAAGCCTGGACAAAGGTAAACCCAGGCGATGCGGCAACTCACAGGCGAGGGCTTTGACGCGAATGACGAGGCTGGGGGGAAAAGCGGGCCTCACGCCCGCCTCGGGGTTGACCCCCGAGGCCGGGTAGGCGGGCAAGAGCGAACCGTTTGCGCCACTTACTCACGATCTGACGCGGCGTGTCGAGACGAGCGGCGATAACGTCGTTGGGAAGCTCCTCGGCAGCCATGAGAATGATTCTGGCGCGAACCACATCACAATACGGTGACGTATATCGACGGGAGACAGATTCCAGTTCGCCGCGTTCTTCTGGGGTCAGATGCAGGACAAATGGGCTTTTTTTGGCATCTATGTCGAAACTCCCACAATACCAAAGTATCAGATTACGTCACCGAACGGAACGTAATAATACATCACCGTATTTGCGAATTTAAGGCCAAAATTTTGTCCAAACGATGGGTCCACCTCAGTAGCAATCGACGGTTTTTTTCCACGTGCCGATGAGGTATACTAGTTTTTGTAGGAGATCGGCAGAGCTTTCCATGCGAACCAAGAGCGGTCTATCACGCGATTGGCATGGGCTAACTCGTTGATTCTTCGGGGCGTGGCTCAGCCTGGCTAGAGCGCCTGGTTCGGGACCAGGAGGTCGGTGGTTCGAATCCACTCGCCCCGACCATCTTAAAAGCAATCAAATCTGAGATTTAGGAACGGCCTCGGGTCAGTCGCCCGAGGCCGTTTTGCTTGTGGTATGCCCAGAAGTATGCCCCCCTCGAACCTTCGCCATCGCCTTGCGAACGGTTTCCCTCTGCGGGTGGACGTATCTCTTCGTCATCGCGAAGTCGGAGTGGCCGGCGAGATAGGCGAGAGTGTAGGGGTCCATGTGCTCGGCCCAGCGCGTCAGGCAGGTGTGCCGACACTCGTACAGGACGAAGGCCGGGACCTTCGACTCCTTGATCGCCCTCTGGTGCTGCTTCTTCAAGCTGGACTTCTCGATGTGCCCGGATCTCGTCGGCGCCGGGAACACCCACGACGAGGACGATTCCCCCTGGCGCCTGGCCTCGACCACGGCGGCGGCCCGGTCTGACAGGGGGATCACGCGGCGGGCGCTCGCCGTCTTGCCGTGCAGGATGTGGAGCGAGCCGTCCCTCACCTGTTCCCACCTCAGCCTGAAGCACTCTTCGGGCCTGAGGGCGCAGTCGAGCAGGGTGGTCGCGACGTCGCGGAGCAGGAAAGGGTCTCGGGGCTCGGCCGGCTGCTCGCCCCGCTCGGCCGCGCGGATGCCGCAAAGCGCGCGCTGATACGCCTCCTGGATGCCCTCGCCGATGGCGGTCGCCGCTCCCAGGTACTTCGCCTCCTCCTCGTCGGTGAGGACGCGCTCGCGGTGGTTCTCCTTCGGGACCATGCTCACCCTGGCGAGAAGCTTCTCGACCTTGCCCCACTCCTGCGCGAGCCGGAACATCCGCCGGAGCACCTGAAGCTCCCTATTCACGCTGGCGATGGCGAGTCCGGCCTCCTTGCGCGCGGCGGCGTAGGTGGCGATGTTCCCGGTGGTGATTGCGTCCAGGGGGAGCCGCGCCAGCGGCTTGTGGGCCAGCAGGTTCTTGACGCCGTTCTCGTAGAACCCGAGTGTCTTCGGCCTCGCCGCGAACTGCTTCTCGGCGAAGGGAAGGAACTGCTTCTCGGCGAACTCTTGGAGCGTGGGCACCGGCAGCGGGTCCTTGATGCCCACCTCGCGCTTCGCTAGCTGCGTCTTTCGCGCGGCCTCCATCTGCTCGGCGACGCGGCGGTTCGCCTGCTTCGTTGACTCGCGAATCAACTGGCCGTTCCACGTGAACTTGTACCACCAGTTGCTGGACTTGCGTTGTTTGTAGACCATGCGCTGTTATCGTGCAGCGGAGCTCTTGGTCTTGTAAGCCAGCGGGGCCGCCATGTCAGGCCGCCTCCTTGCGGGACTCCATCCAGGCGATCACGTCCGACCGCCGGTACCGCACCAGCCGGGGGCCGATCTTGGTGCGGGGCGGCCCGCCCTCGCCCTTGCTGAGCTTGACCAGCGTGTTGACGTGCAGGCCGAGGAACGCGGCGGCCTCCGCCTGGTTCAGGTACTCTCTCTCGTTCGGTGCAACCGGAATTCTCACAACAGCCATCGAGATGACTCCTCAGTTTGGTGTTGTGGACGGACGGCTCTCGGGATGGAAGACGCGCGCAGAGCAATGCCGACCCACCGGCTGGTTTTGTCCGGACTGGGCTGCTCGCCCCCGGACCACGCTCTGCGCTGCCACCGCTACCTAGCCGAGTGCGGTGTGACTTGCGCGGGAGGCGGCCGGAGCCAGCCTTGCTGCTGCTGGTCGCCCGCTCCTGATTAAATCTTATCACGCAGGGCCCAAACTGTTCACGACATAATCTCTCGGATCTCTTTTGATCGTAGTGAGATAGCCTGGATCAACTCTGCGTGACCGGCCAAGGCGCTCCTCAGAGAATCTGCCTCCAGGGGCTCCAGGATGGATTGCAGAGCCCAGGGCGGTCCTGTCCAAGGGCGAGGCTGTTTGGGGATGATCTGGGCGCCTCCAGGCTCTGAACAGGCGCGCCAGGGATGGTGGCCAAGGGCGAGGTTCGAAGGGGAGAGATCCTGGGGGCCAGAGCCTTGGCCCTGAGAAGGCAGGCGGGGCTCTTATACCAGGGGGTAACGCGTTCGAGACAAATTCGGAAATGAGAGAGAGAGGCGAGCTTCCGCCAAATTGGTTCCTAACTGTCGAGATAATAGACAAGTGCCTCTGAAACTCAGCCTACTATGTAGTTAAGCCTTTTGAACGCTTGTTGTTACAGTCGAACATAGCGCCATAGTAGCTTCTGACTCTTTCACTGCTCCTTCTCGAGCGCGTTACCCCCTAGTATAGTAAAGTTCCCCTGCCGAACCAGCCACCTTTTGCACGGTGTTCCCAGTGCCATCCAGACCAGGGGGGAGCCCCGCCTTATATAGGACAGCAACAGACATAACCAACCAGCGTGTCCATTAGGGGCTTGGCTATCCTATCTGCTTGTCTTTCTTGGGCTTGTGAAGACGCAATAGCACAATAGCAGTTTGGAAACGTTCACACCTGACAGGTATGTACGTTGCCTCCTGGTATAGAGAGGCGCTGGTGTCGTCGTCCCCTGCCAAACAGAGGCCAGTCATGACAAACAAGCCTTGCGCTCACCCTGTCTGTCGCAAACCGTTGGACTTAGTAACTCGCCACAATGAATGAGGCGGCTAGTTTCGGCGTTAAAGCAGACGTTGAGACCGGCCGGCCGGCTCAAGTCCGTCTCCCGAAGGGGGCACGGCCCTCCTGCCAGAGGGCTCTGCCCCTGCTCCCTCGGGCGCGCGTGGCGAGCCCAGCAGCCTCACGAGGCCCGATGCCGAGGGCGCTCACCAGAAACTCCGCAGAGGAGACCGGATTGGCCGACAGCAAGAGCCTGGAACGATACCGAGAGATCGTCGCCATCCTCGACCAGATGGACCGATCCGCCGCTGCTCTCTCCGCGCTGGTCGGCGACCGGACGCGCTACTGGGTGCAGCAGCCGCTCGCCGACATCGGCGGCCGGCTGGCTCAGGTGCGCGACGCCGTCGAGGATGATCTCTACGAGTGCCACGGCCGGCTGGGTTTCGAGAGCGAGCGCGGGCCCGAGGCATCAGCAGAGAGCAACCGGCCTCTGCCGCGCGTTCAGCGGGGCAAGCTGACCGCGGAGCAGACTCAGGCCATCCGCGAGAGCAGAGAGCCGCGCAAGGCGCTGGCGGCGCGGTACGGCATCAGCCAGTCGCGAGTGTACGAGATCCGCAGCGGGCGCGTTCGCGTCCGCGGGCGCTGGAGCGGACTGTAAGGCGACATATGGGACCCAGCCGAGCAGAGGGAACGAGCTTGCACGAAGAGCACCCCTGGATGACGAACATGAGAACACAACAAAAAACAAACGACACCAACCCCGCGGCAGAGCTGCGGGAGAGCGCCATCGTGATGCATACGCTGGCGCAGATCCTCGCGGAGTTCGCGATGATCGCCTGGCGCGCGCTGCCCGCCGACATGAGGACTTCGCCGGCTCCGCCGGTCATGGGGGCGCGCCGATGACTCCCCTGCCTCCTTCTTTCGCGCGCCTGATGGAAACCGGCTCCGAGGAAGTGCGAGCCTTCCTCCAGAACGTTCGTCCGGTGGGCTTGTCACGCGAGCCGGAAGAGCTACCAGCCGAAGCCCTGGACGATCTGTGCTGGATCTGGCAGGGAGCCGCCGGCAGCGATGGCTTCGCCTACGAGGACCGCGAGCCGGTGCGCAGGCGAGCCTACAAACTGCTAGTCGGCCCCATCCCGGCGCGCTTGCGCGTCGAGTGCACCTGCGGCGGCCGGCTCTGCGTGAACCCGAGGCACCTCCGGCTGGCGACGCAGTCCGAGATCGCGTCTCGCGCCAACCCGCGGTGCCGGCTGGCGATCGAGGACCGCGAGGCGATCAGGAAGGCCCTCGCAACCGGCGAGCAGCAGACGGTCATCGCGCGCCGCTTCGGGGTCGGCCAGAGCGCCGTGTCGGCGATCAAGCGCCAGTGCGAGGAGATCCCGTTCGCCCCTGCGACGGACGACGAGCCCGAGAAGCAGCCGGCGCGGTCGCTGACGGAGTGGCTCGACCGGCAGGACCGGAGGCTCGGCCCGGTGGGGCAGCTTGCGCGCGGCGAGGACATGAGCGACGGCCAGCGCGAGAAGGCGCTGTCGAAGGCCACGCGCGAGTTCCTCACGTACCAACTCCTGCTCCGAGAGTACGAGGCGAGGAGAAGCCGCTGATGATCGCAGCAAGCAATATAGCTGCCTGCCCGAGGCTCACGCGAGACGAGGTCAGCGAGATCCGCCAGATGTTCCGCGGCAAGGCGGGCATGCAGGCGATAACCGAGAAGTTCGGCCTCACGAGAGAACACGTGCTCGCGGTCTGCCGCTACGGCAGGCCCCAGCACTCACGCAACGAAGCAACGAAAAGGACCAACTGAAATGGACATCAAGGAATACTACGACGAGATCGCGCGCGAGAACAAGCGCCTTGTGCGAGACCTGCTCGCCCGCAAGCACGCCGGCCAGCCCGAGCCGGAGATGGTGGCGGACGAGTACGGCGACGCGGAGAAGCGGCCGACCGCCGTCTACCTCACGTCCGTGCGCAACCGAGACAGGAACACGACAGCCGGTCACGTGTGTCTGGCTTTCATCTGGGACGCGAAGGGCAACCCCGGACTCGCCGCCACGCGGATCGCGGAAGGCACGCACCGCGTCTCGACCGCCGAGGAGATCGACGCGTATCTCAAGCGGCAGCAGGACCAGCGGCGCTACCACGAGCAGCAGGACCTCAAGTTCGACGGCCGCGCGAAGCAGTTCCGCGTGAGCCTGCCGGAATAGACGCCATGACTGTAGAGGAGTTCGTCCAATCGACGGTCGAGGGCACGGGGGCGCTGTCCCCCGAGGCCCTCGCGGCGCACGAGTCGCGCGTCGCCGATGCCGAGAAGGCGCTGCGCGAGGCGCGCAAGCAGAGCGAGGCCGCGGAGCACCGAGTCGTCGCCCTCACTCGGCGCCAGTCCGCCATTAACAAGCGACTCGCCGAGGTCAAGGCCCAGGCGCACGACAGGGCTGGGCTGCGGGCCGTCATCGCCGACCTCAAGGCCGTGAAGAAAGAGTGCGAGCGGCGCGCGGCCCTTGAGCAGGAGGAGAGGCTCCTCTCCGAGGCTCTCCAGTTCCTCGTGGCCGGCGACCTGGCCGACGCCGAGCTCGCAATCAGAGAATCGCGCCTGGAAATCCGCGCGGCGGAGCGAGCCTGGGTGAGCGCCAAGGGCCGCTCCGAGACGGCGAAGCTCTGGGCCGACCTCGCCCCGGCCATGCGCCGCGACCCCAGCCTGACCGTCCAGCTTGAGCGGGGCGGCGTGGTGGTGGAGTATGTCAAGAAGCTGAACGATCTCGGCGGCGAGGTCGAGGCCCTGGAGGAAGCGCTCGCCGCGCAGACCCGCGCCACGCGAGACCAGCAGGCGCTGCTCGGAATCCCCCTGCCAGAGGCGGGGGAGTAGCAGGCAGGATCACATAACAGCCACTATCGAACGAAGCGAGGAAAGAAAACATGAGCGACGAAATCAAAGTGCGCGACTACGCGAGGAAGGACATCGAAGAGATGACCGCGGACGAGCTCCGGCACGGCGCCCTGAAGTGGATGCGGGCCGAGGCGAAGGGCGAAGGGCTCGGCGACGAGAAGGCCGCCAAGGCGACCGAGCCCAAGGTCAAGTACATGGGCGAGGCCAAGAAGCCGGGGAAGAAGGCTCTGCTGGCGCGCATCGAGCAACTGGAACGAAAACTCAACAACGCAGGAGGGAACCAACAATGATCGCGAACGGACTGGGACACATCGCAGTGCCGACCCCCGGAACGCCGGTGCTGCTGAGCGCCGTGCTGACCTCTCTGGGCCTCGACCCCGAGACGCGGGCGGCGCGGGTCTACTTCACCCCGCTCGGCGGGGACGTCGGCAAGACCTACGTCGGCATCCCCGGCATGAACAAGACCACGGGCGTCGGCGTGCTGAAGCAGCTCCAGATCCCGCCGGCGAATGGATTCAACGACACGTTCACTCTTGAGTCTGTTGACGGCGGCGTGAACCTGATCCGGCTGGCGAGCCTCGCGGTGGACGCCGACACCGCCAACGACAAGCTGACCATTAGCTACGTGCAAGGCTGAGGCGATGCCTGCGAAGCTCACAGCCGTCGAGACCGCCGCGATCCGCGCCAGCCAGGAGCCCACGCGGGTCCTGGCGGCTCGGCACGGCGTGTCCATCAGCCGCATCAAGGAGCTCCGCGCCGGCGCCAGCCTGGACCGGGGCGGCCGCCCAGCCGGCTACCCGAGGACCGGCGGCCGAGTGCCGGGCACGCCGAACAAGCGGACTGTGCACGCGCGCCAGATCCTGGAGGAGCACGGCGCGGACCCGGTGGAAATGCTGGCGAAGACGATGAGCGACGAGAAGGTGCCGCTCGACCTGCGAACGGACTGCGCCAAGGCGCTGCTGCCCTACGTCTACCCGAAGCTCTCGGCCGTCGAGGTGTCGGGCCCGGACGGTGACGCGGTGAGGGTCGATCACCAGAACGACTTGTGCATCCGGCTGATGAGCGACGACATCATCGTGGAGCGGCTGGAGGCCATCATCATCGAGCAGAGCGCGGAGGCGCGGCTTGAGCGCGGCCTCGACGAGCCGGACTACCGGCCCGAGCTACCGAGCGGCAGGGACGCATAAGACGGCGCATGGGAGCCTGCGGCGCCGCTAGACGACCGGCGGCACCTGCTTGATCTTCGACAGGTCGGGGACTCGCGGGTTCTGGGCCCACGGCCCCGCGCCGATGTCCCAGCCGCTCAGCGGCCTCCAGTCCATAACCTCGCGGGCCTTCTCCAGGCGGCTGCCGATGTGGGCTCCGTTGTACAGGCTGTAGACGGCCTTCTTGGCGGGCATCCCGGTCAGCAGGACGAACCCCTTCTCGCTGTCGATCTGCTCCTCGAAGTGCTCGCTCGCCACGTCGGGGAACGCGGAATATTTCAGGAAGAAGTCGTAGAGCCGGCCCAGCAGTAGCTGCGTCCCGCGCACCTTGAACTTCGGGTAGGGGTGCCCGGTCGTCGCCGTCCTCTGCCGCTGCTTCTTGTTGAAGTGGACGCCGAACTCTGCCCGCCTCGCCTCGCAGACCCCGCGCCAGAAGTGGCGCGAGATCTCGCAGTCGGCGTTCCCCTCGTGCTCCCTGACTGCAAGCTCGCTCCGGAACTCCTCGGCGTCCTCGCCTCCAGCGTGCGCGCCGTAGGCGTAGAGGACGACCTCGGCCAAGTCGGCCTGGTCCAGGATCTCGCTGTGCATGCCGGTCACGAAGTACGAGCGGTGCTGGCTCGCGAGGTCTTCGAGTATGTTCTCATTCACCTCATCTATGTTCACTTGCCTCCTTTCAGATTGGCGGCGCGGCGGGGGTGCATAAAGCGACGCGTGGGCGCCCGCAAATGCTCCCCCTGCCGCACACCGCGATTTATGCGGCCTTCTCCATCTTCTCCTCGGCCTCCGCCTGTTGTTGAATAAGTTCGAGGAACTTGTCTGCCTCTCGCAGCGTGTCCGCGGCGGCCTCCATCTTGAGTTCGAGGCTGAGTATCTCGCGCAGAAAGATCGCGATCACGCGCTCTGTCAGGTCCTCGTCCGGGAGCCTCGCGAAGGACGCCGCGTCCTCGGGTCTGACCGCCTTCCGCGTTACCAGGTAGTCCATGGTCTTGCAGAGCATCTCGCGGTTCCCGGCTCTGCGGCCGGGGTCCGCTCCGAATTTTGGTTTGGTCAATGTCCTGTCTCTCTTCCTTTCTTGGAGGCTCTTTTCTCTTGTTTCGATCAAGCCTCACAAGTCGATGCTAAGTTACTCTGCGCTGTCTGTAAATGACATTATTTTGTGTTTGCGAGCGCTCGCGACGGGCTTGCGAGCGATGATGATGCGTGCTATTTTTTTGGGCCGGGCCGGCTGGCTAGAACCACTTTTCAGTCACTTGCGAAGCGCCTTTCAGCCGACAAGGTAGTTCGAGAGCGTTTTATCCGAAGTATTTTGCGGCGTCGTTTTCGGCCCAGATTTAGACTACCGCCGCAGGGACGCATAAACTCAGCTACGAGACCCTGCAAACGCTAGCCCGCCCGCTTGAGCTTTCCGCGCTCCGCCTCGTCCTTGACCTTCTCCCACTCTTCCTTCAACAACCGCTGCGACTCCACCGTGAGCTCGTTGAGAGCGGCGGTGAGTTTGTCGGCATCGACGGCGGCGGTCAGCTTGGGGATCTCTTCCAGCAGCGCTTCGATCCGCCCGTCGTGTTCGCCCGCTGGATTCAGGCGCAAGCGAATGACGTGCCGCAGCCGGTCGATCTCCTTGACCACCTCGTACTCCTGCGGCTTTCCCTGCGCGGAGAAGTACCACGTGTGGACGAGGCCGGAGAACGCGGAGATGTCCTGGCGCAGTTGCTCGATCCACTTGACCCGCTGGCTGGTCACGGTGTTGATGAAGTTGGTCCGGCGCGAGGTCCTGTAGTTGCCGACCGCGTTCCAGACGCCGAGCAAGAGAGTGACGGCGATCCCGGCCGCCGTGAAAGCGTCCTTCCAGTCCATTGCGCACCGCCCTGTCCATCAGCACCCTATCGGATGCCGAACCCTGATTATAGGGCCGTTTCAGAGACTGATGCCGAGGTGATCGCATGGCGCGTCCGCGAGGTCCAGGCGAACGCCGATGTACCGCTCGGTGACCGTCACCGACGAGTGGCCCAGGCTTAGCGAGACCTGCTCCATTCCCGACCCGCCGTAGAACGCCAGCCGCGCGAAGGTGCGCCTCGCGTCGTGCGGACGGATCTGGACGCCCACTCTGCCGGAGTGCTCCAGCACGATCCTGAATATCGTCTGCGGCGACAGCCGGTCGCCCGCCAGCGTGCCGTTGCAGCGCACCGGCCTGAAGACCCTGCCATCCGAGATGCCCGCCGCCGCGGTCCACTCGTCGATGGCGTGCTTGGTCCATGCTGCCATCGGGACGGTGCGCGCCTTGCCCTGCTTGCCGACGAGGTCCACGATGCACCAGCGCGCGTCCCTCATCTGCACGTGCTCCACCGTCAGGTCGCGCGCCTCGTTACGCCGGAGCCCGGTCCCGAGCAGGACGGCGAGCAGAGCCCGGTCCCGCTTGCCGGTGAACGTCGAGGCGTCGGGCGCCGCCAGCAGCAAGCGGGCCTGCTCCTTCGTGAGCCAGTTGCCAGTGCGTCGGCCCTCGCGGCGCACGCCCTTGACCCTGCCGACGGCCGCGGCGACGTCGGGGTTCAGCATCCCGGCGTCGGCCGCCTCGAACCCGAGCCGCCGTATCGCGCTGAGCGCCTGGTTGATGGTGGAGGGCGAGAAGCCCCGCCCCTCCAGGTGCGCGCGGTACTGGTTCACCAGCGGCTTGCAGAACGCCCGCCCCGCAGCCCACGCGATGAAGCGGTCCAGCGCGATTTCATATTGTCTCTTCGTCAGCGGGGAAGAGACCGCGTCCAGCACGAGAGACTTGAGGACTCGCAGCGGGTCGGGAGGAGCCACCAGCGCGACTGTGCAGGATTCGGTAGTTGGCATTATGCTCCCCTGTCATCCCCGCGACTCGACCAGTATCCCGGCCGGCCGGTAGATCTTGCAGAAGTGCCACGCGACCAGCTTGTCGGGCCGCCCGGACTTGCTCGTCTTGGCCGCGATGGCCGCGCACTCGGCCATCGAGAGCGGCCTGCCGGCGTCCCTGATCTCCTCAGCAAGCCGACGCGCGAAGGGGGTCATGGCCTGCACCTTCGCCAGCCGCTCGGGGCCGTCGATCTGGACGGCGTACCTTTTGACCTTGGGCGCCTTGTCCGGGGCTGCCTTAACGGAGCCCTGGACGCCCTTCTTCGCGCCGGGGGCCGCGGCCTTGGCGTCTTGC
Source organism: Bryobacteraceae bacterium (assembly GCA_049509915.1). Lineage (GTDB taxonomy): Bacteria > Acidobacteriota > Terriglobia > Bryobacterales > Bryobacteraceae > JBEKYD01. Next base: position 11,686 of record JBEKZL010000083.1, on the reverse strand, counting down.
ACCTCGGGGACCTTGGGAGCCTCTGGGGTCTTCGGGAGCCGCTCCGCAGCCTGCCAGAACAACTCGATAGCCTTGGCCTTGGTTGCTGGTTTGGGCGTCTTGCCGTCGCCCCTGATCGCGGCCACCAAGCCAGTGACCTCCGTCGTCTTCATCGCCGCCAGACTGGCGTCGGTGTGCTCGGCGCCGTTTACAACGGCCTTGCGTACCTTCTTCGTTGCTGTCATCGTCATCGCACTACCTCCAGATCCTTCACGAAGCGGGCCAGCTTGAGACCGCCGTCGAACTTCACCTGGACGATGGTCTGTCCACCCATCGTCACCGTGCCCAGCTCGCCAGTCGCCTTGCTCCGAACCCTATCGCCTTTCTTCATCTCAGAATCTCTCTTCCAGCCGCCGTCTGAAGGGCGGCTGATTGAATCGTGACGCGTTTGGCTGGGAAAGTACGCGCCTATTTTCGCTAAATTTCCTTAGTCTTTCGCCGGGTCCCATAAGACCGACTACCGACCGCAGTTCCAGCCAGTTGATCCAGCGGGGGTGTTACTTATAGTCTGTAGACTCATAGTGTCCAGACCCCCATCATGAAAGACGTGCGCAGTCGGGAGCCGATTCTCGCCCAAGTTGGTAAGCGCATCAGAAGTCTCCGGGAGGGCAGGGGTATTTCGCAAGAGGTGCTCGCTGAGAAATCAAGCCTCCACAGGACGTACATCGGTGGTGTGGAGCGAGGCCTCCGCAACCCTTCCCTTAAGAGCCTACAGCGGATCGCCAAGGGCCTTGGCGTGGGCGTGGTCGATCTTTTTCAGACCACCAAGGATTGAGGTTTTCACAGTCTGGAACCAAGGTAATGGCGAAAAAGAAGACGAGAACCGGCAAAACCGTCGCTGCCGGGAGCATACTCGACAAATACGAGAGACTCAAGCGGGTGCTCGGACACGCCGACGGCACCGCGCTCATCGCCGAGATCGTTAGTGAGTGTGCGTCTTTCTTGGCGGGTGAGACGAAGGTGTTGCCCTTGAAATCGCTCGTCGAAGGGAAGGGCTACTTCGCCTTCCGGCACAACGACGCCAAAGGGCGCACATCGCGCCCGGTCAACAAAGACCTCTACATCGCTGATCCTGAGGCCTTGTCTCAGCTGCTGGAGAAGCTGAAGGCCAATCCCGCGATGGACTGGCTTCCGGCAGATGAATGCAACCGGTTCCTATACACTCTGGCGATGGCCTTTTGCGCTTTCAACGATGTGACTTCCGATCAGGACAAGAAGACGCCTGGCACATACTTCGAACTGCTTGTGGGCCATCTACTGGCACTGACCTTCGGCGTCCAACCCCGAAACAGGGTCGAAGTGCTGACGGTCGAGGATGAGCGCTCGACATTGCCCACCGATTTCATCTTTGACCTCGGCCCGCGCCAACTGAAGTTTCACGTGCCTGTCAAAATCTCGACGCGAGAGAGGGTAGTACAGGTCTGGGCCCATCAGCGCATGCTTAACGGCGTCTACGGGGAAGGCCGATTCAAGGGAGTGCTGGTCGCTCTGGCCGAGACCAAACTGGATTTGCAAAAGTTGGAAGTGGTCGAGATATGCCTCCCGGATCAGTGGGCCGTGTACCAGCGCTTCATTGCGAGGATGGACAGAGTATATTACCTGGACCTTCCAGCCAAGTACGCTGCTCTCGCAACAGCATTCCCTTACATCCCCGTGAAGACCTTCGGCGCCTTCTTCAAAGAGAAGGAAACCCTCATCAAGCCGGACTCGCTGTGATTCACGGCATGACCAGCGAGGATGCGCCATCTTCCAGGGCAAAGTCCAGCGCGTCCTGAAGACCAACCCCCGGAGCCGCCCGGAAATCATCTTCTGCCGGCTGAACGAGGCCGTCTTCGACCATCAGCGTGTGACATACGGCGCGGCCGATCGCCTCACCTAAGGGCGGCGGAACTGCGTTCCCGACCTGTGAGCGAACGTCCCAACGCGTACCGCAGAAGCGAAAGTCATCAGGGAATCCCTGAAGCCGGCCAGCCTCTCGCGGGGTCAATGGCCTGTCCTGCAACGGATGGCCGTATCTACCGCGCGTGAAACTGTCGAAGCCCGCCGTGATAGTCGGCGCCTGTCCCCCGAGCTTGAGCCTGCCGTAAACATCCGGCCAGCCGCCAGATCTCCGATCAACCTTCTGGTGGCACCTGAGCTGCAATTTCTCTGGAATGTCCCACCACCCGCCACCCTGCGGCACATGAGAGAAGCGCTCGATGTTGATGGGAGTCACCTTCGCCCGATAGTGGTTGGGGTACTCAGGATGCTCAGAATAGTCGATCGGCGGCTCGGGGATTCCGTCTAGGGCTTCGCCCACCGTGACCCACTTCTCAACCGTCGGTCCTGGAATCTGAAACCGGGCTTTCACCTTCCTGGACTTGCCGACAATCACGAAGCGCACCCTGGTCTGGGCCAAGCCGTAGTCGGCACAGTTGTAAAAGTGAGGGTAAAGATCGTATCCCCGGAGTTCCGTGTGAAAGCGGCTCACGAAGTCCTTACCGCGCTTCTTGCCGAGCTGGTCAACATTCTCAAGGAGAAAGAACCTCGGGCCGGTCTCGCGCACCAACCTCGCAAACTCCAAGACCAGCTCATTTCTATCGTCACCCAAGTGCGCGCCTCTCTTCTGTTTCGAGAACCCCTGGCAGGGCGGCCCGCCAGCAAACAGGTCTAGCCGACCGTCGAAGCCCGCTTCCTTGAAGAGTTTTGCACCGGTCAGATCCTCTGCCTTGGCATGGAGGCATCGCTCGGACAGGTTGCGCCTGAATGTCTCGACGGCGCACTCGCTGGCGTCGAAAGACACCAGGACCTCAAGCCCCGCCCGTTGCAAGCCAAGCGCGAGGCCTCCGGCGCCACAGAACGAATCAATGCAAGTGTACACGCGTCTCATATACAGAACTCTTCGGCCAGCTTCGAATCCAACTTCTCAATATCCTTCGTTTCGCACTCCCACACAACTACCACGCGCCACCCCTGGCCGGTCAGCAGTCCGTGGTTCTTCAGGTCACGGCTCACGTTGTCACCGATCTTCTTTGCCCAAAACTCCGCGTTCGCCTGCGCCCGAGATCTGCCTTTGGTGCACTCGTGACCGTGCCAGTAGCAGCCATTAACAAAGACCACCGTCCTCCTGCCCCGGAGCACGATATCGGGCTTCCCCGGCAGATCGCTCGCAACCAGGCGGAAGCGAAGGCCGAGCCGGTGAAGGGCCGCTCGAACGATCTTCTCCGGTTGCGTGTCCCGACTTCGAATGCGGGACATGATCGCGCTCCGCTTCTCCTGCGAGTAGATGTCGGCCATCCAAATCGTTACTTATAGTCTACATCATCAACGGCCGCCCGCGCGGGCTTTCTCGTGGCGCCGTCAACGGGTGGGGAGGTATGCCCAATAGTATGCCCGCCCCTTGCTACCACCGAATCACGCTGGATCACTCGGCCCAGAGCGCAAGCTCATGCAAATGTTACCGGATGTGATTCGGTATGACCACGCGTAACTTGTTGTAAATGGTGGAGTTCTAAGTTCGGGACCAGGAGGTCGGTGGTTCGAATCCACTCGCCCCGACCAATTCTTTCAATAACTTACGGGTGGCGGTGGAGCAAACAGCCCACCCAACTGCCCACCCAGTTGCAAAGTTGCGGCCGCATCCCATCGTGCCTATACTGCGGGCATGGCGAAGAACGCAGCCACGCATCCCTCCCCGGCGCCTTCTCCTGCCAACCGACCCGCCGATTCTGGCCCTGCACTCGCTCCCGTCATCGAGATCAACGTTCGCCACATCGGTCGCACGCCGTAGCCAGAGAAGCTGACTGGAAGCGAGGGTCCCGAGGGCTGGATCAAGAAGATTGGCCGGCCACGCGAAGGCAAGGTATGGGTCGGCTTTTTCCATCTCTACGTCACGGACCCCTCGGGCAGGCCCGTCCGCAAAAAGAAGGAAAAAAACGCTGGGCCCTGCCACCATGCCGAAGCACGAAGCCCAGCAGAAGCTCGCGGATTACATCGAGGGGTTTTTGCCGAGCTTTGGAAGGCTTTCTCATCGGTGAAGGCGGGGGCCTGGGGCAAAAAGATGAGAGAAGACATGAAGTACCTGTTTCACAAGCACGTGCTTCCCGTCCTCGGCCAATATTCTCCCCGCAAGATCGTGCTGCGAATTCTTGCTGTATGTGGCTTGCGTCCGGGTGAGGCTCTCGCGTTGCGGATCGACGACTTTGAAGGCAGCCAGCTTCGCATTGATGAAGCTCTGAAGGAACGGCAGTTGGGAGAGGATCGCATTGGCGATACGAAGACGGACGAGAGCGACAGCTACGTGCCCATACCCCCGGATCTCATCCGCAACGCGACAATCCGCGGGCGTTTCTCTTTCTCAATCGCCGAGGAACAGCTTTTAGCGTCGGCAATTACACCCAGCTCCCGCCGGGCACGATCAATCGCTGCCGCCAGAATGGTGGTGTCGGCATTTTCGGGCAGCGCAGCAATGGTAATGTCACATTCCGCCATTTTTCGGCGGGCGTCCTCCAGCGACCGCTCCAGCGAGTCGCGGTTGGCTTCCAATCGCGTTGCCTGCGGCGCCAGCTCTTGAATCCGCTTGCGTGCCAAAAGCCCCGGCTCGAGTCTTGCAGCGTCTTCTAGTGCCAGTCCTGGGCGCAGTCGTTGTACCTGCTCATGCAACAAACGGTTTAATTCGGCCCGCTCGGCAATCTTGTGATCGCAATCCTTCTTGGATTTTTGGATCACGCTCTTCTCGCCAAACAGGTTAGGTATCTCCTCGTCGGCTGCAAGGATGTCTTCGGGAATGTAGAACTTGGCCAGAGACGCCGTGATGGCCGCCAGGTCGTCCTGCAGCTCGGTGTCTACGGCCTGAACGAAGCGCGTAAGAGTTCGGCCCTTCGCGCGTTGCTGGATGGCCTGTTCGGAATACACCCGCAGACACCGGAATCATTCGTGCACGCCTATCCGAACCTGCGCATCGGAGTCACCCTTTCCTGGGACGGAGGCGGCCTCAGCTTCATTCGGCGAAAGGGCAACAAGCAGACGCTACGCGGACAGGATGATTCCACCGTAGTGGAGGACATCGCGCTGGAACGCGCCCTGCACGGGATCACCAGGGAGACCTTCGCCATGATGTTCGGCATCAGCCACGAAACCCTGATTGAGGGTGGACGTGCACTGGCTCGGGGAGAAGGCGAGATTGGCCAATTATTGTTCGCCTCAGCGGCAGGGCTGACAGGGCTACAGGACACGCTGTCACGCCCAGAGACGGAAGCCGCGGAGTTGTATACCCCAAGGGCAAACGCCAAGGCGGTTCATCGTTCTTTGCGCGATTTCAGGGATGCCGAGCAGGAGTTTGCCAAGAGCCAGGTTAAGGTCACGAGGTTCGGCGCTTCCCACTATCTCGCAACGTGGACAGGCCGTGGTGGATCTCGAAGGACTTTCCCTGGCTGTACTCCTGCCGGAGGATTACGGCGTGCGCTTACAGGATACGGAAGGACGTTTGGCCACGGCACGAACCACCTTCTCAATCGTGAACGGGTTGTTGAATTCCAGACTCGCGCCGGTGAACGGCCCATAGGCGATCAGATCTAGGGTGTCCAGTCTCATTGCCGGCCTCCTTCGAGCAGCGGCTCAATCGACGCCAGCGCTTCGCTCAGCACCGATGGGGCCCGCGGGTCGACACACTCCTGTCCGTGCGGGACGGACGCCTGAAGCTTGCCTTTTAGGTCGGCGAACTCGGCCCTGAGTTCAGCCATCAGCGGCTCATTCTCTCTGAACTCGCTGATCAGGGACCGCAACTCTGCCATTGGGCCGGCGTCGGATTCCTCCCTGCGCTCTGGAATCTGCGCCGCCAGTTCGAGCTTTTCGACGTGGACCGGGACAGCCATGTCCTGCGCCAACATGCGGATTCGGGTCCGTAATCCGGGCACATTTCCACCCGCACGATTCCACGCAGGCCCGTAACCTTCGATGCGAATACGTACTGCCAGAGCTCTTCCGTCCGCCTCCGCGGCGGCTCGCTCGATGGCCTCTTGCGCTAGCGCTTCCAGGTCGCCCGCAGCGGTCTCGCCATCTACGGCGATCGGCAGTATCTGCCAGCGCACCACGTCGAGCGGTTCGAAAGCGAGAGTGACTCCCCCGCTGTCATCCACATCCACCAGGTAACAGCCGCGCGGCCCGCATTCGCGGACACTGCGGCCTTGGATGTTCCCTGAATACACGACCCAGGGCTCCCGTGCCAATTCTTTCCTGGTGTGAATATGCCCGAGCGCCCAATATTTGATAATGCCGGGAACGCAAGCTGTCGAGCGAGCATGGGGCGTATAACTCATGCCCTAGATCGCCGCCCGCCGATGTGTGCAGTACGCCGATATTGAACATGCCGGGATCTCCGACCGGCCAAGTGGAGGTCAGATCCTCCTCCACGTGCGGCAAGCGGAAGCTCTGGCTGTACAGCGCCGCGTCGCAGCCGGGTTGCCCGATCCGCGCGACGTTTCTTCGACCTCGCGCCAACCATTCAGCAGCGGAAAATAACCCGGACTCGGGCGCAGGGTCCGCAGCGACGAGGCTCGGCTCATGCTCTGGTCCGAACGCCCGCGTCTGGGCGGCGAGGCTGATCTACTGATGGCTCCGATCCACGCTACGGGCGCCGACCACGACCGCACGTACGATTACTTGAAGCTCATCGACACGCGTAAATCAGAGCGCCGCTGCATCGAGGCGGCCAGCCCTCCAGGGCGGCCTGCTGCATCACATCCGCAGACCGTTTCACGCCGCGGGCTATCTGGCTGGAAAATCGCTTGGCCTGCCCGACCACTCGCCCTACCTGCAGACAAGAGCTTCTCGTATCCCTGCTGCAGGCGTTCCCGGTTCGGGCCGCCCTTGGTACGCGCAATGCGGCCGATTTCCAAAATGCGGAACTTCACACTCCGGCTACGGTCCCGCAGTTTGGCTCCCGGCTCGCCGGCGATCGCCGCGATCCGCTTCATCGCGCGGATCAGCACGCGCACTCCATCCCCCAGGAGATTGCTGTCGGTCGGATAATGAATGTTCGTCTCCACCACGGTCGTGTCCAGGCGCATCTTTCGCCCCTTCACAATCTGTCTCTCCTGGGCGATCTCCACTACTCTTGCATGGATCTTCGCGACCTCCTCCGGACCCAGCGCCAGTCCCCACCGGCCCATGGACTTGGCATCGGGCACCTTCGCGGCCCCCCCCCGGCCCCCGTGTGTAACCGCGATACACCAGATTGGCCCGGACCTCGCGTTCCAGCACGTCGTAACTCCAGTTGCGGATGTGCTTCAGCAACAGCAGACGCAGGACCACTTCCGCCGGAGTGCGGCGTCGTCAGCGGGTCCGGCTTGGCGGCCGCCGCCGCACCAGAGCCTCATACACGGTCGAAACCAGTTGTTCGTCCTCCAGCGCTTGGTCGGCGTGCTTCATCCAGTCCTCTTGCAGGTCGGACACTTCCTCGGCGATGAAACCATCGCCAAAGCGCAGTTGCTGCCGGCGGGCCTCAATCATGAGGGCTTCTCCCGTTCGTGACTGGTGTGCGCGACTGTTTCTCCCGCTGCCACTGCTTGCGCAAGCCATCGCGGTTCAACTTGGCCAGGGAACAACCGATTTCCCAAAAGGCGGCCCACGCCCGCTGCGCTTGGCGAGCGGCCTGGGTATGCTCGGGCGGAACATACAAAGAGCGGCTCTTGCCATCCTCCCGATAAGTAATGTAGCGGTGCGGTCCGTGGAGGAATTTGGGGTCGCGAAAACAGGCGCAACCGGGATTGCCGCAACGGCGAGAGGTCTCCGACAGGCCGCCCTGGACCATGGTTTCGGTGGCACGGAGGAGCCGCTCAATCAGCCGTTGTTGCTTACGCATAGCTTAATATTAAGATACCGCCATCCGATTTTACCCCGTCAAGAACAAAATTACAAAATCTTCAAAAATGTTTCGGGCTGCGAATCTGTACGACCTTGCGGGGTCGCGGCAATCGGGGCGCAGAAACCAAAGGGCTTAACCTCTCCTTTTTGCGCCGGAAAGTAGGGCCAACATCGATGCAATCGCCAAGCTGGAACGCGACGCGCTTGATCGTCGGACTTCCATGGAGCGAGTTAGCCACGTAATTACAAAACTCGTCGGCAATATGGGATTCCTGCTGGCGCAGTTGATCCTGATCTCCGTATGGAGCCTGATCAATCTCCACATGATCCGAGGGCTCCGGGTGTTTGATCCATTCCCTTTCGGTGTCCTCGCTCTCGTCGTCTCTTCCGAAAGCGTGTTTTTGACTATCTTTGTACTCATCAGTCAAAGTCGAATGGCCCGTCAGTCCGAACGCCGCTCTCATCTGGATCTTCAAGTCGGCATGCTTTCTGAACAGGAACTGACGACAATCCTTCAGATGTTGCAGAAACTATGCCAGCACATGGGCGTAAATGTGGACGCTTCCAAGCAAGAGGTTCAGTCATTTAGTAACACAACGGATGTGCACAAGCTGGCTAGCGAACTCGAAGACAAACTTCCGGAAGAGTGACGGGGTGTGCGTGTCGCGGCAAGCGATTCTCAGTCGGAAATTCTCTCCATTGTGAGATGCCTCCGAAAAGCAGATTTCGTGATCAATTTATGCGGAAGCCGCATTGACAAGGTGTAAGAGTTCTTACCGCATGTTCCAAAACTCACACCTCGAAATGCAAAACGTGCTTCGATTCAGGTCAAATTTCAGATCGCCGCCCGCGGCCCGATAGAGCGGATCGATGCCGGGATAGATTTCGCGATATCGGACGGCTTCAAAATGAAGCACAGTCCAAAGCCATCTCTTTTGGTCGTTGCCCAATACAGAATGGCTCACAGTGGAAACCGGCCGCCCGGGAATCGCACCGGCGTGAGTCTTGCCAATTCAGGCGTGGAATGCCGCCAGGCCCAGGAACACCAGCGTACCCACCGCGATCACGGCGCCGTGCGGCAGGCCGATTGCCTTGGGACTGCGCACATCCAGCTCTTCTTTCTTCAGGTAGGGCGCCCGCCCGCTCGTCATCTCGGTGAGAATGAATCCGACGTTCCAGAAGGTAGTCTTCAGACGTCCGCGGGACAAGGCGAAGACGACGGCCATTACGCCGCCGATCACCGCCGTAACGATGAAAATGCCGAACCAGTCCTGCCATCCCGCCAGCGCCCCCACCGCCCCCATCAGCTTGGCGTCGCCGGCGCCCATGGCTCGAATGGCGTAGAGCACCAGGTAAACACCCAACCCGAGCAGGAGGCCTTCCAGCGAGCCGAGCAGCAGACCCGGGCGCGCCTGGTTGAGAAACGCGTTGAGAGCGATTCCGGCCACGACGCCGCCCGCGGTCAGCCAGTTCGGAATCCGCCGAAACCGTATGTCGAAAGCCGCCGCGGCCAGCACCACGAGCACCAGCACGATTTCCACGCCGCGCGGCGGGACCGGAAACTGCATGGCTTCACAATATAACGCCGCGCCTCGACCGGGGTAGATCACTTCGGGCGATAACGGAATGCTGCCATTGGTAGGGACCGAAGCGCACGCTTGCCGGAACCGGAGGCCTTCGCGTATCGTAAGAAACAATAGGATGCCGTTTTGTAATCAATGCGGAAACCAGGTGGGCGCCCGCGATGCCTACTGCCAGCGTTGCGGCAGCCTTCAGCCGCCCATGCCGCCGGTGCCCCCCGCCGGGCCGGATCCGCTCTCCGGCATGTCTCCGCGGACGGCATCCGTGTTGTGCTACGTCCCGGGCATCGGCTGGATCGCGGCCATTGTCGTCCTGGCATCCACCCGCTTCCGCGCCCACCGGAGCGTCCGCTTCCACGCGTTCCAAGGCCTCTACCTGTTCGTGGCCTGGATGCTGAATAGCTGGGTGCTGCGGCCCTTGTCGCTGATGACGAATTTTGTCGTGCATACCCATCTGCACAGCCTGGTGGAGCTGGTTCTGCTCGGCCTGGAGATTTTCATGATGGTGAAAGCCGCTCACGATCAGACGTATTCGCTGCCGCTATTCGGTGAACTGGCGGAGCGCTCCCTTACCGATTAAACGGCGGCTTACCCGCTACCGGCTGGCTTTCTTCACGGTGCGCTCCCGCAGGTGTACCTCCACCGGCTTGCCCGCCGGAACGTCGTCCAACTCCACAATTCCGGCGCGGTCGGAATCGGCCTGGTACATCTGCTCGTCGTCTACTTCCACGTCGTAGGATCGCCGCGGCTCCAGGCCCACCACAAACACCGTCTGCCGGTCCTCCAGCGTAAGCTCAAAATCGCGCACCGCTCGCCCGAAGCATACCGTGGCGTCGTCGAGTTCGAGCGGCGGCGCTTCCACGCGCGGGTCCACCATGGTGACGTGGCCATCGGCGAATAACTGCGCGCCTCCGTCGAACAGGCCGAACCAGGCGGCGTCGTCGTCCCAACTCGAGCGGGCGAACAGGCGCCCGTAGTCGGGATTGTAGTAGACCGTCGGCACGTGATAGTAGCTCAGCCCGGGCTGATAAGGGTCGGCCCACAAGAACTCATAGGGCGCCCCGAAAGCTCCGCGCAGCAGAAACCGGTCGTGCATGAGCCATCCTTGCAGCACCTGCGTCTGGGGTGCGTTGGTATCGTAGGCCACCATGGCCAGATCCGCCGCGCGCGATAGTGCCGCGGCTTCCAGATCCGGACTGGCCGCCCTGGTGGTGGCCGCGCCGATATAAAACTCGTTCTCCGCGCCCCGATACGGCGCCGGATAGTAGCTCATCAGGTGCTCCACGGGGAAGTCTTTGAAGTAGTCCACGTTCGATTCCCGGAGGTCGAGATTGAGGTTATCCTGCACGGCGTGCAGCAATTCGAGTAGAGGATAGGCATCTTCGCGCTGGAAGGGAACCTTGCCGGCCGATAAGGGCTCGGCCACTTTGGTGCGCCACCATCCGCGCACGTCGCGCTCGAACTCTCGGCCCGGTAAATCCGGCACTTCGTCGAACAGGGTGACGGCGCCCAGCAGGCGGGATCGCACCGCCGCCACGGACTGGTCGGCCGCCGTCTCCGCCATGCGGCGGGCGATTCGCGCCGCCAGGCGGGTTCGGTCGGCGCCGCTCATCGCCCCCTCGCACCAATCGTAGACCAGCGCCATCTGCCGCAGATCCGTCGAGGTCAAGGCGAAGGCGGTGGCTTTAAGCCCGGCTTCCCGGTCGCCCGCGACGGCGTAATCGAGCGCCAAGGCAAAGCCCGGCTCGGGAAACTGCGCTCCGCCCGCCAGCAGGCGCGAAAACTGTTGCCAGCGCAAAGACTGCCGCTCGCGTTCCCGGCGCAACAGGCGCAGGCGCGCGGGCCGGAGGAACAGGCGTGGGTGCTCGGTGCCGACCACCAACGGATCGGAGGATTCCGCCGGCGTTTGGCACCATCCCCAAGGGGCCGCGCAAACCAGCCAGGCCAGCGCGTAGGCGTGAGGCGCTCGCATTCTGTTCCGATTGTGTCATAGCGACACAGCACCTGCCTACCGGCGCCTCGGTTCTCTTCGCACGACTCCACAAAAGAACTGAAATAAAAGGGGTAATGCCCATTGACAGGTGGGTGTACGGTTGCTATTGATAAGGGTGAATTGGTGAAGTAAACTTTCAAACCTGCCCTCTGCTGCAACAGGCAGGCGGATGAAGATTGAGCCGAAAGAGACAGCGCGCTTGCGGGAGCCGATGTTTGCAGTGGTTTTAGCT
>JBEKZL010000082.1:0-24918 GCA_049509915.1 Bryobacteraceae bacterium | reverse complement strand
CTTTCGACCTTCTGAAGGTCACCTGCCGAGCATAGTGTACCCAGTAGGCCGCAGTCACAATCCGCTCTATTCCCCAAATAATCAGCTACTTCCAGCTCATCGAGAGCGGGAACTTCGGACTAATGCTTCACAGCAATGGCGGAAATTTCGATCTTTGCCCCGCCGATCAAACCCGCCACCTGTACGGTGGCTCGCGCCGGTTTGGGGTTTGGCATGAGCTTCTTGTAAACTTCGTTCATCTTGGGGACGTCGTTCAAGTCCGTCACATAAACGGTCACGGATGTGATGTCCGTCATCTGAAAGCCGGCTTTCTTGACTATTTTTTCGATGGCGGCAATCGTATTTGTAGTCTGCTGCGCGATATCGGTCCCCGCCAGTTTGCCGTTCGAGTCGGGCCCTTGCTGGCCGGCGACGTAGAGGGTGTTGCCCGCCACATACCCATTGCTAAAGGGCATGCCCTCCTTGAAGTCGATGGCGGTGTTTTGCGCGAAAGCACTGGCCAAAACCAAAAACGCCAGCATGCCCATCGACCACAGGCGCCGCCGGATTGTTGGGCGATTCTTCGCTTTCATAATTAGTCTCATACCGAGTGAGCTTATCATGTGTTCCGATGCATGCAATGGTCTGTGCCACCTGCATCGTCGGCAACGCGGCCATCAGCTCGATTCCGTCGCAGAGATTTTGCAGGCGGAGATCCTCGCCCTGGGTGTGAGCGGGAAGGCGATGATGAGCGAGTTACACCCAGCCCGATCGATGCGCCGGCTTTGAGCCACGGTCGCGCCGGCGCTACGCTTGTAGCGACGGCTTGGTTCTCGAGAAAGGTCCACGTTTGAAGAAATGGGTAACGGTCGATAAAGCGGTCGCGGCCGACGGCAAGACGATCTCGCTGCATGAGCACGACGGGGAATACACCATTCGGGTGGATGGCTATACGCTCATGTCGACGCGCCAGCACGGCTCGGAGGAGAAACTCGCGGAGCTTGGGTGCGCGCATTTGAAGGGCAAACGGGGCGCGCGAGTCCTGATCGGCGGGCTGGGCTTCGGGTTCACTCTCAAGGCGTGTCTGACGGCGGTCGGCCCCGATGCGACCGTGGTGGTTGCCGAGATTGTGGCGGCGGTGATCGCCTGGAATCGAAATCCCGAGTACAAGCTTCCGGCCGTTGGCATAGATGATCCCAGAGTCACGATTTTGCACCGGGACGTTAGAGGAGTGATCGAGGAGGCGCGGGGCGGTTTCGACAGCATCATCCTCGATGTGGATAACGGGCCAGGCGCATTGAGCACCGACATCAACCGGCGGCTTTACCAGCAGGCGGGATTGCAATCGGCCCGCATCGCTTTACGGCCGGGAGGCTCGGTGGCCTTTTGGTCCGTGGCGCCCGATCCGGCTTTCGAAAGGCTCCTCGGCACCGCCGGGTTCACGGTGGCAGTGCAGACGTGCCGGGCCCACGCGAACGGCGGAAGCCGGCACACCCTGTTTTTGGGGCGAATGAAGTAGGCCGGGCCTATGGCGAATATCCAGATCTTCGGGGTGAAGAACTCGCAGGCGACGCGCGCGGCGGAGCGCTTCTTCAAAGAGCGGCGGGCGCCGGTCCAAATGGTCGATCTCAAAAAGAAAGCGATCGCCGCCGGGGAGATCAAGCGATTCGTGGAGCGTTTCGGTTGGCCCGGATTGGTCGACGCCGAAGGAAACGCCTACATCGAAAGCGGGCTCAAGTATTTCAAACTCACCGAACTCGAACTGATGGGACGGATCGAACGGGATCCCGAATTGCTGCGGCTCCCGCTGGTGCGCGGCGGCAAGCTGGTCAGCGTCGGGCACGACGTGGCGTCGTGGAAAGCCATGCTGGCGGCGGCCGCCGGATAGCTTCAGTTGAAGTTCATGCCGCACATGCCGGGATTGCTGCACGGGCCACCGCTCGGGCACATGGGAGCGTCCTGGCTCTTGGCGCCGCCGGCATGGGCGGCAAAGGTGGACAATTCCTGCTTGAGGCGCTTTTCGCCGCACTTCGGGCATTCGAGCTCCGGCGTTTCCGCCTGGCGGCGCACCAGTTTCTCGAATTTCGTTCCGCAATCCTGGCAAAGGTATTCGTATATCGGCATGGCTCTATTCCACTATTAGATTACAGATGCGGTCCATAATGCTACGTACCTGCGAGGCGGGCGCGCTGGCGTTGTTGACCATGATGGAAAGGACCAGCCAATCGCCGGACTGCCGTTGCGCATATCCGGAGAGCGCATTGACGTGGGAAAGCGAGCCGGTCTTGGCGTGAATCCGGCCTTTGGCGGGGCCATCCTTGAAGCGGGAAGTCAGCGTACCGTCTTCGCCGGACGAGGGCAGCAGGTCGAGCCAGGCGTCGCGCACCGGCGAAGCATACATATAGCGCAGCAACTCGACCACGGTGGCCGGTGTCACCAGGTTCGAGCGCGCCAGGCCGGATCCATCCACGAACGAATACCCGTCCGGCGAGACGCCGGCGAAGGTAAGGAAGTCTTTGAGCTCCGCCAGACCGGTTTTGGCGCTGCCCTCGCCGCGGCGCGCCAGGCCGACCGCGCGCAACGCCATCTCGGCGTGCAGATTCTGGCTGACCTTGGCGGTGATCTTCAGATCGTCGAGCAAGGGCGGCGAGGTGCGATGCGCCAGTTCCACGTTTGAAGCCGGGACCGCCGCCGGATCGTTGCCGGTAGCATATCGATGCTCGGCACGGGCCTCGCCATCCACGGTAACGCCGCGCTCTTCGAGCGCCTTGCGGAAGGCCAGCGCGGCGTAGAGCGCTGGATCCTCAATGCCCAGTTCCAGCTCGTCGGGGGCGGAAGCTACCGGCAGGGTGCCCCATAGGTCGACGTGAAAACTGCCGGGGAGGCGCTCGAAGTGGACATCTGGCGGGCTGCCGCGCGGAACGGTGCGCACGCGATTATCGATGGTGTAGTATTCGAGCGGCGGGTCGAGTTCCAGCTCGGCGGGGTCGCCGGCACGCGGGCCCGGCCTGACCCGCAGCACGAATGCGTTGTCGTTGACGGTCAGGGCCGAAACCGGCGCCCCATATTCGAATTGCGGATCGCCGATGGACCAGCTCTCGCCGTATGGCTCCCAAACGTAGCGGGCATCGTCGCCCACAATGGCGCCGCGGACGCATTGGACGCCGTGCGTGACGGCCTGGTCGGCCAGATCTTCGATGGCGGCCAGGGGATTACCGGTCGCCGGGCCGGGGGCATAGGGAATGGTGCGCGCGGAAAGGTCGGGGTCGCCGCCGCCCACCAGGCGCAAGTCGCCGGCGATGCAGCCGGATCGATCCGGCCCGGCATCCGCCACCACGCGAGTATCGAAGGTATAGTCCGGCCCCAGGCGGTCGAGCGCGAGCGCCACGGTGAAGAGCTTGGTGTTGGAAGCCGGGACGAAGAACTTGTTCTGGTTTTGGGAGTAGACCACTTCGCCGGTCTTGAGGTCGCGAATCTCGATTCCCCAGAAGGCTGCCGGAGAATCCGCCAGCGCCTTATCGATGCGGCTGGAGAGATCGGCGGCGGAAAGGGCGGGTGCAAGGTAAACAAGTAGAGCCACAGATGAACACAGATAAACGCAGATATTGAAATTAAAGCTGTTATCTGTGTTCATTTGGGTTTATCCGTGGCTGGAATCTGATTTTTCATCTTCCGGTTACTTTCGATTCCAGCCAAATCAGCGCCAGCAGCGCCGCGACCACAAAAGTTCCCAGGAGCGGGATGCCGATGACCACCCCGACGCCGCCGAAATAGGCGAAATAGCCGAGCGAAGCGGGCGCCAGCAACCCGCCCAACTGCGCCAGCGAAAAAATGCCGTTGAAGAAGCCGGGGTGATAGTAAGGAAAGCGGCGTCCGATGGTTTCGGCCATCAACGGATAAATGCTGGCGAAGCCGGCGCCCAGAAAGAAGGCTCCCGAGCCGGCGCCGAAGCCGTTGGGAGCGGCATAGAGGAGCAGGCAGCCGAACACGGCGGCAGCCACGCTCACCAGCAACAACAGTCCGTGCCGAACTCTGGGCAGTAGCGCCACGACGATAGAACGCCCCGCCAGCAGGCACAGCCAAAAGAAGGCCAGCAGCAGGAGGGCTTCTTCCGGGCTGATGCCAACCCGCCGGATCAGGAAAATGGGCATCCAACCGGTCACTGTCCACTCACTCCCGAATTGAAAAAACAAAAGTAGCGCCATCAGAATGGCGCCGAGGCTACGAAAATCCTGGACGGCCTGGCGAAGCGTGCGTTGGACGCCCTCCGGCTGCGCGGAGAAGGTGGAGCGGGCGTATAGAACCGCGAATACCGCCGGGATAGCCGCCATGAAAACCAGAATCGTACGCACTGAGTACGCATAAGAGGTGCCTGCCACCAATAGAGTCGCGGTGAGGCAGCCCAAACCGTACCAGATGCCGCCGCGCACCGCCGTGCCGGCCGGGTCCCGTTGATAGGCCGGGGAGATGGCGCGGAACAATCCCAGGCTAAGCGATCCGGCCGCCGCGCCCAACACCAATAAACCCGCCCCGCGCAGCCAGTTCGAAAAAGGAGGTGGAACCAGGGACAGGTACAGCAGCGCGACGGAGGCGCCCGCGCTCGAAACACACAACACCGTCGGCAAACCGCGGGCGGCAATGAACTTACGCGCCCAAGCCACGGGCGCTACGACTCCCAGCGCCAGGATCAGAAAATCGTTGCCGACCGCGACGAAATCGGGAGGGTCGCGGTGGTAGCCCCAGGCGGGAAGGATGGCTCCGAGCAGCGCCATCAGAAAGCCCGAGAGCAGAAAGCCGGCTAAGGCCAGTCCACAGTCGGAGCGCCCGGTTAATGCTTCGGGAGCCGGGTTGGCGCGCGCCAAACTCACAGGTTCGATTGTAGCGCGTCCGATTTCTGAAAGCGTTCGGCCGGCGGCGTTCTGTGGAAACCCGGAGCAGGTAATTCGGATTTCGGGAATCTATCGCTCCGCGGAAATAGGGGCAGGCTCCCGGTCCAGGCCGCGTGGAACGAAGAATCAATCGTTTATGGGGACAGGCCCCTCATACCGATTAGGTGAATCGTACTGGCAGGCAACGTGCTCTTGTGCCGGTAGGGGTTATTTGCGAGTTTTCCGCTTTGGTTGAGTTGCCTCCTTATGATTTTGTAGGCTTTGAGCCTCGCGCCGGTTGTGACGGCCGCGGGGCTTTTTCTTTTGTTACACTCGAATTCTCCAAACCATGACGGGACTCTACGCTCGATGGATCGACCGCTGGGAGCGTAAGCTCGCCACCCGCGATACGAACCGGGTTGTCCGCCCTTTTGAATGGGGCACGGATTGGCTGAATGCAATTGGGTTTCCAGCCATTGACGCCGAGCCCGACGACCCGCCCTCTGCCCTGGATGCATTTGACGCTCAAGCCCGAGCCGATAGTGACCGCTTCTACAGCTTCCGGACGCCGACGGATTTTGGCCTCCGTGACGGCGAGCTCACCTTTACCAGCCCGGTCCAATCGTTGTACCCGATAAATAATGTCGTCCGGGCGCGCTGGTTTCGGGCGCCCGAGGACCGCGGCCGGGCGCTGGTGGTGCTGCCCCAATGGAACGCCGACGCGAATGGCCACCTGGGCCTGTGCAAACTGCTCAACCGTTTCGGAATCAGCGCTTTACGCATGACAATGGCGTACCATGCCGAACGCATGCCGAAAGAGCTGGAGCGCGCCGATTACCACATGTCGAGCAATATCGGCCGCACCGTTCACGCCTTTCGCCAGTCGATTATCGATGTGCGCGCCTGCCTGGACTGGCTGGAGCTGCAGGGCTACGCGCGGCTTGGGATTCTGGGAACGAGCCTGGGTTCGTGCGTGGCGTTCATCGCCACCGCCCACGATACCCGCGTGCGCACCGGAATCTTCAATCACGTGTCCCTGTATACTTCGGACGTGGTCTGGACCGGCCTTTCCACGCAACACGTGCGCAAAGGATTCGGAGAAACGGTGACGCAGGACGACCTGCGGCGCTACTGGTCGGCCATCAGCCCTGCCGTATACCTGGAGCGCATGCGCGACCGGCACATCCACAGCCTGCTGGTGTGGGCGCGCCACGATTCGAGCTTCCTGCCGGTGTACTCAAAGCAGGTGCTGCGTTCGTACCGGGAGATGGCCCTGCCGCACAAGGTCTTTACCTTACCTTGCGGGCATTACACCACGGGGCGGTTCCCTTTTAACTGGATGGACGGGCTGGCGATGTGCCGATTTGCGGCGGAGAGGCTGTAGGAGGGCCCACCGGCTCTGACATCTGGCGGTCCCGCTCAAACGCATATGGGGCGGATGCAGCTTAAGATAGCGCGCCGTCGTCGGTGGAGGCCGCCTGGGCCGGAAACGTCCGCTTCAGTCCTTCGGACGCGCCTACGCGCGGCCGCCAATTGAGCAGCGTAGCCGCGGCGGTGAGATCGAAGGGGTGGAGCGGCTGCAGGGAGCGGACGCGGTAGCGGGAAAGCGGCACGCCGCGTTTGAGGATTTTGCCGAGCAGCTCGACCAGGGAGGCCAGCCCGAGGAGCAACCACACCGGCATGCGCATCACTTTCTTGCGCCCGCAGGCCGCCAGATACTGGTTTTGATCGATCGGCGCGGGGTCCACCAGGTTCACGATGCGGCCAAGCGCGGCCTCGCTTTCGGCGGCCTGGAGCAAGCCGTCGACCACGTCGTCGCGATAGACCAGGGGCAGATTCCGGTGTCCATTGCCGGCTACGATCCACCGGCCGGCGATGCCGATGACGCCGTTGGGAGTGACGTCCTCCGCGCCGGGGCCGAAGATCTGGCCGGGGCGGATGACGACGGCGGGAAGCCTCCGGCGAGCGGCCGCATCAAGGACAATTTGCTCGGCTTCGAGCTTGGTTTGAGTGTAAGCGCCGCGCCGGTCTGGAAAGGGTTCCAGCGGCGAGGTTTCGGTAACGGGGTCGCCGGCGGCGTGGCCGGCGTGATCGAGAACGCCCATGGAACTGACGTAGACTAGGCGGCTGACCTGGTGGCGCAGGCAG
The DNA here is from genome assembly GCA_049509915.1 of Bryobacteraceae bacterium. Lineage (GTDB taxonomy): Bacteria > Acidobacteriota > Terriglobia > Bryobacterales > Bryobacteraceae > JBEKYD01. Next base: position 17,923 of record JBEKZL010000082.1, on the reverse strand, counting down.
GCTTCGACAATATTGCGAGTTCCCCAAACGGTTCCCTGCTGGAATTCCTCTTTGGGGCCCTTCATGGCGGCGCCAAGATGAAAGACCAGATCGACGCCGGCCACGGCGCGGTCGACGACGTCGGGCTGGCCGAGGCTGCCATAAACGATCGAAAGCGGCGCGCCGGGGGCAGCCGGATCGGCGGCGCTGCCCGCGGGTGGGGGACGGCGGAGCAGCAGGCGCAACGGCTCCGGGTTCTGGCGAAGCCGCTCCACCAGCGCGCGCCCTAGAAACCCGCCGCCGCCGGTCACCAGAATGCGGGCGGGAGGAAGCTGCTGGGCAGCCGCGGTGGCAATGCGCTCCGCTTTTTCCGCGTCCGCCTCCCGGCTGGAACGCGCCACCCAGGCGATGGCGCGGCGGCCTTCTTCCATCGATACCGGAGGTTCCAGGCGCGCCGCCAGCGCGCGATAGAAGTCCTGCACCCCGCGATAGATGCCAGGCGATGGCTTGAGCCGCCCGCTGGCGAAGCGCAGCATGTTCCACGGAACGGCGAAGGATTGCAGCAGGGCGTTGCGGGTGCCCTCGATTACCATGCCGATCTGTTTCGGGCCGGGTAGAGTGCGGCTGAGGCGACAGGTTTGCAGGAAGCAATCGAGGTGCATCACGCCGCGCGTGCCGTGAATCAGCAGTTCATTTTGGATAGGCCGGGAATTCCAGGAGAGGAACATGTAACCGCTGCCCGTACTCCCCCGCACTTCGGCGCGCCATTCGTCGAAAGTCAGCAGCGGATCGCGGCCGCTTTCGCCGTATGTGACTCGCATCTCCTCGAGCGGGCCGAGAAACAGTTCCATTAGGTAGAAGCCATGTACGCCGAGGTCGCGGAACGGGTAGGATCCCTGGCGGTAGGGGGCCGGCAGCGGACCGCCCGCGTACGGCGGGTAATCCGAGCTGCGAAGAAAGTGGACCGCGACGACGTCGCCCACCAGTCCCCGTTTCACCCATTCTGCGGCGCGCAGCACGACCGGGTCGAAACGGGCCGAATGGTTGACCGAAAGGATGCGGCCGTTGGCGCGGGCCGCGGCGATCATGCGATCGCACTCTTCGGCGGTTTCGGCCATGGGCTTTTCGACAAACACGTGGCAGCCCATCTCCAGCGCTTCCACGGTAAGGGCGCAATGCGAAGCGGGCGGGGTGAGCACGTGAACCACGTCCGGCTTCGAGGCGAGCATGTCGGCAAGGTTGCCGTAGGCAACCACCTTACTGAAGTTGACCGCCGCCTGGGCGGCACGTGCGGCGTCCTGGTCGGCGATGCCTACGATGTCGACGAACGGCAGGCCGCGCAGCGCGCGCAAATGGTGGTTGGCGACGTAGCCGGCGCCCACGATGGCTGCGCGAATTCGCCGGTTCGGCCGAGCGGCACGGGTCTGGGCCCGGCTCGGTTCCAGACGGCTCGGCTGAACCTGCTCAGAATGTTCCTGGTTGGGTGGAACCATGGTCGAGACTCCAGAATAACAACGGGAGTCGGAAGCCAGCATAAATTCAGTACGAAACAAGCCGCTGGCCGAAAGTCCCGCGTTGGCCGATTCCGGCTCCCGGCTCCCTTTTCCCGCACTCCCCCGGCTGCTTTCGACCAGCTCAGGCCTCGGCCGCGGGCCGTATTAGTTGAGAAAAGACGCTGTTCGGCGGCACCACTAATTGTGGCATACGAGACCAGAATCGCAACCGCCCCGGCGGATTCGGAACACATCGACGAGTGGCTTGAAACTGTCCCGTGCCCAGTGTGCGGCGCGGAGCCGTTCGATGTGCTGCAGCCGGCCCGCTATCCGGCTTCCGCGGGCAGATGGGAGTTGAAAGAGATCTACTACGCTTCGAGCGACCACGCGCCGCTCGATCAGGTAGTGAGCTGCCGGTCCTGTTCGATGGTTTATCTCAATCCACGGCCCGTTCCCGCGCTCATGTTGAGCGGCTACGCGGACGCGGAGGACCCGATGTTCGTGGCGCAAAATGAGGCGCGGATACAGGCATTCGAGAAAACGCTGGGTTCCCTGTTGCGGCGATTGAAGCTCGACGGCCGGGAGTGCCGTTTGTTGGACGTGGGTTGCGCCGGCGGGGCGTTTCTGGTGGCGGCACAGCGGTTCGGATTCGAAACGGTGGGACTGGAACCGAGCCGGTGGCTGGCAAGCTATGCCCGCAACCGGTATGAGCTCGATGTTTGCGACGGCGTGCTCGAAGCCGACAGGTTCGATCCGTGCAGTTTTGATGTGGTGACTCTCTGGGACGTGATCGAGCACCTGCCGAATCCGCACGAAACAATGGCGGTGGCGGCTTCACTCCTGCAGCCGGGCGGGCTGTTGCTGGTGAATTACCCGGATATCGGCTCTTTGGCGGCGCGCCTCCTGGGGCAACGATGGCCCTTCTGGCTGGGAGTGCATTTGTTGTATTACACGCGGGCGACCATCGCCCGGCAGCTTGGACGCGCCGGCTTCCGTGTCCTCGATTACCGCCCTTTCTGGCCGGCTTTGCCGCTGGGATACGCCGCCCAACGCGCGGCGCCGTATTTTCCAGCGATGGGTAAGGTGGCGGACTTACTGGAAGACCTCGGGCTGGCGCGGATGCGGCTGACTTACAACATGGGGCAGACGCTAGTGGTGGCCCGGCTGGACTAATCCGATCGCATAGAGAGGTTCCCCGCCGGAAGCGCGGCTTACCGCATCGCGGTGGACGATGGCTCCATCCGGCCACAGGTGCTCGAGTATCGTGCAGGTCGACTCGGGGCACAGTACGCTGGCGGGGGCGGCGGCCAGAGATTCGTCCGCCAACCGCGCGCCGCTCCAATCGGTATCGTAACCGACTGCCACGACGGCCGGGCGGTAATAGTGCAGCGTGGGCACAAGGTAGAAAGGCAGGAACAGCTTTCCGACGCCCGAACGGGCGGTGTAAGAAAGAACGTCGGCAGCCAGCGATGGCGCTTGCCGGTCAGCCGTCCGCTCCCGGTAGAAGCCGGTATCGAGCCAGAGCAGCGGCAGCACCACCAGGGCGGCGATGCCGATTCTCGCCAAAACCCGGGTATGCAGCCAAATCTCGCCTAACACACAACCGGCAACGACTGCCAGAGTAGACATTAAGGACGCGTGGTAGTAAGTGAACGGCGCAGTGACTTTCAGTGTGACCAGGAAAAACAGAACTCCATAACAGACGAACGGCACCAGGGCGGGACGGGCCTTCGGCCGGCGGATCAGCCATACCCCCGCCAGCATGGCGGCCAGCGGCAGGACGAACTCGGCGGGATAGGTCTTAATCTTGAAAATCCACAGGTCGATGGCGCTGATGGGGCTGAACGTCTTTCGCTCAATGGCCATGTAAGCCAGGTACAGGTAGCCCTTCAGAGCGTTGAGTTCGAGCAGCCCTTTGGGCCAGAGCACCACCAGCGCTAACAGGAACCAGGCCGCGCCTCGAGCCAGCAGGCCGGCGAGCGCGCGAAACCCATCCTGCCACCGCAGCAGGACGAGGCTCAGCAGGAGAGCGCCTATCAACACCGCCGCGATTTCGACGGTGGCGAATCCGGCGGCGGCGAGAACCGCGGTCAGGTACCACCAGCGGATCTGTCCGGTGCGAAAGAACTGCGCGGCGGCGAATAGAGTAACGAGCGAGAGAACTTCAAAGGCAACGTGCTGGGTAATGAATGTGGCCGCCACCAGCGCGGTGCGGTTCATGACGAACAGCACCGCCGCCAGGAAGGCCGCCTCGGGCGGAAGTTCGGGAAAAGCCGCCAGAAACAGCCAGAACAGTGCCAGCGCCGCCAAGGCGTGCAGCGGGATGCCGCTGGCGCGGTACGCCACTTCGCTTTGGGCGCCGAAAGCGTGGCATAGCGCCAGCCAATAGGCATAGACCGGGCCATGGTAGTGGCGGTAGAAGGATAGATCGCCGCTCGACCGCACAAACTGCGAAACGCTGGTCCGCTCCTCCGGATGGTGCGCCAACTCAAGCCCTTTGCGCACATATTGGCTGAAGGGGATGGCATCGCGGTCCAGGAAATTAGCGGTGAATCCTCGGGTTCCGGCGTACATGTAGTCCGCCTCGTCATAAGCGAAGGGGACGCCAGAGGTCGAAGTGGCGAAAAACAGCGACACTGCGGCCACGATCGGTACCAGTGCTCCAAACAGGAGCCAGACTCTGCTATTGCGCATGGGATTGTCTCAAATTCCAGCCGGCCAACCGCGCCGCCGCTCCGGCCCATTTCGCTAACGGGGTGCAGCCCAGCAAGCCCACGAAGAACCATGGCAAGCGCCAATCGGAGGGCCGGACGAAGCCCCGCAGCAACTGGCGCGCCCTCTGCGGCTGGCCGAAGTAACCGTACACCCCGGCGGTTTTGCAGGCTCTGAGCGCCAGCACCGAGTGAAGCAGGCTGCGCAGTTCCGGCGGGCACAGGGCTTCGACTTCGCCGGGATCGAGCAGAAAGGGCTCGATCGGGCGAACTCCGGCCAGGTTGGTGCTCAGCTCGGCGGCGGCGCAATCTTTGTGCACCGGCGCGCGCGAGCAAAATGCGACCTCCGCGGTGAGCAGCAGCTTCAACCAAAGGTAGGCGTCTTCGGCGTAAAGGCAGCGGTTCTTCTCATAGAAACCGCCCAGGTGGAGAAACACCGGGCGGCGCATTACGGTGGACGAGGGCAGCATGTGGGCCAGAAAACCGGCCATCAACTCCGGGGTGGTGTCGGCCGTGACCCGGTAGCGGCCCTCGGGAATCCCGATGCGTTTCCAGCGCAGAGCGGTGGATACGGGACCCGGAAACTCGAGCATGGCCCAGGTCAGGCAAGCGACCGCCGTACCCCAATCGTCCAGGAGGCGCGCGCTTTCGGCCAGATAGCCGGGCTCCCAGGAATCGTCCGCATCGAGCCAGGCGACCAGATCCGTGCGGGCTTCCCGCACGCCGCGATTGCGCGCCGCGCCGGGCCCGGCGTTGGCCTGGCGGACGAGGCGCACGCGGGGGTCCCGGCACGCGCTCACCACGCCGGCGCCGCCATCGGCCGACCCGTCGTCCACCACGATGATTTCGATCTCCGCCAGGGTTTGCGCCAGAACGGAATCGAGCGCGCGCCCAATGTAAGGCTCCTTATTGTAGAGCGGAATCACCACCGAAACGCGCGGCTCCCCCACATGTCCGGTCATGCCGCCAGAATCTCCCGGTAGAGGCCGATCAGGGCGCAGCGATAGGCGTCCGGGGAGTAGGATTCCTCCGCCAGCCGCCGGGCTTGAACAGCCAGGCGCATACCCAGGTCTTTATCCGCCAGCAGGCTCGCCAGCTCACGCGCCATGGCTGCGGGGTCGCGCGCCTCCACGAGCAAGGCCGTTTCGCGGTGCGTGACAATCTCCGGAATTCCGCCCACCCGGGTGGCGACGATGGGCCGGCCGGCGATCATGGCTTCCAGCAGCACGTTGGGGGAGCCTTCGGAGTGAGAGGGAATGGCTACGATATCCGCCATGGCGTAATACGGCCGCACGTCGCTGCGCAGCCCGGCCAGGGTGACGTGCGCCTCCAGGCCCAGGCGCCGGCGGGCAGCCTCGATCCGCGGACGGTCGATGCCTTCGCCCACCAGCACCAGATGAAACCGGTCGTGAAGGCGGAGTTGGGCGGCGGCTTCGAGCAGGTCCAGGTGGCCTTTTTCCGACGACAGCCTGCCGATGGTCACGATCAGCGGCGTGCCTTCGGCGGCGGGGATTCCGGCGCGGGCGGCGCGGAGCGCTTCGGATTCCGGGGGCGGAAAGGGTTTCACCGAGTTATGCCGCACGCTGATGCGCTCGCGCCGCACCCCGCGACGCACCAGCTCCCGGACGAAAGGCTGGCACACGGTCACTACGTGGCGCGCCGCCGGCAACGACCAGCGGGTGGTGGCATTGTACAGACGCATTTTCAAGTCTTCGGCGGTGAACCCGTGGTGAAACGCCACCCAGGCGCGTTCGCGCCACAGCCCGGACTGGCGTAGAAAGAAGTGAGACTTGACGTTGTGGGTCTGGACGATATCCGGGTTGTGCGTCCTGACGAGTTCGGCAATCCGCGCCGTGACCGCGCGATCGAAGCGCCCGTTCTCGGGGATCGTTTCCACCCGCAGACCGGCCGCGCGAGCCGCGCCCAAAAAGGCGCTCTCCGGCTCGCCGCCGCGACGGTACCCGGCGACCACCAGCTCGATATCCGGAAGATCATCGGGCGACTCGGCGCTGCGCAGGGCGAACTCCAGAAGGTTCTTGGCAGGGCCGGTGACGAAACTCGCCTCCATGATCGAGAGTACTCTGATTTTCGGTCTGATCACGCAGAAAATCCAGCATAGCAGCCCCAGGGCCGCGGGCTGAAAATCGCGCGCCGCGGCAAATCCTCTGCTACCTTAGTACCCCATTTCGGAATGACAGCCACATATGAAGCGACCGCTCCCTAACGGTCGCGGCTCGGACTCGCGCATTTCCGGCCGCGACCGCGAGGGAGCGGTCGCGCGGAAATACGTTAGCGAACTTATGAAGTTGTGTACTTAGCGGTCACGGGGCGGCTCGCTTGTTTCGCCGATTCGGGCGCGTTGGCAAGCGGCGTTCTCTGGCGTTCAGTACGTATTACCGAAGCGGTGCGATGCGGTCGCGGTATTCTATAGGAAGGCGCAATGGCTCCTCCCGGTCTGCTTCACGGAGCGGGAAATAGGCCGCATTCGCATCTTCAGGGCTCGCTGCGCGACCAGATCGGAGCTGCGCGATTACGAAGGACACGCGACAAACTAAGCTAAAGGAGAAACGAGTCGACGAACTGTGCGCCGCGTACCGTTTCGATTACGCAAAGGCCAAGCCAAACCGGTTCGCCGAACGCGCTCGGCCAGGAGCGATCCTGCTGGACCCGGACGTGGCACGAGTTTTCAAGAGCGCGGAGTCGGTCAGTACGCTTCTGCGGGTGTTGGTCGCCACCCTGCCAACTCGCCGCGCACCGGGGAGCGGGTAACCCCACCGTCGCCTGAGCTTACCCTTGCGGATCGCCACGGATATTCACGGTCTCGAGCGCGATGCGCCTGCAGGAACCGTGGTTGGCAATTTTTCGGCCGAACGGTACCCTTCGGCTTGGGAGCGGCGTTTTCGGCTACTCTGGGCGGCGCTCGCGTGCGACCACCTGGTCATCAATTTTTCCCTGCCCGACGCGATCTGGTTTCGGGCTGCGCTAGGATTGTGGGCGTTTCACCGCTGCCGCATTACCACGCTGGATTTTTTCGTCGGTGATCCCCGCGGCTGGCGGCTCAAGCTGGCCGGTTGGGCGCTGCGCGGTATCGACCGCATGCTGGTGTATTTCAAGGACAGCTCGGTATTCCAGCGCCAGTTTCGGATCCCGGCCTCGCGCTTTCACTACATCCCCTTTAAGATCAATGGCATCGAGCTAATTGAAAAAACAACGCCCAGCGACGCGGGCTACATATTTTGCGGCGGGCGCTCGCGGCGGGATTTCGCCACCCTGTTCGCGGCAGTCGCGCCGCTGGGGTATCCCGTGAAGGTAGTGACGTCGACGGAAGCGGAGATGCTGCCGCACGGCTCCTCGATGGCCGGTCTGAAGGTGCCGCCGAACGTCGAGATTAGCACCAACGATCAATCGCAGCCTTTTTTTGTCGAGACCATGGCGGCGGCGCGGCTGGTGGTGATTCCGATCGTGCGGGACTCCACGACTCAGGCCGGGATCGGGGTGTACCTGCAGGCGATGGCGCTGGGCAAATGCGTGATCGTTTCGCACAGCCTCGGGGTGAGCGATGTTTTGTCCGGCCAGGAAGCCATCCTGGTTCCACCCGGCGACCCCGCCATCCTGCGGGAGGCCATCGAGCGCGCCTGGAACGACGAGGCGCTGCGAAGCCGCTACGGCAGCCGGGCGCTTGACTACGCCCGCCCGCTCGGCGGAGAAGATACGCTGCGGCGTTCCGTGCTGGCGGCTTTGCCGTAGTACCAGGCACCGCCAACTGGTGCTATGCCCGCGGTCCCTGCCATAATATTTGGAGTGTCCGTTTCAGACCCGCACGGCCGTTGGGCTTATTTTCTGAACATCATCTGGAGCTGGTTAGGATTCATCGTCATGCTGTTTTCCAGCCTGGTGGTGATGCCCTTCCTGATTCGCCGCCTGGGAACGACGCGGTACGGAGTCTGGACGGTGGCGGCATCGCTGGTGGAATCCTTTTGGATGATCGACCTGGGTTTTCGGCCGGCCACTGTCAAACTCACCGCGGAATTCCGCGCGCTGGGGCGGATGACCGAGATCAACCGGCTTCTGAACACGGCGGTGGCTTATTCGGTGGTAGCGGGCGGACTGGTCCTACTGGTTGTGTGGCTGGCGGCGGCGCGCATCGGCGTCGTCTTGCACGTGAGCGATCCGGCCTTCCAGTTCCTGTTGCGGGTGGTGGGCGCCAGTTGGGCGGCCGGACTGGTGTTCAACGTCTTTTCGGCTGCGCTCGAAGGGTTCCAGCGATTCGATCTGAGTAATCGCGCCCAAATGCTGGCTCCCCTGGTGCGGGGTCCGCTCAGCGTGATTCTGGTGATGTATGGATACGGTTTAAGGCAGATGGGAATTGCCTTGCTGCTGGGCCAGAGCTGCTGCTATATCGCGACCTATGTTTATTGCCGGCGCATTTTTCCCGAGCTGCGCTTGTCGCCTCGAAACATCCATCTGGGAGCCGCGCGGGAGATTTTCTCCTACGCCAGCCAGACCGTCAGCGGAATGGTCGGCTCGCGCTTCCAGCAGGGAATGCTGCCCGGCCTGATCAGCCGCTATTCATCGACCCGCTCGGTGACCTATTTTTCCCAGACGCAGCGGCTGCTGGATTACGCCGCCGACGGTATCAGCCGCGTGGCTCTGGTAACGACGCCCAAAGTGACCCATTTGCAGGCCACGGGCCAGATGGAAGACATCGCCCAATTGACGCGCACGGCCAACCGCTATTGCCTGGCCCTGTGGTGCCTGCCGGCCGGGTATCTGTTCGTATTCGGCGGCGCCCTCTGCCGGGTTCTGGTGAACCGGGAGTTCGGCGACCAGGTGGCCGTGCTGATGCCGCTGCTGCTGGTGGGCTACACCTGCTGGATGGGCCAGTTTCTTTCAGCCTCGGCGTTGATGGGGATGGCCCGTTATACCGCATACTCAGTGGGGCTGCTGGTTGAAGCGTTGGTAGTGACCGGCGCGGTGGCGCTAGTGCTGCCGCGTTGGGGGTTGCCAGGCGCGGCGGTGGTGGTCATCAGCGGTATGATTCTGACGCGCTGTCTGTGGTTAAGCCATCTGGTATGCCGGGAACTAAAAATGAAACAATTCGTCTTTCTGGTGGGGGTTTTCAGCCGTCCGTTGGCACTTCTGGGAGTCTCGCTGGCGGGTTTGCTGGCGGCGCGCTATTTGCTGCCGGCGCAGCCGCAATGGGCGCCGCTGATCGCCATCGGAGTCCTGTACTCGGGTGTGTACGGGCTGCTGGCTCTGTGGTTCATTCTGGATCCGGGACACCGCTCTCAACTGTGGAGCTACCTGCGGGAGAAACTCTCGCGGCGGCAGGCCGCCGCGGCACCACTGCCATGAAGAATGGAAATCCGCTCCCCTTGCCATGTTGAAGCTCGGGATTTTTGAGGCCGGGTGCTATCCCGGCCAGACCCGCGGGCCCTTGGGCTGGCTGCGCCGGAACCGCTTCGCCTATACCCTGCTCAAAACCTCGCTTCCGCCCAAACCGGAAGAAATCGTGGTCTTCGAGCGCATCATGCGGCAGATGAAGCTGACCAGCGGGGTACATCGCATGACCGCGCGCAACCGGTTCGCCGATCTGGACGAGTGGGCGCAGCCGATTCTGCAACGGAGCATGGCCGGACGGCCCGCGATCCAGGTGGAGGATTGGGCGGCTTCGGCCTGCCTCACGTCGCTCGAGTGGCACCAGCGCCTGAAGGAAGCGTTTCCCCGCTTCCGCCTCACCGCCTCGGACCTGACACTATATCTGGTGGCGCTGGAGGTGCCGGGCGATGGGATTTATGTGCTCGAAACCGGCGGCGGCCTGCTGCAGTACATTCGCCCGCCCTTTGCCATCCGCATCGAGCCGCCCGAACCTCCTCCGTTGCTTGTCAACCGCGTCCTCGCGGAACGGGCGCGGCGCCGGCTGAAGCGGATATGGCGGGAACTGGGCGCCGGACCGGACGTCGAGCCGGACCTTCTGACCCTGCCCGAGGGTATGGACGAAAAACCGCTGGGAGACATGCGGCTGACCAGGCTTCCGGTGGTCCATCCCGAAGCCCTGGCATTGGCGGACCTGTCGCCGGAATCTTTTGCCATCCGCAGGCATTCCGTATTCACGGCGGCGCCGGAGCCGGCCGATGTGGTGCGCACCATGAATATCCTGAACCGCGTGTATTTCGACGAAGCCACCCTCCTGGAAGGAGCGCGCAGCGTCTGGCGCAGCCTTCACCCGGGCGGCATCTGGATCGCGGGGCGTACGGTGCGGGAGCAGCCGCCCGAGCATCGGGTGTCGGTCTTCGAAAGGACGGCGGAGGGATTCCGCCTGATCGCGCGCTACGGCGGCCCTTCGGAAATCGAGGAAGTGGCGCTCGCCCTGCGCCCATGAGCCGGCCTGCTCCAGTACTGTATCTGATCCATTCGCTCGGGCACGGGGGCAGCGAACGGCAAGTGGCGGCAATGGCGCTCACCATCGACCGCGGGCGATTCGCGGCGCACGTGGCCACGGTGAAAGGTGGATTCCGCGTAGCCGAACTGGAGGCCGCGGGGATTCCGGTGGTGGATCTGCCATTGCGTTCCTATGTGGGCAGCGGCGTGAGGGCGGCGTGGCGCAAGCTGCGGGCCTACATTCGCGAACATCACATCGCCATTGTGCATGCCTTCGACTACGCCGTCGCGCCGTTGGGCGCGGCGGCGGCGCGCACCGTGCCCGGAACGATCGCGCTTTCGAGCCAGCGCTTCCTGATGGACTCGGTGCCGCCGAAATACCGCTACCTGACGCTGGCGGCCCACTGGGGGGCGCACGGAGTCGTGGCCAATAGCGAAGCGGCGGCGGCATGCCTGCGGAGCTATCGCTATCCGGCATCGCGCATTCGGGTCTGCCATAACGGGCTCGATCCGGCAGAATTTCCTCCCCTTCCGCGCCAGCGCTTACCGGAATTGGCGGATGCGGAACTGGTGGTGGGAGTGGCCTGCGTGCTGCGCCCGGAGAAAAACCTGGGACAGTTGCTGGAGGCCTTCGCCCGGGTGCGCGAGCGCGCCCCACGGATGCGGCTCGTGATCGCCGGCAGCGGACCGGAAGAGACCGGACTGCGCGCGCTGGCCGAACGCCTCGCGCTCGGGGAAGTCTGCTGCTTCCTACCCTCGACTCCGGACGTCGGCCCGCGGCTCCGCAGTATCGATATTTTCGTTCATCCATCTTTGAGCGAGGGACTGCCCAACGCCATCATGGAGGCCATGGCGTCCGGCTGCGCGACGATCGCGAGCCGCGTGGGCGGATGTCCGGAATTGATCGAGCACGGCGTGGACGGCTTGCTGGTCGCCCCGGGCCGTTTGGACGAGCTGACCGCCGCCCTGGGTGCCTTGATCGATGACCCGGGTGCGCGCGCGAAGCTGGCCGCGGCCGGAACGGCGCGCATCGGCCGCGAGTTCTCCTTGCAAGCTTCGGCCCGTCGAATGGAACAGATCTACGAAGGTTATCTGGCGCGTGCGGACGGGCTAAAGACGCGCGGGCGAATGCTACAGTAATGGCAGGATATTTGAACCGATGTGTGGCATAGCCGGATTCTACTTGCGCGAGGGCAGGGCTAGCGTATCCGCGGTGCGCGCCATGTGCGACCAGATACGGCACCGCGGGCCGGACGATGAGGGCTACCACGTGGATGGCGGCTGTGCCATCGGCATGCGGCGCCTCAGCATCGTCGATCTCAGCACCGGCCATCAGCCCATGACGAATGAAGACGAATCCGTCTGGGTGGTCTTCAACGGGGAAATCTACAACTATCAGGAACTTCGCCGCGATCTCATCTCCCGCGGGCACCGCTTCACCACCAATAGCGACACCGAAACCCTCGTGCATCTCTACGAAGAACAGGGCGCCGAGGGGTTGAAGCGCCTGCGCGGCATGTTTGCTTATGCCATCTGGGATGCCCGCCGGCGGCGTATTTTTCTGGCGCGCGACCGCTTCGGCAAAAAGCCCCTTTACTATGCCGTGCTGCCGGAGGGCCTTTACTTCGGCAGCGAGCTAAAATGCCTGCGAGCGGCCGGCGTGCCCGCCGAGATCGACGCCGAAGCCCTGCGCCTCTTCTTTCAGTTCAGCTACATCCCGGAACCGATGAGCTGTTACAGGGCGGTCCGCAAGCTGCCGGCCGGGTCCTGGCTGACTTACGACGCCGACGGCGCCGTTCGTCAAGGCCGCTACTGGCAGTTTCCCACCCCAGTGGCGGAGACGCCGGCGGACTTCTCCGAGGCGGACGCGTGCGCGCGGTTGCGGAACAAGTTCGACGAATCGGTACGTGTCCGCATGATCGCCGATGTGCCGTTGGGCGCCTTTTTGAGCGGCGGCATCGATTCCAGCTCAGTGGTTGCGTCCATGGCGCTTGCCTCGAGCGAGCCGGTGCGCACTTTCTCGATCGGTTTCGAGGAGAGTGCCTTTAACGAGCTGGAATACGCCGCCATGGTGGCGCGCCAGTACGGCACCGACCATCACGAGATTGTGGTGCGGCCGGACGCGGTGGACCTGGTTTCCCGTTTAGTCTGGCACTTCGACGAACCGTTCGGCGACTCTTCGGCCATCCCGACGTTTATCGTTTCCGAGTTCGCCGTGCAGCATGTGAAAGTCGCGCTGAGCGGCGACGGCGGCGACGAGTTGTTCGCCGGCTACGATCGTTTCCAGACGCTCGACAAACTACGGAAGCTGGATCGGGTACCCCGGGCGTTGCGCGCCTTCATCTCCTGGGCGGCCGACCGGCTGCCGTATTCGGCTTACGGCAAAAATCATCTGCATATGCTAAGCCGCTCCACCGCCTTGGAGCGATACTTCGAGAGCAACTTTGCGCCTTGGTTTCTGCGCCAGGAGTTGCTTCAAGAAGAGTGGATGCTGCCAGCCGACAGCGCCTATCTGACGCGTACGCTGGCGGATTTTCTGCTCCCCGCCGGCTCCGATTTGCTGTCGCAGGCGCTGTACTTCGAGACGACTCAGAACCTGCCTGGCGACATGCTGGTGAAGGTTGACCGCATGTCGATGGCGAACTCGCTCGAGGTGCGCTGCCCTATACTCGACCACGAGCTTGGCGAGATGGCGGCCGGAATCCCGAACGGCTGGAAGATCAGGAACGGCCAGGGCAAGTACATCTTCCTGCGCGCCCTGGGAGACCGCTTGCCGCCGCCTCTGCTAAGCCGAAGCAAAATGGGCTTCGGCGTACCGCTGGCGCTGTGGTTCCGCGGGGCTTTGCGGACGTTTCTCCGGGACCACCTGACCAGCGCGACGTTCGCCGGACGCGGCATCGTCTCGCAATCTTTCGTGCGGCAGATGCTCGCCGAGCACGATTCCGGGCGCCGGGACAGCTCGCCCTTTTTATGGTCGTTGCTGGTGCTCGAACTTTGGTTTCGCCAGTTGGATGCACAGCCCGCATCGGTGGCGTCTCGCTGTTCGGACTGAGCACCATTCGCAGCGCGCTTAACGGATCCGGGAATTTCGCAGTTCCGGCGCCGAAACTGTTCCTCGCGGTTGGGGTTCGGCTACGGGCGCCGCGTGTTTTCAATCATTTACCAAGTCGCGCCGAGTATGGACGAAACGCGAAAGAAAGGCCGAGAGAACTCCGGCTCAGCAGGCTTGACAGCATGCGCCAGGGGTTATTCGTAGCGCAGGACTTCGGCCGGGGCGATGCGGGTGGCGTTGCGGGCGGGGTAGAGAGTGGCCAGAAAGCTGACCAGGATGGCTACGGCGGCGATCCAGACGCCATCCAGCCAGTGGGTTTCAAACGGAACGTAGCTGAGAGCGTAGACGGAAGCGTCGAGTTTGATCCAGCGGTATTTGTCGGCGAAATAGCAGAGCAGGTAACCGCTTGCGAGGCCGATGGCGCTGCCGCACGCGCCGATCAGCAGGCCCTGCGCCATGAAGATGCGGCGGATCTGGGCCTGGCGCGCGCCCATGGACATCAGAATGGCGATGTCGCGGTATTTCTCCATCACCATCATTACGAGGGTAATGAAGATATTGAGCGCCGCCACCAGCAGAATCAGGCCGATGACGATGGTGGTGACGATGCGCTCGCTTTCCAGCGCGCTGAGCAGTTGTTTATTGCGCTCCAGCCAGGTGGTGGTGGTGTACTTTGGGCCGACCAGCGCTTCGACTCGGCGGGCGATTTCGGGGGCGCGGTGCACGTCGTCCACGTTCAGCTCGATCTGGTTAATTACGTCTTCGAGTGACAGGAACTTTTGCGCCGCGCGGAGGCTGGTGAACGCCCAGAGCTCGTCGATATCGTAGAAGCCGGTTTCAAAGACTCCGGTGACTTTGAAACGGCGCACGGCGGGTTCCGGGCCGTACGGCGTCAGTTCCCCTTCCGGGCTGACAGCTTTGATATTGGCGCCAACGAGCATACCGGAATCGTCGGCCATGCGCGCACCGATGACGATGCCGGGAGGATTGGCATCGGGATCGCGCAGTCGGTCGACGGAACCCTTCCTCAACTTGACCAGCATGGGGCTGATGCCGATTTCCGAATCGACGTCGACGCCCTTCAGCAGGGCGCCGGCGCCTTGAGGGCCGCCGGTGAGAAACACTTTGGTATAGAGCGCCGGGGAAACCGCGGTGACGTGGGGCAGCTTGCGGATGCGGGCCACCATGTCGCGCCAGTTTTCGATGCCGTAGAGCGGCTCCTTTTCCATGACATTGATGTGGGCCATGGCGCCCAGCAGGTTGCGCTCCAGGGTAGAACGGAAGCCGGAGGTGACGGCGATGGCGATGACCAGGGCCATGACCCCGGCCGCCACACCCAGCACCGAAATGGCGGTGATGATGCTGATGACGGCTTCCTTGCGGCGGGCGCGCAGATAGCGGCCGGCCACGATGAACTCGAAACGGTCGAGGAGGGAGGGCATGGGGTTACAGTAACGTATTCGCCGCTCATTTTTCGCCATCCAGTTGGCGCAGCGATTCGACCAAGTCGATGGGGCCTTCGGGGCGCAGCAGGGGGAAGAGGATCACGTCGCGGATGGAGCGCGAGTTGGTCAGAATCATGGTCAGGCGGTCGATGCCGATACCTTCTCCGCCGGTGGGCGGCATGCCGTAGGCGAGCGCGCGGACGTAGTCCTCATCCATCTGGTGGGCTTCCTGGTCGCCGCGCTGGCGCATGCCGATTTGCATTTCGAAGCGGCGGCGCTGTTCCTGGGGGTCGTTCAACTCGGTGTAGGCGTTGCCGAGTTCCATGCCGGCGGCGAAGATTTCGAAGCGTTCGACGAAGGCGGGATCGCCGGGCTTATTCTTCGACAGTGGCGAGGTCTCCACCGGGTAGTCGTAAATGATCGTCGGCTGGATGAGCTTCTCTTCTCCGTGCCTCTCGAACAGTTCGGCCAAGGCTTCGCCGGCGGTGGCTTTGGAGGAATGGCGGAGGAGCCATTCAGGGTCGGCCACGTTGTCGATCGATGGCTTATCGGCGCCGGTCCAGAATTCCGCCACGGCTTCGCGCATGCTCAGACGGCGGACGGAGGCGAAGTCGATCTTGTGTTCTTCGAATTCGGCGACGGTGGTGCCGTTGGCGTCGAGCGCGGCCTGACGCAACAGGTCGGCGGAGAAATCCATCAGGCCGCGATAGTCCGTGTAGGCCTGATAAAATTCCAGCATGGTGAATTCGGGGTTGTGGTGAGTGGAAAGGCCTTCGTTGCGAAAATTGCGATTGATCTCGTAGACCCGCTCCAGGCCGCCCACCACCAGGCGCTTCAAGTAGAGCTCCGGCGCGATGCGGAGATAGAGATCGACATCGAGGGTGTTGTGATGGGTGACGAAGGGCCGCGCCGCGGCGCCGCCGTAGAGCGGCTGCATCATGGGGGTCTCCACTTCGATGAAGCCGCGCGATTCCAGTTGCCGCCGCAGCGAAGAGATAATGCGCGCGCGCCGCACGAAGACGTCGCGCACGCCGGGATTGGCGATGAGGTCCAGGTAGCGCTGGCGATAGCGCATCTCCACGTCCTCCAGGCCGTGCCACTTTTCGGGGATGGAGAGCAAAGTCTTGGACAGGAACTCGAGCTTTTCGACGTGTACGCTGAGCTCGCCGGTGCGGGTGCGGAACAGGTAGCCTTCGACGCCGACGATATCGCCGAGGTCGAGCATTTTGAAGAGCGCAAAATCGCGTTCGGGGACGGCGTCTTTGCGGACATAAATCTGCAGCTTTTCTCCGTTCTGCTGCAGGTGGGCGAAGCCGGCCTTTCCCATGTGGCGGATGGTCATCACGCGGCCGGCAATCCGCACCTCGACGCGCGCGGCCAACTCTTCGGCGGTCCTGGAGCCGTACTCGCGCAGAATGTCCGGAACGGCGTGGGTGGCATCGAAGCGTTGGCCGTAGGGCCGGTAACCCAGGGCTTCGATCTCGCGCGTACGCGCCGCCCGCTGTTTCAATAAATCGTCTTCCAGCGACAAATAAATCTCCTAAGAACTTCAAATTCCAGCCACAGATGAAGACCGATAAATGTCTTAGAGGATTTATCCGTGTTCATCCGTGGCTACATTTCTTCATTCGTTTTCCGGATTCGCGGCTCGGCGATATCCTTCCGGGGAAATTAGCTATTATAAGGCTTCCCTTGCGACGCTCCATTTCTATTATCATTCCCGCCTACAACGAAGAGAAACGATTGCGGGGCACTCTGGACACGGTGAACCGGTATCTGGGCGCAACCGCGTGGGAATTCGCGGAGATTGTGGTGGTGAACGACGGCTCGCGGGACCGGACGGCGGAGGCGGGGCGCGCGGCCGGCGCGCGGGTGGTGGAAAACCAGGGCAATCGGGGCAAAGGCTACTCGGTGCGCCACGGCGTCATGGAAGCGAAAGGCGAGTGGCTGCTGGTTTCCGACGCCGACCTTTCAGCGCCCATCGAAGAGCTGGAGAAGTTGTGGCGCGCGGCGGATGGCGCGGCGGCGGAAGGGGCGATCGGGTCGCGGGCCATCGACCGGTCGCTGATCGGCGTACACCAGCGGGCGTTTCGCGAAAACATGGGGCGAGTGTTCAACTTGCTGATGCGGATCGCGACCGGTCTGCCGTTTCACGACACGCAGTGCGGCTTCAAGCTCTTCGAGGCGAAAGCGGCGCGGGAGATTTTTCGCCGCCAGTTGCTAGATGGCTTCGGCTTCGATGTGGAAGTGCTCTTCATCGCCGCCAGGCTGGGGTACCGGGTGCTGGAAATTCCGGTGCGATGGAACAACGTGGAGGGCACCAGGGTAAGCCTTTGGCGCGGCATGGCGGCCTTTGGCGATCCACTCAGAGTGCGCTGGAACGGGCTGGCGGGGAAATACCGGTAGGAACAGCGGTCAGCCTGGCCCGGTCTTGCCGACGGCCGACGGCTGCTCGCTGACTGCTTGCAATTTGGCTTTTCGCCGGGCGGCGATGCGGGCAGGCAACAGTAAAGCTTGATGCAGTGCGAACAGCATGACGGCCGCCGCGAAGAACGTGACCATGCCGGTGGACTCGTGAAAGAAGCCATGCGCCAGGTCCGGACTGACCATGGAAAGGATACCGGTCAGGGTGACGCGGCCGCCGTTGGCGATCAGGGCTACGGGGATGGTCGCCAGGAAAATCACCACGCGCCGCCAGGTTTGTTTTTCGAACAGGTAGCCGTATACCAGCGATAGAAAAGTCAGGGAAAGCAGGGACCGAATGCCGCTGCAGGCTTCCACGACCGAGAGCGGGCCGCTGGGCAGCTCCAGAATGTTGCCCTCGCGCAGAACCGGTATACCCAGCACGGTCAAGGCAAAATC
>JBEKZL010000081.1:0-25048 GCA_049509915.1 Bryobacteraceae bacterium | reverse complement strand
GCTGATCGATCGAATCCATCAATATTTCGAAGAGATCAACGTAGCCCCGGTAGTGTTTCGTTGGAAGTACAAGATGGACGAGACCATTATTGTGTAGTTAATAAGAGAATGATGATCTAGGGCATCCGAGATGCCGTGTAGGCCGCGATGTTCAACAGGTCTTCTTCGCTCAGATTTGTGACTACCTGTCTCATGAGGTCCGCCCACAGGCCTTTCCGAGTGCCCTGCTGCATGTCATACATTTGCCGGACGAGGTAGCTGGGTGAACGGCCAGCAATTCCCGGCACTGGCCCAAGTCCTTCCAGATCCGTCCCATGGCAGAGCCCACAGTGCCCGGCTGCTACCAACGCCTCACCTTTCTTGATGCTGCCGACTGGCGCGTACGCGATGAATCCGGACCGCGGGTCCCGAAATGTTTCAGTCGCGTCTGCGCTCTCCGGCACCTCGATGATCCGCTGGCCCAGGGGCTCTTGCTCGCCGCTCTCCAATGCGAGGAAAAGACCACCGGCGATCCGGGTCTTCGGCACTGTCCTGGTTTCGATCACCTTGATCCACTGCGTCCATTTCATTGAGCCAAAGTACTCGGCAGCGGCTTTGATCTCATCATTGGTCATCGCCTTGGCGAACGCGGCCATGGCGTTGGTATTGCGCTTCCGCGGCTCAGCGCTCTTCCTGTTGTCGTTCCTGAAGTCGAGCATCTGCTGGATGAAATAGGTTGTCGGCAAACCGTTGACGCCGGCGTTTTCGGCGCGGCCTTTGCCGTTGGGGTAATGGCATAGCGCACAGGCACGCACATCTGGCCTGCGGCCATGCGCCACGATGTCGGGCATCTGGGGATGGTCCCCCGGATACCAGTCCGCCGGCCCGAAGCCGTCATTGATCTGTGCCCGGGTGAATTCCAAGCTGCTACCGGGAAGGTGTTTCAGGCCGGTGTCGGGCGCGGCTTGTGGCCCTCGCCCACTGCGACCAGCACTTGGAGTCGCTGGTGGATTCGCCGCCGGTGCGGCGCCCGGTGGAAAGCCGTACGCCCAGCCGGGCGGCCCACTAGCTGCGCTCGCCGAAACTAAAGCCGACACCGTAAACACGTACATTCTCACACAAGCCCGTGCTCCAACCCTGCCGTAGACTCGCATTTGACCAAGGCCTCCAGGTGAGCAGTATACACCCCCTTGCCTCCAGTGATGGCATTCGAGCACGCTCTTGTCGACGATCGGTCAAGAGTTGGGACACCAGGCTACGAGGCGGTGATTTCCCGAGGAGAATGCTGCTCCTTTCCTATCATTTCAGATATCAACTGGCGGCCCGTGCCGGGAGGCGCGCCCACAGTGCCTGAACCTGGTTGCGGCGGTTTGTGAAGCGATGGCGGATCGAGCCGAGCGCCCGGCCAAGTCCATCTTTCAAAGCGGCGTGGCGCGAGAAATCCGAAAAGTGACGGAAGAGCCGTCAGCAACAATCGCTCCAACGCTTGGCTACCTAAGACAGAACGCTCAGCCTACGTCCGCGGGAGCAGCTTCTGGAGAGATGACAATGCATTCGAACTTTCGTGCCGTCGCCCCCAGACAAAAGACCCCAGCCGACGGCATAACTGCCGCCATGAGAAATACAGGAGCGTACGAAATCTTATCCAGTAGGTATCCGGTAAGCAGCGGAAATAACAGACCGCTAATACCTCCGGCAATGCCCGTTAAAGCGGTCATACGTCCCACCGAATCCTTGGGATATATGTCCGAAATGGCCGCAAACATATTGGCGGAAAGCCACGTATGGCCAAACATCACCAAACAGATGAACGCAATGGCTGCGGCCGCGGATGTTGCCTGGGATACTCCAATGCTCATCGCGCAGCATACCGCCCCCGCCCACATGGTGGACAGCCGCACCGCTTGAAGGCTCATGCCGCGGCGCATCAGAAAGCCGGCCGCCCAGCCTCCGCCGATGCTCCCCACGTCGCCAAACAAATACGGAATCCACGCAAACCATCCAATCGCAGCCAGGCTCAATCCGCGAGACTGATAGAGGTAGGTCGGCATCCAAAACCAGTAGAACTGAATCACTGGACCAACCAAAAATCGGCACAAGACCAACCCCCACCCCTGGCGATACCGGAGCAGGGCTCGGCTGCGCGGCGGATCGCCCTCCTGGCCGGGCTGACCGGCGCGAATATACCTGACTTCAACTGCCGTCAGGCGAGGGTGTTCGGCTAGCGGCCGGTAGACGGATCGCCACAGAATCACCCAGAGAAAGCCAAGAACGCTTGGGCCGACAAACGCAACGCGCCAGCCGAAGTGCAGCGTCAGATAGACGATGAGCGGCGGCGTGACGAGCGAACCGATCATCGACCCGGCGTTGAACACGCCAACGGCAAACGCTCGCTCCCGTGCCGGAAACCACTCGGAAACCACCTTCATCCCGCCCGAGAAATTCCCGCACTCCCCGGTGCCCATCCAGAATCGGAATATCGAGAACTGCAGCGCCGACCGCGCGGTTGCATGCAGGCCGGCCGCCAATGACCACCAGACGACCGCGAAAGAGAATCCACCGCGCACCCCTAGGCGGTCCATCATCCAGCCCACCGGGAATTCACCCGCCATCATGCCGAACATGAATGCCGAAACAATCCGGCCGTAATCAGTATTGCTGAGGTGGTACTCCTCGCGGATCAGCGGCGCCACAACGGAAAGGGTCTGCCGGTGGACGAAATTGATGACTGTCACCAAGAACAGCAGAGTGAGGACCTGCCAGCGAACTTGCCGCCAGACAGGCGGCAAAGCGCCTGACCCCACGCCAGCATCGGTTTGCGGAGGAAAAGACGGCTGCATATCTGAGATAGCATTCTTAATATGTCGCAATCTAAATGCTCATGCAACTCTTTTATTGTATTGATCGCGGATTTGTCGCCGCGTCTCGCTTGCCATTGACGAGGTCCCAGTAGAAACGGCGGAACCGCCGAGGACGTATCCACACGCTGATGCAGTCGGCGACTTACGATCTTTCAAATGCGCGCTGGGCTGCCTTCTATCCCACCTCTTCATTGGCCCGGCGGAGCAGGGTCCGCATCTGCGAGATCATATACGCTTCGGCAAGGCGGCGATTCGTGTCGCTGACCAAGCCGGGGTAGTGGTCTGGGATCAGCGAAGCGTTACATCGCACTTGGCGTAGGGCTTTCATGACCTGATACATATCCAGATAACCATCATCCTGAAAGGTCTCGTGAAAGCGGGGCAGGGGGGAGCTGACATTGCGAAAATGAACCGTGAAAATTTTGTCCCGTTTGCCGAAGTCCTGGATCATTCCTAGAACATCCTTGCCCATCTTGTCGCCGCCTTCTGACCAGGTACCTACGCAGAAACATAGTCCCCAATTCTCACTTCCGCCGGCCGCGACCTGTTCCGCGTGTCTGTAGCCATCATAGTTGATGAAGACTTTGGCCACGCCGTTCATCATAGGGAGAGGCGGGTCGTCGGGGTGGTGCGCTAAGCGCACATTCGCCTTTTCGGCGACTGGGAGGACAGCTTTGAGAAAGTAGGTGTAGTTGGCCCATATATCTTCGGCGGAGTATTGGCGGTCGAACATCTGCTTCTCAATCTTCTGGTGGAAATCGTCAACGCTGAATTCGCGACACTTGTAACCGCGGGGCGACTCGATCATATTGGTCGTGTAAGTATTGCCCGGGTGAAAATCGATGTGAACTACGGGAATGCCCAAACGGCCACAGTCGCGAATAAACACCTGAAACTTCTCGATATCCTCGTCCCGGCCGGGCTGGCCGAGCTGGATTCTCTTGGAATGATAGGCTTCCAGGAGACCGCAGTGGATCTTAATTCCGTGGCCGGCGAAACGTTCCTGCGTGCTTTTCACGAATTCATAGGCGCCATTGTTCCCAAAATCGGCATGCACCCAACGCAGCCCGATCTGCTTGAGGAAGAGAAGCTCGTCGTCGGTAAGGGTTGAAACGGCCACCTTGCTGGCGATCTTGGTGTTCTCGGGATCATATTCGTCCTTGTGGGGGACGGCGCCAGCCGCGCCGCCAAGCAGTAGCGCTTGAGCGGCGCCGGCCCCCAGGGGAAGCTTGAGAAAATCGCGGCGGTGAGGGAATCCAGGGCGGCGAAGCTGTCCATATTCAGTAGACTTCATGAAACATCTCCTCCCACGATCCTGCTGTGGGGCAGTAGCCGATGATTGCGAGCCGCGTTCCGAGCGGCTCAAGGGCTACCCGGTCACGAGGCCAGAGCGGCCTGGAATAGGGCCCTGGCGTAAGCAACGTTGAAAATGAAGGCAGCGTACCCACCGGCGCCAGGCTCGGCGTGAGGTTGCGGCGAAATCTCCCGGTCGACATCGAGGCCGCGAGGGTGCTCCGGGAAAAGGAGCCGCGGGTATTTCTGGCGCACCAGTTCTTTCATCACCGCAAACAAGTCCACGTCGCCCTCATCCGGAAACACTTCGGTATATTGCTCGCGCGGCACTTGCATACGCACATTGCGGAAGTGCACGTGGTTGATGCGGTCCCTGGCCCCGAAATAACGGCAGACTTCCACCGGATCCTCGCCCATCTCCCGCGTTACGCCGCAATCAAACGTGATCCCGTTCGACGGGCTCGCTACGATTTCTATGAGGTGCTTCCATCCGGCGACGCTGCCCATGATCTGGCCGGACCCGCGACTGACAGGCGCCGGAGGATCGTTAGGGTGCAGAGCCAGCCTGACCCCTGACTCCTGCGCCACCGGAACCACAGCTTTCAAAAAGTAAGTGATATTGGCCCACATCTCATCGAGGCTGTGCGCCCCCTGTTCGGGCAGCGGCGGCAAGTCCTTCACCCGCCCGTAATCAAAAGAAGTATACCCGGAGCCACCTCTCCCCGTCTCCGCGTAATAGCCCTCAATGGCGCGGTGCGCGTACCAGTTGTACTCGATCACTGGAAGGCCCGCGGCGCCGGCCGCGCGGATCGACTGGATAACCTTCTCAATCTCCTCGTCGCGTCCGGGCCTGCCGTAGATGGAATTCGGGAATCCCGCCATCATCATGTTGCCCAGCGTCAGGCCACCAGCCTTGTAGCGTTCGATGCGCGAACGCACGTCGGCTTCCTTCCAGGGAATCGCCAGCCCTCCCGACAGCGTGTAGTCTACGCCGAGCTGCCTCACTCGCCGGATACCGGCATCGTCTTGGCCCAGCCCCGCGGGCAGGCAGAGCTTAGGCGTGTCCGGCCCTTCGCGGCGGCTGGCGGGCGGCACGGCGCCGGAGGCTTCCGGAGTTACTAATATCGCCGCCGCCCCGGCCGCCCCAACGAGTTGTCTCCGGGTCAGTTCCATCGATTCTCCTTTTGTGTGCTACGCCCCATAACTTGGCCAGAACCACTTCCGCTCAGAAGAGGTACCTCAGCCCGGACCTCCGCCTGTGCGTCTTCATTGCGTTGAAAACCTAACCGGCTGGTCGAATTAACTGAAGAAACGATTCAGCTCGTGGTCCTCATCATCTCGATGCGCTTTAAAACCAGGAAAACACTCGCCATTGCCAGCAAAGGCAAACAGCCGGCAGCAAGGAACACAGGTGTGTAAGAGTAGTGCTCCACGACAATACCCGTCAGCAACGTCGCGACCAATGTCGATAAGCTGTCGCCGAAACCGGCGATTCCATTGACGCGTCCCGCCAGAGTCTGCGGGACCACGTCGCCCATCGTGGCGATGTAGGTCGCCGCCACCCATTGGTTGCCGAAAAGTACCAGCGAGATCATCGCCAACGCAACGAAATCGTTGCCGGCGAGGGGCAAAGCCATGCTGAGCGTCGAGAGCCCGAAAGCCAGGGTGAACGCCACCTTTCTTCCCGTGTCGACAGAGCCGGTTACGCGAACCAGCCGATCGGAGAGGAATCCGCCCATAACATTGCCCAATGCTCCAAACAAGTACGGCATCCAGGCGAGCATTCCAATCATTTCCAGCGACATCTTCCGGCCCGTCCGGAGGTATTCGGGAAGCCAGAACCAATAGAACGTCGTCAGCGGCCCAGAGAAAACCCGTATCAGAAATAGTGCCACTACCTGGCGTTCTCGCATCAACTGAGTGAGCCGGACTCTCAACTCCGGGCTCTTCTCTTTCCTGGCCGGCACCTGAGCCCTGGGAGAAATCATGAGCCAAGGCACAAGCCATAAAAGACCCACCATACTGGGCACGAGAAATGCGGCCCTCCACCCCAGTGTTCTGGCGAGATAAACCACCAGCGGCGGCGCCACAACGGAGCCGAGCTGTGCCCCGGCATTGAATACTCCGCCCGCCAGCGATCTGCGCTCCGCGGGAAACATTCCCGCAAGCGCCTTAATCCCCGCTGTGTAATTGCCACATTGGGTAAACCCCATCAGAAAACGCACGCTAACGAAACCGGTCAGACCAGACACAAGCGCAAAGGAACTGTTGACGAGAGACCAGAGAACCAGAATCAGCCCCAGTCCGACGCGCGTGCCAACCGAATCCATCAGCGATCCGGCGGGAACCTGTCCCAGCAACATTCCAATCTGAAACGCCGCAGTGATATAGCCGTACTCGCTGGGAGAAAAATGCTGCGAGTCGCGAATGACGGGCGCCAATACGGAAAGTATCTGGCGATCGAAAAGGTTGATCGCCATGGATGCCGACAGCAGCGCGAGAATTGCCCATGATTTTCTGGCGGAAAGTTCGGTCATCGATTATGTACCCTTCGAAGACGGTCTTCCGTTGCGTCCGTCTCTCATACGTTTCGCACTGCAACCCATTGGCGCGACCTGGCTGATTCCTGAACAGCGCCTAGCACTTGCTGCACGCTCAGCCCGTCGCGAAAGTTCGGATGAAACTCCTCGCCCCGCGAAACGCACCCGAGGAACTCCGCGAGAGTGGCGATGAACGTGTGTTCGTAGCCGATGATATGCCCCGGTCTCCAGAAGTTGCCGAAAATCGGATGCGCCGGGTCGGTAACCATGATGTCGCGAAGACCTTGTTCCCGGCCAGGCTGATTCGCGTCATAGAACTCGAGCCGGTTCAGCCGCTCGAGGTCAAAACGCAGCATTCCTCCCGAGCCATGAATCTGGAAACGGTTGGAGTTCCGGTAGCCGATGCCAAAGCGGGTCGCTTCAAAACTTCCCAGGCTGCCGTTTTCAAAGTTCGCCAGCACACTGACTGCATCATCGATGGCCCGATCCGGAACGAAGGTTCGAGTCGCAGCGGCGGTCTCCTGAATAGGACCATTGAGATATATCGCAATGTCGATCGAGTGTGCCAGTAGATCGTCGCCGACACCCGACCCGGCCCGGCTTGGATCCATGCGCCAGGTTTTCGCCCTCGACGTATCGGGCCCCCACTGCTGCATATAGGCGGCGCTGTAATGAAAGACTTCGCCGAGTCGGCCTTGATCAATCAACTCGCGGGCGAATGCGATCGCCGGAATCCGGCGGTAGTTGTACCAGACCATGTTCGGCACGCTTTTAGCCGCCTCTACCATCGCCGCGGCTTCATCGACGTTCAGAGCCAGCGGTTTCTCGCAGAGCACCAGCTTGCCGGCTTGTGCGGCGGCCATAGCTGCGGGCGCGTGCAAATGGTTGGGAAGCGCTATATCGATTGCGTCAATATCTGACCGGCCCAAGGCTGCCCGCCAGTCCGTAACCGTCTCTTCCCAGCCCCAGCGGCCAGCCATCGCCGCCAGAGAAACCACATCGGAATCGCATAGCAGCCTCCGACGAATCCGATAAGGCAGATCATAGAAATGTTCCGCTTGGCAATAGGCATTTGAGTGAGCCTTGCCCATGAAGCCTGTGCCGAGCAAGGCTACTCGCAGTTCCGGTTTCATTGGTTGTTTTATACCGCGTTAGCAGTCTGGCCGTCCCACAGGATGACTCGCTGTTGCTTGATCGCCATGACCGCGAGCAGGCAGGGTAGCGAAGAATGGAAGCCAATGCTCATGTCGCAAATTGGCTTCTGCCGCGACTTCACGCAATCGAGAAAATTGCGAACGTGCGCGATGGTTGGATAATCGACTTCGACTCCTCCGTTCGGATTTAGATATAGTTTGGCCTCAAATGCCGGCGGGCGTTCGGGCTGAGCGTACGGATTCGCAATCGCGGTTTTCGGCATGTTGATGCGGCGGGGAATGTTAGAGTTCATACGCCAGCCTTGACGATTCACTTGTAGCGCCCCGGCCGAACCGTAGAAGTATGTCCCCCAACTTTCGAACTCCGGCGAATCGTATTCGCAGTTCACAAACGACATGACAAAGTCATCGTATTGCCAGGACACCGCGAACGAGTCCGGCAGTTCAGCAGACTCGGGGTCCTTAAAGGCGACGTATTGCGACGACGCAGCCGTTCGGGTGGGCGCTTTGTTGTCGGCATTCATATACCAGTGAGCAATATCGACCAAGTGCACTCCCCAATCCGTCACCAAACCGCCGCCGTAGTCATAGTAGGCACGCCAGCGTCTCTGCCGGCTAAGTTGATATCCGTGGTGTGGCGCTGGTCCTTGCCACCTGTCCCAGTCAAGCCCCGCGGGCGGCGCTGTAACGGGATCCGGGGCGTTGGAGTAGCCGCCGGGAAATTGAACCGCGACATGACTGATCTTGCCGAGGACACCACTTTGAACGATCTTGCAGGCCTCCTGGAAATGGTCCCAACTTCGCTGCTGCATGCCAACCTGGACGACCTGTTTGGACTGTTGCACCGCCTCCAGCATCTTCTGGGCACGCTCCACCGTATTCGAAACCGGTTTTTCGCAATAAATATCCTTGCCCGCCGCCACTGCATCGATCACCATCTGGCTGTGCCAGTGATCCGGGGCCGTAACCAGCACGGCATCCACATCTTTGCGGTCGAGCAACTTACGGTAATCGTCGTAGGTGTCTAGTTTGCCGGTCCGCTCCAGCGCTCTGCCTAACCTGGATTGATCCACCTCGGAGGCTGCCACAAAAACTGCGTCCGAATGCGCCTTGAAGCAGGTGTGATCCCGCATACCGCGGGTTCCCGTACCGATAATCCCGATTTGGACTCTGTCGTTAGCGCCCAGCACGGAACGCGACAACGTGCCCGCGGCCAACGCCGTCTTCAAGAATGTCCGCCTGTTTTCCATCAAGTGTTAATCCTTTCGTGGCGTGCTCGCCGCTAAGCGAAACCACTCTTCTTCAGCGCGAAATCGATCGCTTCGACTGGAACCTCATATTTGGCAAGAGCTGTATTGCCGCGATAGTCGATCTCCTTGATGCCAAGTTTGCTCGTATAGAAGGCATCGACAGTCATCCGGCGCGCCCAGTCGAAAAACCGGATATCGGCTCCGAACCCGTCCGATTCGTTCTTGCGATAGGCAATCAGATCGAGCAACGCCGTCTGCTCGGCTACTGGGGCACTGACGAAGTCCTGACCGCAACGCGCCCTCATGGAGTCATCGAGCCGCGCCAATCCGCCGGTGTAAATCATGGCTAGTTGGGCGTTCTCGGCCGCCAGCATATCGATCCACGCAGCAGCGCCGGCAGCGAGGGCGCCCGGCGATGCGCCCTCGGGCGGCAGGATCAAGTCCGTCAGGCGTTCGAGAGTCGCGAATTCATGCGCGGTGAGTATCTTGGGTTTGTAAACGCCGCCGCTGGTCTTACTGTCGTCGGCAGCCATCTGGTGCACGTGTTGGGCTGCGGCAGAGTCGACCGAGACAGCCGCCAACGCCGATAGTCCAACATCGCGCAGCAAATCCCGCCGGGATTTTTCAGACATTGCCTTTCCTCATTTCTTCCGCCAGATAGTCAGCCATTCGCCAAGCCAGAGCAATGATCGTGAGGGTGGGATTCTTATCGGAGTTGCTCACAAACGGCGCAGCATCGGCGACAAACAGGTTCTTAACCTCGTGCGCCTGAGAGTACTTATTCAGCGGGCTGGTTTTCGGGTCATCTCCCATACGCACTGTTCCCAATTCGTGGATGACCGCGCCACCACGCGAAATGACGCGACTGCCCGCCGCGGCGCCGCCCCGCTGCCCTCCAGTCACCGTCCCGCCCATCGCCTGAATGATCTCGGCGAACGTCCTCACCTGGTGCTCGGCCTGTTTTAGTTCGTGTTCGCTCCATTCCCAGTGGAAACGAAGCACCGGGATACCCCAGCGATCCACCACCTGCGGATCGATTTCGCAATAAGACTTCTCGTTGGGAATCATCTCACCCCGGCCGGAAAAGCTAACGGTCGTACCGTACTCCTCGCGGATGGCTTTCCTGAGCGCCAGGCCGTAGCCTTCGTGCCGCTGGCAGGTGGCCTGAAACGAGCCGATCGCCGGCATTCCGAAGCCGCCTCCCAACTCGACGTGATAGCCGCGCGGGAATCCCGCGTCTTTTTGCTTCTCCCAAAGCCACCAGGGGATGTACATGTGTGTCCCATACCCGTCGGAGTTGTAGTGGGGCAGACCCTCCAGCGCCGGAATGTGGCCAGTGAGGCGGGTGCCGACGGTGTCGGTCAGATAGCGGCCAACCATGCCCGAGGAATTTGCCAGCCCGCCGGGATGACGCGGGGATTTCGAGTTCAGCAGCAGCCGTGCCGATTCACATGCGCTGGCCGCAAGCACCACCGTGCGGCACTGGACCTGCTGCTCGCTCCGGGTGTTCTTGTCCACATAGGAGACTGCCCGTACCTTGCCGGCATCGTCGGTCAGCAGCTCGCGTGCCATCGCATCGGTGATCAGTTTCACCCGGCCGGTTTTCATCGCCGGGAAAATCTGGACGTAGCTCGAGGCGTAGTTGGAAGCGCTAATGCACCCGCGGCCGCATTGGCCGCAATAGTGACATGGCGGGCGGCCATTGGTCGGCTGGGTAATGATGGCCGAGCGCATGGGGATGCATGGAATACCGAGCTTGCCGCACGCTTTCTTCATCAAAATGTCGTGAACTTTAGGGGGCGCCGGTGTCTGGAAGATGCCGTCCGGCGCACTGCGGATTCCCTCTTTGGTCCCGACCACGCCGATGAAGGTCTCGGCCTTGTCGTAGTAAGGCGAGACGTCCTCGTAAGAGATGGGCCAGTCCCAGCCCAAGCCGTCCCGCGAGTGGGGTTTGAAGTCGTAGTCCGCGAAGCGAAGCGAAAAGCGGCCGTAATGATTGGTCCGGCCGCCAACGATACGCGAACGGAACCAGGAAAAATCGCTGCCGGGCGCTACCGTGTAAGGTTCGCCCTCAATGTTGGAGCCGCCGTACGATGCGGTGAAGGTGAAGGGCGACCTTCCGAAATATCCTTCGGCATGCGGACCGAGACCCCGGTGCCACACGTCATAGGGCCACATGTGTTCCTTGAAGTCTTTGGCTGGATGTAACATCGGGCCAGCCTCGAGCAGAAGGACGGAAATGCCGAGATCGGCGAGAACCTTGGTGACGGTGCCACCACCCGCCCCCGAACCAATCACGACAACATCATAGACTGGGCTACTGCGTGAAACTTGTGCCATATCGACTCTCCCTGCTGCGAGACTTCTTCCCGGTCAGGCAATGCCGGCCTTTCGCATCACGGGAGGCGGCGCCGGGCGAGTATTGCGATACTCACGGCGCCTTTCGGGAAATCTCTTCGTAGCATAAGCGTTAGGTTCGACCAAGGGTTCCGGAAGCGCATCCTACGAGCTGCGTTTTGCATGAGTTGTCGTGTTTCCTTTCATGGGTAACAGATCGCGTTTCTAGCGCGCGCGAGTGGAATTGCACCGCTATTGCTGACGTATGCGCTCCCCCGCTTCAGAAGACTAGTTTTAACCCCCCTTGCATGACTCTGGCAGGCAAAGTGGAGCTGATCGTGCCGGCTGAGCTCGAACCGATGACGGCGTTCGGTGTGCTGAAGTTGGCGTGATTGAACGTGTTGAACATTTCCCCACGGAATTGGAGCCGTACTCTTTCCGAAACCCTGAAGTTGCGGTGTATGCCCAGATCGAGGTTGAAATAAGCCGGTCCGACCAGAATGTCATTTCCAGCAGTCCCCCAAGTGTATTGCGCCGGCTCGGAGAACGCTGCGACATTAAACCAATGAGAAACTGTTTGTTGGCCGGTCGGCAGATTGGGGATGCCGTTCAGGTTCGGGCGCTCGGTGGGGGCGAGCGTACCGGTGACCCCGGCGGGGAGCGAGTTTGAAACCGAAGATGCCACGGAAGGCGTGAAGTGCAAGCCGGTATATTTGGTCCAAATCCCGGTGATGTCCCAATTCCCGACGATATAGGACAACGGACCCTTGGTGGCGAAATGGCGGCCTCTGCCGAACGGCAATTCATAAACGTGATTGATCACCAGCATCAGGTCCCGGTTATCAGCCGTATCGCCCCACTCGCAGCGAAAGCACAGGCTGTTCTGCGGCCTCGAAAAGTCCGCCATGTTCTTGGACCAGGTAAAAGCCAAAGACCCCGACAAACCATGGCCATAGCGTTTAGTAACTTTCGTTTGCAAGCCATTGTATTTGCCCTGCCCCATGCCCGGCCGATAGTCTATTTCCGCGAGCGCGGGATTCACGGTGTACAGGGGGCGCCGGGGGCCGTACGCGCCTGGACCCGGGACGGCCTGGTTCGCGACCATCGCCTGGATCAAGTGGTCGGTGATCGTCCGGACGTATGCGACATCCAACAAGAGCCCGCGGGTCACTTCCCTCTGGATGCCGCCCGACATCTGGAGAGTAACGGCGTTCTTCATGTTGGAAGGTTCCGCTTCGTAGAGGCCAGTCAACGCCGCTGGATTACTCAGATTGGGTTGGACAAGGGGCGGTACGCCTTGGATCAGCGTCGTGGGCGGCGCCGAGTTCTGGTCGAACGCAGTAGCGTAGATAACGTCCATCGGCGGGTTCAAATTGAGCGTTCTACCGACATTGTCGGTCCTAAAGTGCGATTCGCCATAGCCGCCCCGGAAGACGGTCTTGCCGTCTTTCGTAAGCTGATACGCGATGCCCAGGCGCGGGTCGAAATCGGTTTTGTCGAGGCAGACCAGTGAGCGGCCACAGTTGCCGTTCACGTTCTGAGTGGACGTGCCTGCAACCGCGAACAGGCCGGTGGTGACGCTGATGTTGGACCAGCGATTGAAAGTGTCGTAGGGGAAAGCCTGGAATTCATATCGCAACCCGTAGGTAATCGTCAGCCGGTTGGTGGCCCGCCACACGTCTTCGGCAAACATGGCAGCGTCCCACATGCGCTCGCCGAAATCGCCATACAGTTCGCTATTGGTGACCGAGACGGAGGCACCTAAGGCAAAATCCGCCAGAGCCGTCGCCGCGGAGGTGCCGCCGACTTGCCGGGTGAACGCGCCCGTATAGCTGAACAGGCCCCGCGGCGCCAGCGTCGTGTGGCCGTCCAGGCGGTGGCGCGTGTAGCCGCCCCCGAACTTAATGGTATGGTTCCCTTTGACCTTGGTCACAATACCCTCAACCGGAATGGAAAGCTGATGGGTGAACTCCGGGTAAGTATTTGTATCTCCGAGCTCCGTGAACCCGCTGAGCGACAAGCCGGGTATGCCTTGGTTGTAGTTGCTAACGTTGATATTGGGAATTCCCAGGCTGGCAGCGGTAGCGATGTGCCCGTCGAAGTTAAAAATATTGAGAAAGTCCCGTACGGCTCCGAAGTGGATTTCAGCGACCATGGTGGGGCCGATCATCTTGGTGTAATTCCCGGTAACCGACCAGTTGTCGTCGGTAGCGACGCCGCCGCCACCACCTGAATAGATGTACTTGGTAACGATAACGCCGGGCGGAACTACCGGGTTGGTAGGCATTGACGCCGTGTTATAGGCAAGAATATTGTCGTAGCTGAATTTCAGGAAGAGCCGGTCGCTCTGTCCGAGGTTTTGGTCTATCCGGGCATCCAACTCGTCATCCCGTTTGGTGCCTACCGGGTCGTAAATAAAATTGTTCGCACTGGCCAACGAGGTCGGATTCGGATACAGTTGGTCTGCCAGGTGCACCGCGGGATCAAGCATGCTCGCGGGAATCAAGTTGCCGGCAAACGGCACGCGCGACACCGTACCGTTGGCGGCCGTAGTCGTTGCATAGGGGTTGTAGACGGTCGCCGATAGCCCGCTAAAATTGCCCGTTTGGACCATCTGTTGCTGCGCCAGCGAGGGAACGGTGTCCACTTCGGTAGCAGTCTGCGCCAGGCGGATCCCTTGATAGTCTCCGAAGAAGAAGGTTTTATCCTTTCGGATCGGCCCGCCCACGGCGGCGCCGAATTCGTTGCGACGATACGGGGGTCTGATTTTGCCCGCCGAGTTGTTGAAAAACGTGTTGGCGTCCGTGTCGGCATTGCGCACATACTCGAAAACGGTCCCGTGCAACTGGTTCGTGCCGGATTTGGTCATCACAATCGTCACCATTCCGGCCGAATTGCCATACTGCGCCGAGTAGTCGGAACCCATCACCCTCACTTCCTGGATGTCTTCGATGGGCGGGGCCATGATGAGGTAATCGGTCCAGAGCTGTCGGTCGTACAGGCCATCGATCAGGTAGGCATTGGCGTTCGAGTAGCCGCCATTGACCACGATGGCCACGGCGCCATTCATGGTGTAGCCGGTGAGCGCCTCCGCCATACCCGGGGTAGACGGCGAAGCGCCCGCGCTGAGCTGCAACAGGTTGGTGAAGTTGCGCTCGTTTAGCGGCATTTGCATGGTTTCGACACTATCGACAAGCTTGGACACTGTTGCGGTCTGCGATTGGACCAGGGCCGCCTCGGCACTCACACTCACGCTCTGCTGGATATTGCCGACTTGGAGCTGGAGGTTGACGGTGATCGTGTCGGCAGCCGTGAGTTGCATGCCGGAGCGAACCAGCTTCTCGAAACCGGGATGCTCCGCCGTTACCGTGATGTTTCCCGTGGGGAATGAATCCGCAACATATTGGCCAGCACTGTTGGTAGTGGTGACGCGAGTGAATTTCGTGCCGTCATTGACAACCGTGACTGTTACCCCGGCAACGACACCGCCTCCCGAATCGGTTACTGTGCCGACCACGTTCCCCGGGGCCTGTGCGTATAGGCTATACGCTGACAGTGTCAGAAGCATTGTCGCGCCAGTGAGAGTTCTCTTCATGGTGACCTCCGTTACCACTAAACTTGGTGAACCCTTTTCCCCAGACTTATGGCGTCGGTTCACGGCTTGTGAGACATTCTACATCTAGATTCAATCGGTGGAAAGCAGTTTTTTGGGTTCTGTTCCAGAGTGTAAAGGCTTACTAGCGATTTTCTATCAGAGAGTTAATTCAAGAACCACCGGCATAAAGGGTCTACTGTGCGGGATCGAACATTTCCGCGGTTGCCGGGCGCGGATAGGCGGCGGCCGCAAGTGGGGTCGCGTTGAACATGGACAGCACGAGATTCCAGTGTACGGCCGGCCGGAGCAGAGCGCCTCCAGGGGCCGCTTCGAGTCCACCTGTTATCGCCTGCTGCTGTCGTTCAACCGTGAAGGCAGATGTCTCGCGGCAAGGCTGACCCGGCGATTTGCACGCGCGCCGACGACCGGGAGGAGCCGTCGTCTATAACTTGCGGGAACTGTGGCGGCGGTTAGTCGCTGACGCGTTGACAGCATTTGCTCGTGAAGACCAACTGCACCGTCCAAACCCTTCGCGCCAGTGTCCACTGGACGAAGGGGACAGTTCCGCAATTCTGGCGCTCGACGGGCTCAACGAGGCGCAGGACCGCCTGGAGCGGGAAAAAATGCCCTCTCTGAAAGCGGCAAACGCCATCGCCCGACTATGTTAGAATTTGCAACCGGAGGCAACAACCAGTGAGGACCACGCGAATTGTCACCATCGTCTCAATTCTCTTCATTTACGTTATTGGATTAGCTGGCGCGCAAAATGGTACCCCGCAGGCAAAGGGCAAGGCGCCGGCGCACCCTAGTCTCACCTTGACGACGACCGCTTTCACCGACGGGTCGATCATTCCGAGCAAGTACACCGCGTTGGACCCGAGTCCGGTTTCCCCGGAACTGGAATGGACGAATGTGCCTGCTAATACGGCCAGCTTTGTTTTGATCCTCCATGATCCAGACGTCGCCGTCAGGAGGACAACAAACGACATTCTTCATTGGTTATTGTTCAACATCCCAGGTAGTTCGCGAGGGCTCCCCGAAGGAGTCCCCGCTATCTCACAGTTGGCGGACGGCACGATACAGGGCAAAAGGGGGAATGGAGCGATAGGCTACCTGGGCATGGGTGCACCGGCCGTTGGCCCTTATCATCACTACACATTCGACCTCTACGCCCTGGATATCAAGCTCGATCTTGGACCCGACGCCACTCGCGAAGATGTCCTCAAAGTTATCGATGGCCACATTCTGGGCAAGGGTATGCTGATCGGCCGATTTCACCGTTAGAGGATTTCTGAAAGTTATCGCGGCTATCGGCTGATGGAGTGCCGAAAACTGATATCGTTGAGTCCTGCTCGCGAACTGCGAGCGTGGGAGGTCCCGGATGAACAAATCGAACGCAATCACCGGCGCGACGACGTTCGCGCTTCTCACAGCCGCCTCCGTCTGGATGGGCGGCGCACGGGCGCAGCAGCCGGCGCAGGGCGGCCTCGCCAGGGCGACCGTCGATCCGACAGCCCCGAAAAAGCATGTCCTCGTTCTCGGCTTCGCTTACGGCTGGCACCATGGGTCCATCACCGACACCGAAGCGATGGTCTGGCAATTGGGTCACGACTCCGGACTCTTCGACGTCGAGATTCGTACCGACCCCGCCTGGATCACGAAGAGCTACACGGGCGGCGGTTTGAGCCGCAACCTGAACTGGTTCGACGCCATTGTGGCCGCCGACACGACCGGAGTCTGGCCGCTCGACGACCAGCAGAAGAAGGACTTCATTTCCTTTATCCATGACGACGGCAAAGGCTTTGTGGGGATCCACGCCGCGCTCGACGCGAACCACAACAATGTTTGGCCGGAGTACACGGAAATGATCGGTGGAGAGTTCGCGGCCCATCCCTGGATCACGTTCGCCGCTCCGGTGATCATTGAGGATCCTTCCTTCCCCGCCATGCGTCACTTCGCGAGCACGCACCTGACGATATACGACGAGATGTACATGGCCCGGGAAAACAACTGGTCCCGCGACAAGGTGAATGTGCTGATGCGGCTGGACGAGACAAAGCTACCTGCGGCGCCCGGCTCGCAGGAACCGTTTGCCTCCCAGAGTCCAGTCGCGTCGCAGGCCGCCGGAGTGCCGCTGAGGGAAATGCCTCCGGCGCCCCCGATGCCCGGCCGCGGCGGTCGTGGAACCCGGCCCGCGGTCACCGTCCGCGCCGACCGGGACATCGCCATTGGGTGGTCCAAGATGTATGGCAAGGGGCGGGTCTTTTATTCCAGCCTGGGTCACACCAGGGAGCAAATCGCGAACCCCGACGTGCGGACCATGTACCTGGAAGCAATCAAGTGGGTGCTGGGCCTGGAAGATGGCAGCACTACGCCGCATCCCAAGCGAGACTAGTCCGTGCCGGGGTGGAAGCCGGCGCGCAAGACGGATGCCGGCGCGGAATGCGAATCCGTTACCAGCCTGGAATCCCAGCTTCTTCGACACTTGACAGGTTGAATCGGCGACCCGGCGAGGCTGGAATTATAGGCATTAAAGGACCTTTTTCCTCTTGTGTTTGGCCTCGGAGAGGAGCAAAATGGGGTTGTCTGATAACACGAGGGTCGTGATTCCAGGGTCCTCGTGTTCTCGTTACGAAGTCGTGTTCTCGTTATCAGTATGAGAGGGACCCGATGACCAGTAGACGTGCATTTCTTGTAAGTTCCGGGCTGACTGCTGCCATGTCGCGCTCCGCCGTGGGCGCCAACGACAGAATCCGTATGGGAGTGATCGGCACGGGCACCCGAGGTAGCTATATGGCCCAGGTGTTTGCCACCACCAACCCGGACTGTGATATGGTGGCGGTTTGCGATGTGTTCAAACCCAACCGGGAGAAGACGGTTGACGCGCTGCCCAACAAGCCGGAAGCCTATGTCGACTACCGGAAAGTCCTCGACCGCAAGGATGTAGACGCGGTGCTGATCGCCACGCCGGATCACTGGCATGCGCAGATCCTGGCGGAAGCGTGTCAGGTGGGCAAGGATGCGTATTGCGAGAAGCCCCTGTCAAACAAGATCGAGGAGGCCTGGAAGGCGGTGGACGCCGTCAAAAAGTACAACCGGGTGGTGCAGGTGGGCTTGCAGCAGCGCAGTTGGGCCCACTTTCAGGAGTGCTATAACTACATCAAGGATGGCCGGTTCGGACAAATCTACCATGCCGGGCTGCATTGGCAGGGCCACTACAGCCGCGGACTGGGTGAGGTGCAGCCGGTACCGGAGGGTCTGGACTGGGAGTTGTTCCAAGGGCCGGCGCCCCGCAAGCCCTACACCTCCATGCGGCAGCGGATGTGGCGCGGGTTCTACGATTACGGCGGGGGCATCGTGACGGACCAGGGGGTGCACATTGCCGATGTCGTGCAATGGTACCTGGGAATGAAGGCGCCCCGCACGGTAGCCGCCTCGGGGCAGTTCGTGCAAGCACCGGCCAGCCTGGCGCCGGAAATGCTGCCGGATTCGTTCGCCATCACGTGGCAGTACGACAAATTCGTAATGACGTTCAGCAACGCGTTCATGCCCCTGTCGGAATTCGACAACTCGGCGGGGAACTACTTCTACGGTAACCGCGGATCCATGCACGTGAACCGGTACAGCTACACGATGACACCGCTGCCGCCGCCGACGCGGCGCCCGGGACAGGAGCCGCAACCGCCGGCGTTTGAAGCCGTGAACTCGAAGGTCAAAGACGTGCGGGAGCCGGACAAATCGGGGCAGCCGTTTGTGAGGCCGTCGGACCAGGCGCACACGCGGAATTTCCTGGACTGCGTGAAGTCGCGGCAAAAGCCGCTGACGGACGTGGAGACAGGGTTCTATTCGACGCTGCCATTACTGATGGGAGTGATGGCGTTACGCACGGGTAAGTCATACAAGTGGGATGGGAAACAGGCGGTAGCCGGCTAGAGGCCCGCCGCGTACGAAGGAGAGAGCGGAGATGACAACCAGACGCTCGTTCTTGACAAGCTCGGGTCTGACCGCCGCGATGGCGCGCTCAGCCGTGGGCGCCAATGACAGAATCCGCATGGGAGTGATCGGCTCGGGCAACCGGGGCCGGCAGGTAACGGCCGCCCTGGCAGTCAATCCGGACTGTGAATTCGTGGCGGTCTGCGATGTGTTCCAGCCGAACCTGGAAAAAGGGGCCTCGGCTCTGCCGAACAACCCCGCGCAGTTCGTGGATTACAGGAAAGTGCTAGACCGCAAGGATGTGGACGCGGTGCTGATCGCCACGCCGGACCACTGGCATGCGCAGATGGTGATCGAAGCCTGCCAGGCGGGGAAAGACGCCTACTGCGAGAAGCCAGCTTCGAACGACATCGGCGCGGCGGCGAAAGCGGTAGACGCCGTGAAGCAGCACAACCGCATTGTGGAGATCGGTTTGCAGCAGCGCAGCTGGGAGCACTTCCGGATGTGCGCCAAGTGGGTCCAGGATGGTAAATTCGGCACGATTTACCATGCCGCACTGCATTGGCAGGGCAACTATACGCGGCCACTCGAGCAGCCGCAGGACCCCCCGCCCGGGCTCAACTGGGAGCTGTTTCAAGGGCCGGCACCGCGCAGGCCGTATACGCCGACGCGGCAACGGAACTGGCGGAGCTATTACGACTACGGCGGAGGCATCATCACGGACCAGGGAGTACACATCGCAGACGTCGTCCACTGGTACCTGGGGGCTAGGGAGCCGTTGTCGGTGACGGCGTCGGCGCGGTGGATAAGGGTAACGCCGCCTAACCAGGAAGAACCGGCCGACACGTGGGCCATCACCTGGCAGTACGACAAGTTCGTGATGACCTTCGCGAACGTGTACATGCCAAGTGCGGAGTACGACGCTGGTAGCGGCAACTTTTTCTATGGGACTACCGGCGCCCTGCACATCGGGCGAACCTGCTATACCGCCAAACCAATCCCGCAGCGCGTCGCGCCGGGGCAGCCGCAGACCGCTCCTCCTCCGCCAACTTTTGAAGCGGTGAATGAAACGTTCCCTTACAACGGCGACCCGTCGAACAAGGCGCACGCGCGCAACTTCCTGGATTGCGTGAAATCGCGGCAGAAGCCCATCACGGACTACGAGACGGGCTTCTATTCGAGCCTGCCGTTGCTGCTGGGCGTGCTGGCGATCCGCACCGAGAAGAACTACCGTTGGGACGGCGCCGCGCGGCAAGCCGTCGCGATGAGTTAGTGGCTTCGAAGGCGCAGAGCGGTCCTTTTGCGGAAAGGGAGGCAAAGATCCATGCAAACAGCGATCAAGCGTAGAGATTTCGTGAAAGTAGCAGCCGGTCTGGGGGCGGCCATGGGGCTGGCCGGCACCGGTCGCGCAGCCGGCTCGGGAATGTACATTGCGCTGAATAGTTCGCTGGTGGGAGGGAAGGTGCAATGGCCGGAGTTCGCCCGACTGGCGGCGAAGGTAGGTTACGGAGGGACGGACATCAACCTGCCCGGTGCGATGAAGGAGGGCCTGGAAGCGACGCTGGCGCTCTTAAAGGAGTTGAAGCTGAAGCCGTCCTTCACCAGCCTGCCGGTGAACGCAACGCGCGGCGACGATGACGCTTTCAAGAAGGGGATGGAAGACCTGGAAGACAAGGTGAAGTTCGCGGCGGGGATCGGGTGCAGTCGGATGATGGTAGTGATGCCGGCCGCGAGCCAGACGCCCAAGGAGGAGTTGCGGAAAACTCTGAAAGACCGCTTCACGACGGTAGGGGCGGTCCTGTCGCGGTACAACGTGCGCTGTGGATTCGAGTTCCTGGGACCCTTGCAGTTCCGTCAACGCGCTCCGCACCCGTTCATCTGGCAAATGAACGAGATGGTGGATTTCGCCAAGGAATGCGGACCGAGCTTCGGGGTGGTGCTGGACGTGTGGCACTGGTATCACTCGGGGGGAACATTGGACGACATCAAGCGCGCGGGGAATTCGCGGATCGTACTGGTTCACCTGTCGGATGCAGCCAAGATGCCGCCGGAGGACGTGCGGGACAACGCCCGGCTAATGGCGGGCGAAGGAGTCATTCCCCTGGTGGAGATTTTCAAGACGCTAAAAGAGATGGGCTGGGCAGGCAGTGTGAGCCCAGAGCCGATCGGGCGGATCCCGAAAGAGATGTCGGCGGAGGACGGAGCCAGGCTGGGGCTGGAAACCGCTCAGGCCGTAATGCGCAAGGCCGGCATCGACGTTTGACGAAGCGCCCCGCCGTGGGAGTATCGGTGGGCCGGGCCGGTCGTGGGACACGTGGCTATTTCTGTCCCCCGGGAGCCTCTTTCAACACGCGGAAACCGGTCGAAATCACGCTGCCCGGGCCTCCGGCGTGGACCAAGACGCGAACGTTCTTCTGGTGAGCCTGGAAGCCGCCGCCGCGCAGCACGTGCTCTTTGCCGGAGGAAGGGCCTTTCGGGCCGGTGGGCTCGACCTGGTCGTCGTAGAAGTCCGCGACCCACTCCCACACGTTGCCCAGCATGTCGTAGAGGCCCCATGCGTTGGGCGCCTTGCCGCCCACCGGATGCGTGACGAAGTTTGAGTTCCTCATGTACCAGGCCACCTCGTCCACTTTCCTGCCCTGGGTTTCGTCCTCGGTGCCGGCGCGCGCGGCGTACTCCCACTCGAGCTCGGAGGGCATCCGGTAGGCTTTGGTCTTCTCCATGGCATTGAGCTTCTTCATGAACGCCTGGGCATCCTGCCACGTGACGCTGTCCACAGGATATTTATCGGTAGCCACACCCACTACCGCCTGGGTGTGGTAAGACGGATTCCGGCCCATCACCTTCTGATATTGCCCTTGCGTGACCTCGTACTTGCCCATGTAGAAGGGCTTGGGAACATCCGCTTTAAAGCCCGGGCGCGCCTCCGCCTTGGCCATCTTCTCGCACTCCTGGTACTCTTCCTCAGTGACGTTCTGCCCGGTGCCCACGGGAGCGCAGACCGGTTTGAATATTCCCATGGTGAAGCTGCCGGCCGGCACCAGCACGAACTCCATTCCAATGCTGTTGGTCTCGGTGTTAGGCTGCGCCGGAACGGCCACCGGCAGCAGCGCCAGCAAGCCGATCAGAAAACTGGTTTGCAGGGCCGGCATGGCTATTTCAACTCCTTTATGGCGATATTCCGGAACCGGTGTGCGCCGTGCGGTTTGGCCCGCGCGGTGGTGGCGTTGCTATAGTGCTGCTGCAGCGCGATCATGCCGTCCGGCACGTTGCCCAGGGCATGGTTTTTGTCGTCCTGGTAGTCCACGATCTGGACGTCGTTCATCTTGATGGTGACGTGCGGGGCGAAGCCGGTCATGCGGATCCAGAAAGTATTCCAGGCGTCACGCTTCCAAATCTTCTGCCAGTCCGGCGCGCGCCGCGGTCCGGTGCCGTTCAACGCGGGGATACCCTCGGTGATCAGGGCGCCGATGGAGCCGCCGGGGAGGTAATCCACCGTAACCTGGTAGGCATTGCCATCCTCGTTCGACCGCAGGAAGATGCCGCTGTCGCACTGCCACTCCGGCATGGCTTCCAGGTATAGCTCGAAGTCTTTGTATCGCTTGTCCGTGAGCAGGATTCCGCCTTCTCCGATGGGGTTCTGGCCGATCAGTATCTCACCGTTCTCGACGCGGATATCCGGCGTCGTCCCGTGATGGGAACTGCGGCTGGCATGCCAACCCTTCAGGTCCTTGCCGTTGAAAATCGGCGTAAACCCTTCGGGGATCTTGCCGACCTCTGCAGAGGCCGGTGACAACCATAGAACTACCGAGCACAGAAACAGGAACTTTGTCATGGTAAGTAATCTTAAAACCAGAATGCCCCGGAAGCAACCCGGGCCCCGGTAATTTTCGGGCCCGCTATTTGGCGCTCGGAGCGTCGTCCGCCTTCAGATCGCCAAGGGCGTACTGAACTCCCGCCAAAACATGCTCGAGCATCGGCGTCATAGCGTAGATACTCTCATTGTGGCCATGGGCCTCATAGAAGACACGGCCCTTGCCCTCGCGGTGGACCCAGCTTAGGCCGTAGTCGTGGTCGGCCCGCGGATAGTCCTCTTTGGCTTTGTCGGCATCGCTCATTTTGGCGTAATCGATGCTCGTCAGGATGTGAAGATTTCTACGCGACCAGGTATCCATGCCGAAGGTGTAGGTCTCGTCATGGATCTGGAACTCTTCGTTATGGAACATCGCGGTCAGGGGGCTCTTCGGATCGTCGATTTTGACGGTGATGAGCTGCGGATACACCCAATGGAACTTGAAGAAGCCGCCAATCATCTTGTTGAATTCGGGCCACGTGCCAACTTGCGTGTCGCGGCCTTGGCGTCCAGCCATCCCGCGGCCGGCGCCCGAAACAGCGGGCATCACTCCGGCAAAGCGCGCGGTGAAATCCTGCTGGCTCACTCTGCCGGTTTTCTGCGGATCCAGCTCGTCGAACCACGAATCCGCCAGCGCGTTGAGTTCTTCCCGACCGAGCTTTTGGTCGTTGTTCTTATCCCCGGCCGAAACCATCTGCATCGCAAGCGTCGTCCCGGGGCCAAAGCCACCGCGAGCCCCACCTGCCTGGTGGTACGAATCGGTGGCGGCGTGAATCCCCGCCAGACCCTTGCCGGATCGCACGAAATCGAGCAAAGCCTTCTTCCGGGCTTCCGTAA
Source organism: Bryobacteraceae bacterium (assembly GCA_049509915.1). Lineage (GTDB taxonomy): Bacteria > Acidobacteriota > Terriglobia > Bryobacterales > Bryobacteraceae > JBEKYD01. The sequence goes on along the minus strand of JBEKZL010000081.1, from coordinate 1,416 downwards.
CCGAGGCATCGTTCGGGTCATCCAGGAAAGCGCCGGTGGTGCTATCCAGGAACACCAGATCGTATTGTTTCAGATTTTGGGTAGTAATGTCGGCCGGGTCGTAGGTGACAGTGGTCGTCCACGCGCCCGCCTTGGTGCCCAGCGCTTCCACGGTCTTGGCCGCAAGGGGAATGCTGGAATGTACGTACCCGTTGGCCTTACAAAGCACGAGCACCCTGCGCGGATGCAGCGGCTTGGCAGGTGCCTTGTCCGGCAGCGCGGCCATCATCTTCTGCACGTCTTCTGGCTTGGGGGTCTGGGGTTGCGGGCCGCGTCCGGCTCCGGTGGCCGGCCGTGGCAAGGCGGCATTCAAAACGCCCCCGAGTTGCTCCGCGGTAATCGCGCCGGTCTTGCCAGTATCGGCCTCGGCCAGCCACTGGGCGAAGGCAGCCTTCAGCTCGTCGCGAGTGAGTTCCCCGTCCTTATTCACGTCGACCATGGGGAACAAGCTGGCGGCAACCCCGCCACGTCCGCCTCCGCGCCCGGCCTGTGCCGGCTGTCCTTGTGGCGGTTGAGCCAGCAACACAACCACGGCGCCCACGCACAAGCAAGCTCCCGCTCCCGCCAGCCACTGGAATCGCAATCCTTTAAGGGTCATCAAGTCTCCTCTGGGCAGGCCATCGCGGCTCCCGCCCGTTTAAGGTCACCGCAGGCCGGCGCCGAAACGCCCGCCGTGGGGACCGAGTCCGCCGAGTTTTCGATTGATCTTATCACCAGCCGGCCTTAGAAGCACTCCCTCGGTCTGGGAAATGCTTTCTGGGGATGCGGGAGCGGCTTTCGATTCTGGCATGCCAATCTCCGATTTCATTTCTCGCACCCAGAGGATTCAAGTTGTAAGATCAATGCATTCGAGGTGCACGATCGCGAAATCGTGCATGGATTTTCAAAAAGCTTCGGCCGCCGATCCGGCCATTTGGCGATTCACCGCCACCAACTCCGGACCAGCCGTTGCTAACTCTCCGAAATCAGTGCTCTCCAGATCGGCAGCACCGAATCATCTTTGGCCATGTCGTAAACGATGGAATCGGAATCGAACTGCCAATATGTCCACGCCCAGCCGCGCCACGTGGGGCGGGTAGAGGACGTGGGAATCCACATTTGATACGCCCGGGTCATCATAGGCCCCGGTCTCACGCCCAGCGGGAAAGGCTGCTTCTGGGCCTTCGACCAGTCTTGATGGTGGCGAAGTCCTCCTCCACCTTCCGGTTTCTCCCATCCGCATCCCAGTTTATCCCCGACAGGTTGGCATTTCGACTCACTCTTGTCCAAGACAGGTTCTTGCAGTCTGAAATAGGAAGAACGCCCTCCTATAATTGACGTTGGCGAGCCATTCCTTGCCGGGAGCCTCGTCAAACGCTGCCCACAGGAGGGCAATCC
>JBEKZL010000080.1:0-25064 GCA_049509915.1 Bryobacteraceae bacterium | reverse complement strand
GGCGGAGGCACCAGCGATTTCAGCCTGATCCGCGTTTCGCGCGAAGGCGACCTGGTGAACTTCACTCGCACCGCGGTGGGCAAACACCTGCTGCTGGGCGGCGACAATCTGGATCTCACTCTCGCCTGGTTGGTGGAGGCCAAGCTGGGAAAGCAGCTTTCCATTCGCCAGCGCAGCGGTTTGCGGCGGCAGTGCTCGGCGGCCAAAGAGCGATTGCTCAACGATCCGAATCTGAAGTCGGTCGAGATTACCGTGCTCGGTTCCGGCTCGGCATTGATTGGCAAATCGCTCAAGACCGAGATTCTGCGCCAGGAGGCGCTGGAGCTCGCGCTCGAAGGTTTTCTCCCCTTTTCCGCTCGCGGCGAAGCGCCCAAGCAAGAAAAGCGCAGTCTGTTCCGGGAACTGGGCCTGCCCTACGTCACCGACCCCGCCATCACCCGCCATCTCAATGCGTTTCTCGAAACCGCCATCGGGTCCGCCGGCCACGAGCCCGACGCCATTCTGTTCAATGGCGGCTTCTTCATCCCGCAAATCCTGCGCGAGCGTGTGGCCGACGTGCTCTGCCGCTGGTACGGACACCGCCCGGAGATCCTCGAAAACAGCGACCTGGACCTGGCCGTCGCCCGCGGCGCGGCCTATTACAGCTACGCTCGCAGCACGGGAGGCGGCATCCTGGTGCGTGGCGGCCTGCCGCGAACCTATTACATCGCGCTGGGCGAAGTCCGCGACGGCAAATTCCCCGCCGTGTGCCTGGTGCCGCGCGGCGCCGAAGAAGGTTCGGCGGTCTCGATCGATAACGACGCCCTGCAACTGGTGGCCAATCGGCCGGTCGGCTTCCGCCTGTACAGCTCGCTCGGCCGCGGCGAAGACAAGCTGGGCGACGTGGTGGAATTCGCCGACGGCGACGAGAGCCTGCACCGGCACGCGCCGCTGCACGCCGTGATCCGCTTCGGCAAGAAGGCCGAGGAGCGTCTGATCCCGGTGAAACTTGGCGCGCGGCTCACCGAGGTCGGCACGCTCGAAACCTGGTGCGAATCGAAGATCAGCGACAATCGCTGGAACCTGGAATTCGCCCTTCGCAAACAGGCCGCGCAGCCCGCCGAACGCCGCGCCGCGGCGGTGGTGAGCGAGCAGGCGCTGAAGACATCGCTGGAATCGATTACCGCCATGTTTTCGACCAGCGCCAAAGCGCCATTTCCACCCGAGGAACTGCCTGCCCGCCTGGAACAGAGCATGGGCCTGGGCCGCAATTCGTGGCCCGTCGCCGCCATTCGCCAGATGGCCGACGCGTTTCTGGCGGCCGCCGACGGGCGCAAGAAATCGGCCGCGTTCGAGATTCGCTGGCTGAACCTGGCCGGCTTCTGCCTCCGCCCCGGCTTTGGCTTTCCCGGCGACGATTTTCGCATCGAGCAGGCCCGGCGCGTCTACTCGAGTGGGCTGACCTACTCCAATCAGGCCCAATGCGAAATCGATTGGTGGATCTTCTGGGGACGCCTCGCCGGCGGCTTGAATCGCAATCAGCAGACCGATATTTACCAGCGCCTCTCGGCGTTCCTGTTGCCGCGGGGTAGCAAGAAACCGCCGCGCCTGAATCCGTCGCTGCTGCGCGAAATGTGGCGCACCGCGTCCAGCCTGGAGCTTTTGCCGGTGGGCACCAAGACCGAACTCGGCGACGCGCTCGTCAGGCGAGTCAAGGCCGGCGATTACAAAGAGAGCGAGCTGTGGTGCCTGTTGCGATTGGGCGCGCGCAAGCTATTCTACGGCCCCATCAACCTGGTCGTACCTCCGGCCGTCGCCGCGCGCTGGGCCGAAGCGCTGCTCGCCATCCCCGCCGCGGCTGATGCCCTTGCCGCTATCGCCCGCCGCACCGAGGACCCCACCCGCGACCTGCCCATCGCCACCCGCGACACCGTTCGCGCCAGGCTGGCGCGGCACGCCCACGCCGACCGCTTGTTGCCCATTCTCGATGGCGAAGCCGAGGACGACCGCGCGCTGGGCCGCATTTTCGGCGAGGAACTACCCTCCGGCCTCGTGATGGTGCACCAACCGGTGGAGTGAGATCCGCCTCGCCGCATCGATTCCGAGGAGGTTAGCCTCATGCGAAAATTTTTGCAATACATCACCAATAACGAGGTAAGATCCCGCCACGAAGAGTCCTTCGACGCGGTCTTTTGGCTCATAGAAACGCTGGCCCTCATTTTTGGGATATGGATCCTTCTCGCCAAGCATAACGCCGAATGGATACCATTCCTCGTCATCGAATACTGCTGGGCAATGGACAATTTGCGCCACAATCGTCCGTAGGAATCGTGTGGCGCACGCACTCGTGCGTGCCGTGTCGAGACTTCTCTCGACACCCGCTCGTCTATGGTGCGCCCAGCGTCGGCACGAATGCCGACGCGCACGCACGAGCGCGTGCGCCACGCTTAGCCGTCGTCAATCCCTTAAACCACGTTCAGTTCTTCTTCTGTTTCGGGAATCGCTTCCGCCGTGGTGACGAAGGCCGAATACTCCACCGTCATCGCCGTCCGGGCCGGAAGCCAGCGGTAGCCAGACTCGCCGAAGAGCTTTCCCCGGCCGATCATCTGGCGTCGCGATTCCGGCATCGGTGAGGCGCCGAACTCGATTCCCCGCGTCACCGTCTCGCCGTTCCAGGGCGGCGTTGTGCGGCTCTGGTTTTCTTCCCAAATGCCAACCCACGGGAAATCCGAACGCTTCCAGATGTACCCCACCAGGACTTTCGTCTTGGGCGACCAGGCAAAAAAGAAGGCGCTCTCGCGGCTGGGATCCATGAGGTGAGTGGTGAAGCCCCCGCTCACTCGTGCGGCGGTAAATGTCCTCAGGTCCGAGGTGCCGCCGTCCACGCGCGGCACCAGCGGCCAGTCGAACTCGGCGCCCGGCCGCATATAGTCGGCGTTGCCGAAAGGTGCTTCGAATACCTTCGAACGCGTGGCCGGCAGGCGAAACTGGGTCGACCCTTTCTCGAGGAACGGCGGCCCCAAAGTCACGTGTTCCGTCCAGGCGGCTGGATGGTCCAGCTTGGAGAGGTTCCGAACGGTTTCGGAAATCCGCACGAAGGGCCCATCCAGGCGGATGCGCCGCTCGAAGGCCAGTTGCGCCTCCGGCAGGTCCGCGCTGACAATTAACCCGCCGCCCAATTCCGCGATCCGATGGCGCACCACCGGCGCCTCGCCGTGGACCGTAATCCCCGCCGCCGCCTCTTCCGCCGACGGGCCGCCGAAGGTGTCCAGACACAGGTTATGGCCCATAATGCCGGCCAGCAGTTTGCTCTCCGAATCGTTGCCGTAGTGGAGATGCAGGCCGGGGTCGTAGGCGGAAGGCTCTATGGAGGGCCAGGGCGGCGTCCACAACGGGTTCACGCCGGTCGGTTTATGCTGAAGTTCGGCGATGTGCCCGCCCCCCTCCAGAACGGTCACGCGCAGATGCTGGTTCTCGATTTGAACCCCGCGCCTGTTCCGATAACTAATGGTCAGCATAACTTAACCAGTAACACACGTCTGCCCCCGTGGCACGAGCCTGCGTGGGCCAGACCATCGTATTTTGTGGTATGAAACCTGGCCGTTAGCTCGTGGTAGCCCCACGCGAGCGGCATGGCGGCGACATGTTCCAGCGCCGGAGGTAGGGCAGACCAACAAGAACGAGAAACGATGGTCCGCCCCACCGTGACTCTATAGCCCGCCAAACCGCGTGCGCACCGCGTATAAAGCCGATTGCGTCAGAATGAACAGTGTGCGGCGATCCTTCCCGCCGAAAACCAGGTCGAGCGGGCGCTCCGGTACTGCAATCATATCGATCGGCTTCCCCGCAGCGTTGTACACGAACACTTGTCCCGCGGCGAGATAGACATTCCCGGCACTGTCCTGGGTCAGGCTCTCTCCGCCTTGCTCGGCAAACACTTTCAGCCCCGATAGAGTCCCATCCGCATTCACGCCGCCGCTGTAAGTCTTCTGCTCCGATTCGTTGGTGACATAGAACGGCTTCCCGGGGACGGCTGTCACCAGGCCGAACGCCTGCAGGATAGCACCGAACTTATATCCGAAGTAGGGTGGCCCCTGAACGAAAGCGTCGTCGGCCGGAATGAAAACGCTGCCATCCGGAGAGACGTACTGGTAGGGCATCGGGGTGGTGACAACCTTGGTGAAGAGTTGCTCCAGCGTAGTGTAATCGTAAGTCCGGGTGGAAAGCGTATTGCTGAAATCGCCGTTCACATAGTAGTTCACCGGCAGAATAGCCGCCGCTCCCGGCCGCTGGGTGGTACGCTCCGGCGCCAGAATCGTAACCTGGTCTTCCGGCCCGTCCGGACGAAAGCAATACACGGTCAGCCCCTTCCCACCGGAAGATACCACCAGCAGGTCGCCCGCTTTGTCGAAGGCGAGATTCACCGGATCGAGCGGATTGTCGCGAACCACCGCCAGGTCTTTCTTCTCCGGCGACCAGCGGTAGATCAGTTGCTTGTGCGCGTCCACGAAATACAATTGCCCGCTGGCATCCACAGCTCCGCCGGAAATGTTATAAAAACCGCCCCACAGCTTCTCCACCGCGGCTCCCGGCGCGAGCACGGGCGACGCTCCGCGAGCCTTTGCCGGAGCCGGTTTGCCCGTGATATCCAGCCACGCAAACTCCCGGTCGCGTACCTGGGCGCCATGCGTCTGATCGACAATGCAGTCCTCGAAGGGCACCTTGCCCGACCGGGTGATCTGGCGGCAGCCGTTTTCGCCGCACCCGGCCGCCGCGCTGTTGTGATCCACGTGGACATTCCGGAAGCGTATGTCACTCGACTCATATAAGTGAACCGCGTACGGAACCGGGTGATAACTTCTCACCACGCGGTAGCCATGATAGTTCGCGATGGTGATGTTATGCGAATTATCGATCTCGAGCGAAACAGCCGCCGCGCTTTCCTCCCTCTCTCCCTCGGTCTGTAGTGCGTAGAGTTCCCAATTGGCCGCGTGGTCTATTTTGATTTCGGTGCGGACGTGATGCTCCGACGACAGTTCATAGACATGGCCCGGTGTGGTTGTGTCGGAGATATAAAGGCCCGTCTGCGCGAAGGTGGAGGGCGTCCAGATATTGGCGAAGGTGCCACCACCGCCGTGGGTGATCCACAGGCTGGGATACTCAGAGTCCCAGCGCCGGTGCGGATCCGGATCGGAGGCCAAATTGGGAGCGTAAGGGTTCAGCCGCTGGCCGTTGGGGCCATCGGTCCCGTGGCCGCCGAGGAAGCGCACGTCGTCCATCAGCGAGTCCTTGCCCGCCATCCACAACGCGGCCACCGCACGGCTATTGATGCCGCCGGTGTAGAGACCGATGCCGGTCACGATGTTGTCGCCTCCTCGGGGCGCCTCCAGCAGCGGCCGCGGCGCGCCCGGTCCCTGGAAAGCCGGCGTGGAATCGAGAATATCGAACTGCGTCTGGTCCGGATGAAGCCCGATCAGCACGCTCTCCGGACCCAGCTTCAAAGTGTCGCTGACGACATAGTGGCCGGAAGGAATGTAAAGGACGCGATGCTCCCCGATCGCCTTCTGAATCAGAGCCGTCTCATCCGTCTTGCCGTCGCCGGTGGCGCCCAGTGCCCGCAGGTTCACCCACTCGGCCATCGGCGGCAAGCTACGGATCGCGCTCGGCGTCGATGGCGGCAGGGTCTTCAAAGGCGCGGCATGGTAGCTGGTCTTGATTTCACCGATGGCGTCTTCCGCGGCGAAAGTAAGCCCGTGCGACAGGGCTGTTACCTCGTATATCTCGCCCGCTCCGGCAAGCTCCCGCCCGCTCTCTCGAAAGCGCGCAAATACGGGTACCTTGCGGCAGACGATGTTCTCCAGGTTAATTTCCGTCATCCGGCTGTTTTCATTGGCGATAAGGACGGCGGGGCCGCTGATGTTCTCGAACCGTGCGTCCTTTATCCAAAGCTGGTCGGAATAATGCGGGTCGATGGCGATGGCCGTGGGCACGTTTCGAAACTCATCGTGGACCAGCGTCAGCCCCGCCTCGTTTTCCCGGATCGCCGCCTCCCGCTGGCCGTCGAAGCTCGAATCGATCAGCGTGAATTGCCAGGCAGCCGACGGTTTGCGCGTGAGAATGCCATATCGGCCGCCGTGAAAATGCAGGTCTTCAGCTTCGTTGCCCACGTCCTGGAGGCCCGCCAGGCCGGAGCCGATCCGGAAATCCATGTGCGCCAGATAGCCGTGCTGCGCTACGTGAAAGCGGATTCCGACGGCCGCCGCATTGTCGCCCCCGATCTCGAAATCGATGTTGCTCATGGCGGAATAGAACGTACCCGGATTGGCATCGATGACATCCGGATTCGGCGGAACCGTTCCCGGAGGCGGATCCGGCATCCGGAAACCCCGGCCTCCGAACGGTCCGCCGTTCTGTCTCCGTCCTCCCGCGAAGAAAAACATGCAGCCGATTCCCTGCTGGAACCCCGGCGTGCCGTCCGCCAGCACGAACACCGGACGCTTCCCGCCATAGCCGATCAGCCGCACCCCCGGCCAAACATAAATGGTCCGGGTCACACGATAGCGGCCCTCCTGAATAAAGACGATTCCTTCGCGGGTCGTCTCCTGGACTTTATCCACCGCGGCCTGAACCGCCGCGCTGTCGTCGGCCATGCCATCGCCTTTGGCCCCGAACTGACCCGCCTCCAGGTACACCGCCTTGGGATCGTCCAGCCGCGTGGGGTAAAACGATGCCCCGCGGGAAAGCAAGCCGCTCGCCGCCAAAATCAATCCCAGCACTATGAGTTCTCGCACCGATCGCTCCTCAACCTTGTGGTTGTTGCAAGCTCATTCTATCTCGCGTCGATCTCGCCGCTGGCATCCCTCACTTCGCCAGATTAAATCCTTCCAGCACCGCCTCGGGCCGCTCTCCGCGCGTGTCCGCATCCTCCAGGCGAGTCACAATCGTCTTCCGCTCGTCCGGCATCAGCGCCACGTAGTTGTCGTTATAGATCGCCGGCAGAATGCGGTCGCCCGTCTGTTCGCGTACAGCCTTCACCCGCACCATCAGCGCCGGCTGCACCGAAGTATTGTGCAGTTGCGTGGTCAGCACCCATTCACCGTCGCGCCGTTCGACCGTGGTATTCGCTTCCACCGTGACCTTGGGCAGCGCGCGGATGGCGGCGAAATGGTTCTCCGCCGTGCCGCGCAGATAGAAATTCTCGGAAACCAAGTCGCCCCCGCGCGTCAGCTTCAAACGAATGAAGTGGACCGGCGTGAGCCCCGCCGGATACTCCAGATGAATAGGCGAAACCGTGCTGTCTTCGCTGCTCTCCACCGCCGCGCTCTTCTCCCACTTCACGCTTCCATCCAGGTTCAGAATCTGCGCCGAAACGCTGAGGCCCGTGGCGTTGCCGCCGCTGTAGTTCACCACTTCCACGTTGTCGCCCACCGGGTTCCATTGCACGTGCAGCGGCTCGGAACCTTTCTTGGCGCCGAAATAACCGCCGTTCACCTCAAAGTAGTAGTCGTACGTCTGCCACACGAACGACGGCCACGCCGGATGGCTCATCCACAGCAGCATGCCCATGCGGTTGCGGCTCTGCGCCTCGAACATCGCCCGGTACCCGTCGTAGTTGATGAACTGCGCCAGCTCGACCCATTCCGCCGCGTCTTTCGCCCCGCCGTAGCCGACGTCGATCGCCTCGCGGAAAGCCGCCCCGCTCTGCGCCCCCTGCAGAACGAAATCGTGCAGGGCCCAAACGTCGTCCTGCGGCCATCGGTCCTCCTCCGGCATCATAGCGCGCAGGCTGTCAAAGGTCGGAATGTCGGGCATGCCAAGCTCGCTGTGCATCTTCAGGGTCGCGCGCTGGGCGAAGTAAAAGCGCGGCGGCATGGCGCGATACGGCCCGTGCCCGCTGACTACGTCGTCTGCCGAGCTGGGAATGTAGTGAAGCGACGGCGTCAGCTCCGACAGGATGCGGCGCAGCCCCCGCTCGATCGGGTCCGGCGGATAGCCTTCGTTACGCCCCACGTACAGCCCGATCGAAGCGTGCCGACGGTTGCGCAGAACGTAGTCGCGCGCGTTGGCCAGGAACATGGCGTTATCGTTTGGGTCCGGCCCGTCAAACGGATTGGCGAGCCAGAAATCCTGCCACACCACGATGCCGTATTTATCGCAGGCATCGTAAAATGCGTCGTCGCCGGTCTGCCCCACCCAGTTGCGGATCATGGTGAAATTCTGGTCGCGGTGATAGCGCACCGCGGCATCGTATTCGCGCGCCCGATACCGCAGCATCGATTCGGGAAATCCCCAGCTGCCGCCCCGCCCCACGAATCGCCGCCCGTTGATCCAGATGCGCAGCGTGTGATTGTCTTCGCTGTAGGTGAAACGGCGCACGCCGGCGCGGAACAATTGCCGATCGGACACCGCGCCGCCGATGGCGAAGCTCACTTCCACCGGATACAGGTCCGGCTCGCCATAGCCATTGGGCCACCACAATTTCGGATTTTGCAAATGCAGCGTGGGGTGGTCGGCAGCATCCAGCTTCACCACGCGGCTTTCGTGCGCCGCCAGTTGCACCGCCTGTTCGAAACCTGCCTCGCCGAACCGCCCGCGCAGCATTCCGCTCACCGGCGCGCCGGTGCGGTTCACCAGGTTCGTCTCGATGTGCATATCGGCGCTCGAGCCATCCGCCACCAGCGCCACCGTGTCGGCCTCGGAATTCTCCACCGTAACCGCGCCGCTCTGGGTCAGCGATACATCGGCCCAAATTCCGGTGTCGCGCCCGCGAACCGTCGGGATCCAGTCCCAGCCGATGGCGGCGTGGTAGGTGGGATTGTCGGCCCCCGGAGCGCCGCCGTTCTTGGTTGGATATTGCAGCGTTTTCTCCTTCACGCTGCCCGGCGTGGCCAGCTTCTCCACCCGCACCGCCAGGGCGTTCAGCTGGCCCGGGTGTAGCAGCGCCGTAACGTCGAAGCGGCCGCGCATGAACCCGCCTTCGATCCGTCCCAGCCGCCGCCCGTTCAGAAACACTTCCGCCTTCCAGTTGATGCCGTGGAAGTCGAGGAACGCGCGCCGCCCCGCGGCCAGCCGGGGCGCGGTGAATTCATCCCGATACCAGAAATCCGAGCAGAAGAAAGAATCCGAGATGGCGAGCTGGTTGGCGCCGAAATTGGGATCGGGAATCGCGCCCGCATTCCACCAGCTCGAAATCACCGTGGCCGGAACGGTTGCAACCATCCACGACGAGTCGGCGAACCCCGGCGTCGCGAGCGCCGCGCCGGCCGCATGAACCTGCGATGCCCGTTCGATCCGCCATTTGCCTCCCGCAATCTCCAGCCGCCCATCCGCGCTCGCCGCGGCCGGCGCCGGCTTGGCTTTCGGCACCGGGCCGCCTCTGCCGTACACTTCGAACTCGCTCAGGATGTACGGCTCCTGCCCCTGCGCACTCGTCAGCCACAGCCGCACCCAGCGCGCGTGGGCCGGGCTCGCCAGATGAATATCGTCGATCGATCCGACGCCTTCCGTTAGCGCCTGCAGCGTGCGCCATGCATGGCCATCATCGGAGATTTGAATCTCACCCGCGGCGGCACGATGAATCCAGTACAGCGCCACGCGGTCGAAAGTGCAGTCCGCGCCCAGGTCCACCGAAACCCATTCGCTCCCGGCGCCCGCGCTCCGCCACGCGCTGGTGAAGTCGTACGGGCCGCCGGCGTGTACCCGCTGTTGTCCGCGGTAGAACCGCGCTTCGGCCACGTGCCACTCCACCGGCCGGCCGCTTTCGAAATCGAAGCGATAGAAACGCGGCGCCGCACTGTTGGCCGGCCACGCGATCGATGCCTTCCATTCGCCGGTGGGATGGGCCATGCCATAAGCCCGTCCCAATTCCCGCCAACCCTTGCCGTCGGCCGAACCCGAAACCACCGCCGCCCATTCCTGGTTTTCCGGCGGACGGCCTTCCACCGTGCCTTCCAACTCTACCCGGTCCACCTCCGGCGCCGCCGCACCGCCCCACTCCAACTCCACCCACGTCCGGGTCCCGCTCAGATCCATCGTCGTCCACCAATTGTCGTCGAACAGCAATTCCCGCTGATTCTTCGGCACCACCCCCTGCTGGCTCGTCCGCACCGCGATCCAGCGCGGCGCGCGGGTTTCGCGAATCCCATCCGTCACAAGCTGCGCCGTCAGGTTGTAATCGTAACTGCTCGATTGGTACGCCGGCCGGTGCAGCGCCAGGTTGCGGTAAGTAGCGGACTCGATTTCGAAGGAAGGCGACCAATCCTCGCGCGGATCGCCCGGATAAACGCCGACGCCGCGGGTGTAAGTCTGCGCCGCCAGCGGCGAGATCGCCGCCAACAGCAGGAGAAGGTTCCGATGGCACATCATGGTGATTACCTCGTTTCCCATCCGGTAAATAATTCCGGAGTCCGAGCCGCGACCGTCAGGGAGCGGTTGCAGGTACTATGCAACACTCGACTCGGCGGCTCTTTGCCGCGACCCTACAATTCCGTAAAACACAATATATAGGTAGCAAACCGCGGGCAGCAGAAACGCAATCTGCAAGCCGATCCGGTCTGCCAGCGCGCCTTCCGCAATGGGAATGATGGCGCCGCCCACGATGGCCGCGATCAGGATTCCCGATCCCTGCCCCGTCAGCTTCCCCAAGCCGTCGATCCCCAGCGTGAAGATGCTGGGAAACATGGTGGAATTGAACAGGCCCACCAGGATGATGCTCCACATCGCCACCTGCCCGCTCGTCCCCACCGACGTCAGCACCAGCGCGCAGGCCGCCAGCGCGCTCAGCCCCAGCAGCGTCCCGGTTCGCACCACCCGCAAAATCGCCGACCCCGCGAATCGCCCCACCATGGCGCCGCCCCAGTACAAGGACACATATTTTGCCGCCTGCTGCGCGCCCAGCCCGGCGATTTTGGGCTGCATGAAATAGCTCACCAGAAAACTGCCGATGGCCACCTCCGCTCCTACATAAAGAAAGATGGCCACCGCTCCCAGCACCAGCGGCCGGTGCCGCCAGGCCGTGTCGCCCTCCACGTGGGTGTGATGGCTGGGGTCTTCGATCGAGGCCAGCGTCGGCAGGCGAAACCATGCGATCGCCAGCGCCAGCAGGCCCAGCAGAATGGCGATGCCCACGTAGGGCCTAATCACGGTGGAAGCCTCCAGCAGCTTGTGCGCCTGAACCTGCGTCACCGTCATGCCGGCGGTTTCGTTGGTGCCTGTAGCAGCGGAAAGAATCAGGAAACCGCCCACCCACGGCCCAATCGTGGTTCCGAGCGAGTTCAACGCCTGCGCCAGGTTGAGCCGGCTCGATGCGCCTTCCGGCGGCCCCAGCACCGCTACGTACGGATTGGCCGATACCTGCAACAGCGTCATCCCCGACGCCACCACGAACAGCCCGGAAAGAAATACCCCGTAGCTCGGAATCGTCGCCGCCGGCACGAACATCAGCGCGCCCAACCCCATCACCCCCAGCCCCACCGCGATGCTGCGGTGATACCCGATCCACGCAATTACCTTGGCCGCGGGCATCGACATCAGGAAATACGCCGAGAAGAAAGTGAACTGAATCAGCATCGTCTCGGTGTAATTGAGCGCGAAGATGGCCTTCAGGTGGGGCACCAGGATGTCGTTGAGCACGGTCACGAATCCCCACATAAAAAAGACCGAGGAGATCACGGCCATGGCGGAGCCGTAGCTCCGTGAAGGTACTGGCGAGGCCGCCGCGCGAGGTCCGGATTGGCTGAAATTCATGGTGAACGTACCAATTAAAGCATGCAGCACGGCACGGCGCCGCTCACCGCCGGACCTCGGCACTCCCAGCGCATTCGCTGGTAGGATCAAAATCGAAGAGCCAAACTCCGTGCGCTATACTGTCATCCTCGAACGGGAAAATGACGGGGGATACGTCGCCATTGTGCCTGCACTGCCCGGTTGCGTATCCCAAGGCGACACTCATGATGAGGTCTTGAGGAACATCCGCGAAGCCGCGGATCTATACATCGAGGATTGTATCGCTGCTGGCGACCCGGTCCCCTGAAGAGTTGGCAGGAAATGCTTCGAAATCAAGACCGGCACCCGGGAAAGTTGCCCACCGGCCTGATCATCGCCGAACAGCTGCTGAAACTCTGTTGAGCACTCCGCCAAACCGTGTGGCGAGGTTGCGAGCCTGCCGCCCGCGCTTCCTGTTAGATGATGGAAGTATGACCCCTCAGGAATTTCGCCTCGCCGCGCACCGGCTGGTGGATTGGATTGCCGATTACCGGGCTCACGCCGATCGTTTTCCAGTGATGGCGCAGACCGCGCCGGGCCAGGTGCGCGCTCAACTTCCGGCCGCGCCGCCGTGCCATCCCGAGCCGTTCGAGGCCATGATGGGCGATCTGGAGCGTATCGTCCTGCCCGGCCTTTCTCACTGGCAGCATCCCCGCTTCTTCGGTTACTTCCCCTCCAATGGCTTGCTTGGGAGCGTGCTCGGCGATTTCGCCAGCACCGGCTTGGGCGTGCTTGGCCTGTCCTGGCAATCGAGCCCGGCGCTTACCGAGGTGGAGGAAGTCGCCACCGATTGGGTGCGCCAGATGGTCGGCCTGTCGGAGGCCTGGAGCGGCGTGATTCAAGACACGGCTTCCACTTCCACCCTGGTGGCCCTGCTGTGCGCACGCGAGCGGGCCACCGATTTCGGCTCCACGCGCGGGGGCATGGCGGCCGAGAAAAACCCGCTGGTCGTCTATACTTCCGCGCACAGCCACAGCTCGGTATCGAAGGCGGCCCTGCTGGCCGGCTTCGGCCGCGATAACGTTCGTCTGGTGGATCACGATGCCGCCTACGCCATGCGCCCGGAAGCTCTGGAGGCCGCCATCCGCCGCGACCTTGAGGAGGGCCGCAAACCCTGCGCCGTGGCTGCCACCGTCGGCACCACCACCTCCACCGCCCTCGACCCGCTGGCGGCGATCGCCGCCATCGCCGCCCGCTATAAGATATGGATGCACGTGGACGCCGCCCTGGCCGGCTCCGCCATGATTCTTCCCGAGTGCCGCTCCATGTGGCAGGGAGTAGAAGGCGCCGATTCGCTGGTGCTGAACGTCCACAAATGGCTGGGCGTGGCGTTCGATTGTTCGCTCTACTACGTGCGGTCTCCCGAACACCTGGTGCGCGTCATGTCGAGCAACCCCAGCTATTTGCAAACCGCCGCCGATGCCGAAGTCAAGAACCTGCGTGACTGGGGGTTGCCGCTTGGGCGCCGTTTCCGCGCGCTGAAGCTGTGGTTCGCAATTCGCTCGGAAGGGGTCGCCGGCCTCCAGGCTCGCCTGCGCCGCGACCTGGCCAATGCCCGGTGGCTGGCCGGCGAAATCTCGAAAACGTCCCGTTGGCGGCTGCTGGCGCCGGTGCCCCTGCAGACCCTTTGCATCCGCCACGAGCCCGAAGGCCTGAGCGGAGCGGACCTGGACCGGCACACCCTCGCCTGGGCGAATCGAATCAACCGCGGCGGCCAGGCGTATCTCACTCCCGCGATCCTCGACGACCGCTGGATGGTCAGGGTTTCGATCGGTGCCCTGCCCACCGAACGGGAGCACGTCCAAGCGCTCTGGCGGCTGCTGCGGCAGGAAGCCGAGAAGATGGACGAATAGGGCCGATGTGCAAAGTGCACAAAATTGCACCAGCGTGCGCAACGTCGAAAATGGCAGCGGCGGCAAGCCCAAAGACCCTTCCTGGCCCGCCTCCCCAGCGCGGCCTGACAAGCCGTAGGCGCCGCGGCCGCAAGCAAGCCATATGGGCCTGCGGCCAACCAAAAGGGATGAAGACGCACGCGGCATCTTCTTGGTGGGGCAGGCGGAACCGCCAGCTCAACCCGCCGCACCGCCCGGTGCGGACCCGTACGCCGGGTGGTGTGACAGAGAAAGCGGGCGACCGCCTACCTATGTCGATTCAACCGGCGCCCCGGCGGACGGCGCGCAATCAGCAACCTGATGGAATTGTTTCCGCGCCTAAATTGCGAATCCCCCAAATCGGCTAAGCACCCCCGGCCGACCATGGCGTGCCTCGCATGGTACTATCGGAGTCAGCCGCCCGCGTGCGATTCCCGCTTCGGAGAGGTTCATCATGCGATTTGCTTTCACTTTCTTTCTCGCCCTAGCCGCCACGGCCCAGGTGCGCACGCTCGAGGACGGGACCCCCGTTCGGCTTCGCCTCAGCCGCACCGTTTCCTCCACCAGCGCGCAAGTCGGTGAAACCGTGGACTTCGAAGTGACCGAACCGGTCATCAACCAGAACTACGTGGTCATCGCGAAAGGCGCCGTGGCTCTTGGCCATGTCGCCAAAGTGGACGCAAAACGCCGCTTCGGACGCGCCGGTGCGCTTGAGCTCAGCATCGATTCCGTGCACCTGACCGACGGCCGGACCGTCCCCCTGCGCGCCACCCCACGGCTGTATCTCCACCGTCGATGTCATCTATCCCAGCGCGCCCTTTACCCTCCTGTTTAATCCGTTACTGCTCAAGGCCCAGTTGGAACCGGTGCTCCAGTACGCCAGCATGGCGCGCTGGCCGTGGCCCTTCGCTCCGCACGATCTGGGAACTTACCCGCAGGCTAATGGACAGGTCTATGGCGGCGCCGAAAGCACCGAGGAAAACCAGATGCCGGTCGAAGAGAGCGGCAATATGTTGATCCTGGTCGCCGCCCTCGCCAAGGTCGAAGGCAATGCTACTTATGCCGAGAAGTATTGGCCGCAACTTACTAAGTGGGCCGAGTATCTCAAGACCAAGGGTCTGGATCCCGAAAACCAGCTTTCCACCGACGATTTCGCCGGCCATCTCGCCCACAACGCCAACCTTTCGCTCAAAGCCATCCTCGCTCTCGGCGCCTACGGAACTCTCTGCCAGGCCACTGGACGCACCGCCGAAGCCTCCGCCTACCGCGATCTCTCGCGCGACTACGCTAAGAAGTGGATCGACCTTGCCGCCGAAGGCGACCACTACCGCCTGGCATTCGATAAACCCGGCACCTGGAGCCAGAAATACAACCTGGTTTGGGACCGCATCCTGGGCCTCGATCTCTTCCCTGCCGAGATCGCTCGCAAGGAAATCGCCTTCTACGAGAGCAAGCAGAACGGCTACGGACTGCCGCTCGATAACCGCCGCGATTACACCAAACTCGATTGGACCATCTGGAGCGCCACGCTAGCTACCGACCGTGCCGATTTCGAAAAGCTGGTCGCGCCCGTTTACCGCTGGCTCGACGAGTCCCCCAGCCGTGTCCCGCTGACCGACTGGTACGATACGGTCACCGGCAAACAGCAAGGCTTTCAAGCGCGTTCCGTAGTAGGCGGAGTCTTCGTAAAAATGTTGACCGACCCCGCCGTGTGGCACAAATACACAGCCAGGGCGCTGGGCAAGTAGGCGGGAGCCAGCCAGATGGGAAACACGCGGGCTGTCCCCATCGCATGTGCTTCAGCTCGGCGGCTGACATCCGCGCCTCGAAGAACAAGCCAACCAGATCGTTTCGCAGTCGCCCTGAACTCAGCGCAGCTTGCGCTGAGCGGCCGCGCGGACACCCGGGTCCCTGTCCTCGACGGCGATCTTTGCCAGCAGCGACTGGTCGGTCAGCCACCCAACGGCGGCTTGGCGGAGGCTCGCGTCCTTGGCCCGGACGGCGAGCCTGGTTAGCAACGCCTTGTCGTCCAGGTCGATGGACACCGTGTTGGGCACTTTCACGACGATGTTTGAGCGGACTCCCGGGGCCTTGAGCAGGAGTTCGTTCCGCCCGAGGCGCAGGACCATGGTCAGTCTCAGGGCGGCGAACTCGGCGACAGTCGCATCCTCGCCGTCAATCGCGACCTTGGCGAGCAGCGCCCCGTTGGTCAGGTTGGCAACAGCAAGCCTGCGGACATCTGCGTCCTTGTCCTCGGCGGCGACCCTCGCCATGAACGCTCCGTCATACTCGTGATTGTCGCGCAGGCGGTTTCCCAGACGCTCAACAGCGGCCCCGCGGACCCCCGCGTCCTGGTCCTCGACGGCGATCTTCGCCAGCAACGCATCGTCGCTCAGCCTCGAAGCAGCGACCTCGCGAGCGACCGGGGCCTCGTCCGTCAACGCGATCTTCGCCAACAGCGCGTCGTCCTTCAGTCTGCTAAAGGCAACCCCCAGTCCGCGAAAGGCGGCCCCGCGGACCCCCGCATCCTGGTCCTCGACGGCGATCTTTGCCAGCAGCGCCCGGTCCTCCAATCGCTCAACCGCCTCCGTGCGGACATGCGCGTACTTGGCCCCTAGGGCGATCTTCGCCAGCAAATCCTGGTCTCTCAGCTTCGAGATCTTGGCACAGGGCTGCGGCCTAGAGGGCCAGACACTTGCCGCACATTTGGCAATGAGTTGTTGTACGTCTTCTGCGTTTGCCACGGCCGGTATAGCTGCGAACATTGAGACGCAGAATGTGGAAAACAACGCGCTCTTCTTCACCGCTTCAAACCCCCCTGAAGATCTTCAACGCTTCCCACCGCCCCCAGAGGAAACAGCCTACCGGAAGCACGAGTTTCAGAGCCTGTCATCCTTGTCTCCGCCTCGATTGTAGCGCGTTAGGGAACGCGTCACGAAACAGAATATAAAGGTACGGGGCCCGGCGCGGGATCCGGAACCGCGCCCGCGCTCGTCACGCCGACGCTTCTGGAAACCTGGGGAGGCCTGGGGGCGATAAGGACGGGGGCGATGGGGCAGCCACGCGTCCCCACCGTCCCCTCCCTGCGCCGGGTCCCAGGCCGCCCGCTCACGGCCAAGTCGATCAAGCCAGGCGCCGGCCGGAAAGGGTTCCTTCAGGATCACGCTTGGATAGTGTGGCGCAAGCGGGCGGCCTGGGACCCGGCGCTATCCAGGGCGAGGGACTGCCCCGGAAACTCCGACACCTGGCTCACCCCAAAGTCCACGACTTCGGGAGTTCGGAGACTCGTCTCGACGTCCGCGACGAGTGGCGGCACCAAGTTCTTTTGGAACGGACCGTAACGCCGGGAATCCGGACAAGAGCGAATTACTTATCTTGAAGGAACGCGACGGATCACGCCACCCCGCTCGTCGGGTGTGGAGCGAGTAAAAGATCCACGTTCCGGGGCCGCCGGCTTTCGAGCGAGGCCCGACGACTTCATCGCCGGCGGCGGGCCTTCCACAACGTATTCGTAAACTCCACGCCGGCGTTCAACAGGATCCGGTGGTATGACGGTGCGCTTTTCTAGAATCGTGCAGCCCTCGACCATGCCGGCAACCTCGTGATCGAATCTGGAACGGATGGTTCTGGTCATGGTGGCAGGCTCCCGTGAAAATGAGGTTAACACGATTGATGGCGGCGCCCTGGTTCTGGATTCGTGTCTACCAAGCTGAAGAAATCTTAAATGTTGTCGGATTTCGAGATTTGCAAATCCGCCAACTTCTGGGCGGCTGGGCAATGAGGATGTCCTCACGATCCCCGGCGCCGCTCTGGTAGCGTAAGAAGTGTAGTTAAGGCGATCCACGATGTATCGACGTACTGTCCTGAAATGCCTGGCGGCCGCTCCCTTGACAATGTCGGCGCGGGAGACTATGCCTCCGATCCGTGCCCTCACGCATGGCCCGAAGTTTCATTGGTTCGGCTACTACGATAAGTTGGAGTTCGACCCCACCAGCCGCTACGTTTTGGGAATGGAGGTCGATTTCCAGCATCGGACTCCGGCGCCGGGCGACCGGGCCCATCTCGGCATAATCGATTTGGAAAGCGGCGACAAGTGGACCGGCCTCGGCAGTAGCTGCGCCTGGTCCTGGCAACAGGGATGTATGCTGCAATGGCTGCCCGGTTCCCGCACCGAAGTCATCTACAACGATCGCCAGGGGGATCGTTTCGTGTCCCACATCCTCGACGTTAGGTCCGGAAAGCGGCGGAGTCTGCCCGCCCCTGTGTACGGGATCAGTCCGGACGCCCGCTGGGCCGTCTTCCCCGATTTCCGGCGCATCCACGACACCCGGCCTGGGTACGGTTACGCGGGCATACCCGACCCGAACAAACAGGTGGATGCGCCGGACGATGCCGGAATCTGGCATCTGGATCTCGGCACCGGAAAACACGAGTTGATCGTCCCACTCTCCAAAGCGGCCGGCATTCCGAATGAACATGACGACATGAAAGGCGCCAAGCACTGGTTCAATCACCTGCTGGTCGCCCCCGACGCCAAGCGCTTCATCTTCCTCCACCGCTGGCAGCGGCCCGGGCAAACCTCCTTCATGACGCGCATGTTCACCGCTGCTCCCGATGGGACAGATCTCTACGTGGTCGACCCGTACGGTTTCACGTCGCACTTTATCTGGCGCGATTCGCGGCATATTCTGGCCTGGGCGCGCCATCCTTCCCACGGCGACAAGTTCTACCTTTATGAAGACCGCACCGATAAGGTGGAAGTGGTTGGTCCCGACGTGATGACGGTGAATGGGCACTGTACTTACTTACCCAACAAACGTTGGATCTTGAACGACACCTATCCGGACGCTGGGAGGAACCAAAACCCCTATCTGTACGAGGTCCAGACCGGCAGGCGCGTGCCGCTCGGACACTTCTATTCACCCCCCGAATACGACGGCGAGTTTCGCTGCGACACGCATCCGAGATTCAGCCCCGACGGGCGGAAAGTTGTAATCGATTCTCCCCATGGTGGCAATGGCCGCCAGATGTATCTGTTTGACGTCGGCGCCATTGCCGGGTAAAGGACCGGCGGGAGCCATGGCGTGTCCTGCATGGTAATATCGGAATCTAACCGTCGGCGTGCGATTCTCGCTTCCGAGAGGTTCATCATGCGAATTGCTTGCACTTTCTTTCTCGCCCTGGCCGCCACGGCCCAGGTGCGCACGCTCCAGGACGGTACCCCGGTACGGCTTCGCCTCAGCCGCACCGTTTCCTCCACCAGCGCGCAGGTCGGTGAAACCGTGGATTTCGAAGTGACCGAACCGGTCATCAACCAGAACTACGTGGTGATCGCGAAAGGCGCGGTTGCCCTTGGTCATGTCGCCAAAGTGGAGGCCAAACGCCGCTTCGGACGCGCCGGTGCGCTGGAGCTCAGTGTCGATTCCGTGCACCTGACCGACGGCCGTACCGTCCCCCTGCGCGCCACCCGGGAAAAGGGCGAAGGCGACATGAGCGGCGCCCGCAAGGCCGCCACCGTCGCGGCCTCCCCCGTCCTGGTGTGGGTGAAAGGCAAGGACGTGAGCTTCGAAAAAGGCACGGAAACCACCGCCTATGTCACCGGCGACACCGTCGTCGAGGAACCGCGTCCCCGCGCCGACTCGCCCCAGTCCCCCGATACTTCCGCGGACCGCAAGAACCCTACGGGCGCCGTCCTGACCAATGCCGACATCGTCCAGATGCAGAAGGCCGGGCTTTCCGAATCGACCATTTTGAGCAAGATCGGCACCTCCACGACTAACTTCGACACCGACACGCAAGACCTGATCCGGCTAAAGGAAGCGGGCGTAAGCGACGCCATCATCAACGCTATGGTGCAGAAGGCGAGCCGGCGTTAGGCAGGGGAGAGCACCCCGGCGGTGACCTCATGCTGCGAGTCCGAGCCGCGACTGTGAAGGAGCGGTTGCCGCAACCTGAACGAGAACTCGCAAATGGCTGGACGACGGGCACGGAGCATTGTCTCACGGCGCGACAACCGCTCCTTCACCCCAGTCGCGGCTCGGACTCAAGCACAAAGCAAGAACCGACACCTGGGTACCGGTTTTCTTACCAGGAGTCAATACCCTACCCAACCAAAACAGGTACTTTAGTTCCGTTTTCCCTCACCGCCCGGGCGAATTGCGCTCCCGTTCGAGAGCCTGGTGCAGGACGGTCTTGATATAGGTCTGGTAAGGCAGCCCCATCTTTGCCGCGAGAGCTTGGGCGGTTTCCACATCTTTCGTCGCCAGGCGAATCGTCACCGACCGCGTGGCCCCGCGTCCGGGAAGCCCGCGCAGGATGCGGCCCTCCTTGGCAGCTTTCTCGAACTGATCGGCGATGAAGTCGGGGTTTCGGTCCCACCACTCCGCTTCTTCGGCTTCCGATTTGAACTTCGGTGGATCTGTTGTTTTGCCCGCCTTGGTCTTGACGCTCACGATTTCACCTCTCCCGGAAGTAGATCGCTTCCAGCCGCTTAGTCATTGGGTAGGCGGTGACCACCCGGATCTTCTCTGCCCGCTCCGTGTAGATCACCGCAAGCAACCGACCGGCGTTTGTCTGCCCCAGAACCAGGACGCGTTCCTCGCTGTCGTGCTCCCGGTATTGCACGACAACCGGATCCTCCTGAAGCACCTGCTCGGCCTCGACCACCCGGACCTCGTGGAGCGCTATGTGTCTCGTGTTCTCCGCGTCCCAATCGAAGTCCATATCGTACCTACAGTGTACGTACGTATCCTAACCAGTGTCAAGGCGACGTTAGACTCGGGCCCGAGTGGCGGGGATTGCAACGATCCCAGCGGCCCCGGTCACCGCCGTTCCTAATTGGAAGCGACAGACCGGGAGGTCTGTCCTACCTCAGTTGCACCAGCCCTTGGGCTTGCGGATTGGCCGCCCCCGCCGGCATCAAGTCCTGCTTGCCGCGCCAGCCGTCGATGTAGGAGATCTGGTGCACGCAGGCCACCGTGCAGCGCGGGGCGCAGCTTTTGGCGGTGCGATACTCGCGGCGAACGTCCCCTAACGTATACTCGGCTAAGGGCTTAGCGGGATAGCCGCGCTGCTGGGAACAATAATGCACCAGGCCGTCCTCGCATATATAAAGGTAGCGGGACCCGGAGCGGCAGCGCCAATCGTTCTCCTTGCCGTGCGCGATATTGTCCTGGAAACCGTTGATCTGGGCGTAGCTTGCCTTCTCCATCGCGCGCATGGCCATGTACACTTCGCGGTCCGCGTCCGCCAGCGGCTGCAATTGGCCGTCGCCATCATGGATAATGCCAACCGTGGAAGTGAAGCCCAATTCCAGCGCGCGCTTCCCCACCACCAGCGCGTCCTGCGGATTGTGAATGCCGCCGCCCACCACCGAGTTGATATTGACGTGAAACTCGGCGTGCGCTGCCAGCAGTTGCAGCTTCCGGTCGAGCACCTTGAGGCTCTTCTTCGAGACATCGTCAGGCATCACGTTGTCGATCGAGATCTGCAGGTGTTCCAGGCCGGCGCGGTTGAGCCGCTCAATACGGTCGGCGGTGAGCAGATACCCGTTGGTGATCAGCCCGGCGATCATGCCCCGCCGGCGGACATGGGCCACGATTTCGTCGAGCTGCGGGTGCAGCAGCGGTTCGCCGCCGCTGATGGTGATGATGCTGGTACCAAGATCGGCCAAATGGTCCAGACGCCGCTGCATTACGTCCAGCGGGACGGGCTTCGAACGATCATCGTATTCGTTGCAATAGGTGCAGGACAAATTGCAGCGCCGCATGGGGATCACGTGCGCCAAAATGGGATGGTCCCGCGAAATCAACCCGCTCGCGATCATCCGAAGCTCGCGTGCGCGGCGATGAACGCGTTTCCATAGCCGGCGCCAATGTTGGACCCGAGATTTCATCGCAAGACCTTTTATTACAGCATATTCGGAGCGGCTTGCCGAGCCGCGCGAGGCGAGAGGACGCTAGCCGGGGTTGAACGGTATAAGGATCGCGCCACCGGGGAAAAGCCGGCAGCCGCCGGGTATCGCGGCCGGCCGCTGCTTTCAGGTCATGGAGGCTGCCGATCTGGCCACACGGCATGGATGGACCCTCCGCTGGGCGGATTTGATCGACTTCGAAGTCGTGCCGGTCATGACCGCTCGGGAGTATTGGGCGCCATCGGCAAGACTGGCGGAGCGGCCGGCGCCAGTTCCTAATGCAAGCTGACGTTCATCACCGGGGCGTTGGACTCCTGCCCCGCGATGGTAATCACCACCGGGTAGGCGCCCGCGGAAGCCATCGGCGGGACCACAAAGTTGGCTTGATACAAGCCGATCCCGCCCGGCGTTAACCCCATGTAATCGACCACGGCTTGCTGGCCGCCCACGGTAAGGCTGTGGGCGCCGGTCACCGGTAACTGGGACAACGGCGCGGCCGCACCCGATACGAGCGTGGCCGCTGTCTGAACCGGTCCGCCGCCAGTGAAGTAGACCACCACTTCGTCCCCCACCGCCGCTGGACTGGCCGGACCATTCACGGTGACGTTATCCTTGTTGACCACCACGGCGCGATTGTTGCCGTAGACGCTGATGCCCGGCGTTCCGGTGGCGGGGATATAAACCGCCGCGGCGTTGCTCGTCGCATTCCCGTTCTTGACAATCACCGAAGCCACCGTGTTTCCCGGAATATCCCACGGCATCTGCGCATCGATCTGACCGGTGTCGGCGTAGAACAGGTGGGCGTTCTCCCCGTTCACCGTCACAGTGGTAGTGAGCAGTGTGGTCGGCAGGGGCACGCTGGTGGCGCCCACCGGCTTGGTCGCCGTATTCACTCCGAACAGCACAAACACGCTGCCCGGCGGTGTGGAATTGACCGCATAGCTGGCCACATTCCCTATCGATTCCGCGGGATTGGTAAACGCGGAATGCGCCGTGCCGGTGCGAACGAATTGGGAATTCGCCTCGATCAGGCTGGCGGTCTGTCCATAGGCGCCGGTGACGACGAAGTTCAATGAGTTCGACCTGCCCGCCGAATCGGTCAGCGTGGCCGATCCCATGCAGGCCGCTGTAACCGAGTACGTTCCCTTTGCGGTGAGCGCGGCCGGGGAGGCCCCGGATGAGGTAACCGTGTAGGCGGCGGTAACGTTGCCTTGCCCGTCGAACTGCAGCACTCCAGCCTCGTCGGCCACGCCGTTCTGTGCCGTCCCGGACAGAGTGAATCCGGTTGTATCGTAGGAATACGGTCCCGACAGCGTAGCCGTGCCGCAAGCCGGAATCGTATTGTCGCCGCTGGCCGAATAGACATAGTTGGCGTCGAACCCGGTCATCGTAAACGAACCGCCGCTGTTGTAAACGATCAGGGCAAATGTGGCCGTGCTTCCCTGGGCGAGGGTAACCGTGCCGGAGCAATTGGAAGGAAGGGTGTAAGTCCCCGAGTACGTGAATGGCTTTCCACTAGCCAGGTTGCTATTGGAAGTCCCGCTCAGGGTGACGTTGCTCTGGCCGTCGAAGGTGGCCGTGCCCTCCGCCTGGAGGGAACCGGTAAAGCTTCCCGCGGCCGAGATGCCCCGCCCGCTGAGCGTCAGCGAGTAGGTTCCATTCAGATTGGAAGCGCTGCAGCTCCCGCCGCCGATCTGCGCCATCGCCGGCGTAGCCGGCAGCGAGCAGAGAGAGATCACAAAGGCCACGTGCAAGTTTTTCACGCCCATACCCTCCGGCAAACGAATTCGCATCCCTTCGCGACAACGCAGGCTTCCGGACTCCGCCCGCGATCGCGCGCCATGGTCGCCGTCGGCTGTCCGTAGGTGGCGTGCGCCGTGCCGCTGATCAGCAACTTCCCGCTCTGGGCGAGTGTCACGTAGACATTCGAGCTGTAGACCTTGGTCGCGCTGTAAACACTGAAGCCCATCACGTAGGATCCGCCCTTCGAATCGGTGAGCGTGGCCGATCCCAAACAGTTCGAGGATAGCGAGTACGAACCCGTGAGCGTGGCCGTACTGGTCGACGCGCCTTGGGTAATGCTCAGGTTTGCGGCAATGACGCTCTGCCCGTCGAGCTGCAATAACCCGGATAACGCCGCGGCCCCGCTCACGGCGGACGAGGACAGCGAGTATCCGGTGCCGCTCATCGTATACACGCCCGCGAAGGTGGCAGCGGAGCAACTGGCCGGTTGCGTAATGCCGCTGCCTGAATAAGAATAGGTGGCATCGTTCCCGGTTAGCAGGAAGTCGCTGCCCGCGGCATAAAGCGCCATGCTGAACGTGGCGCTCCCGCCGGTAGCGATGGTCACGGTACCAGCGCAGTTGGCCTGAATGCTGTAGGTTCCGCTCCAGGTCAGCGGCGTGCCCGCCAGCGACCCTGTATCCGCGGTCAACGCGATCGTGACGGTGCTCAGCCCGTCGAACGTCGCCGATCCGTTGGCCTGAAACACATTGGTGAAGTTTCCGGCCGTCGTCACCTGCCTGCCCGTAATCGAGACGGCGTACACGCCCTTGGCCGTGGCTGAAGTGCACGAGCCGCCTCCAATGGTCGTCTGCGCCAGCATCGGCGCCGTCAGTAGGCAGGGCAAGGAGAAGAACACGATGCTGCGTGCGCGCTTCATTCTTTTTTGCTCCTCCGTAAACTATATAACAGTGGATGGTCCAATCAGTTGCGGCAAATTCGGGTGGCTGAACGATTTCGCGATTTCAGATGGCCCGGTTTCTGACGGCGGATTTGACACCCCGTGCAGTCGGGTGATACACGTAACTATCTACAGGAGAGCAAATGGCTGACGAGCAGAAGCCTGCAGGCTCGCCTTCCCCTGCTCCGTCGGGGGCAGGGGGCGCGAATCCGAAGGCCGGACCAGCCGCTGGTGCCCCTAAAACGGCTTCTCCTAAACCGGCCGCGGCAGCGCCGCCCAAGCCGCCCGCCACCATGGCTGCGACCCCCTGGGACAGCGAACTCGCGCGCGATTTGCGGGACAGGTTCCCGGACCAGATCGGCGAAACCTCTACTTATCTAGGGCAGGATTTCCTGGTAGCGAAACCGGACGCGATCATTCCTGTTCTGGAATACCTGAAACTGGAAGCCGATTTCGACTATCTGGTGGATATTACGGCCGTGGATTGGCCGAAGAAGCCCCAACGTTTCGAGCTGGTCTACATCCTTTACAGCTTTGTCCACAATCGGCGCGTGCGGGTGAAGACCTCGATTGCCGACGGGTACCGTCCGGCCAGCGCCGTAAGCGTGCATCTCACCGCCAACTGGCTGGAACGCGAAGTCTACGACATGTTCGGTATCGAATTCGCCGGCCACCCCGACTTGCGCCGTATCCTGCTGCCCGAGGAGTGGCGAGGCTTCCCGCTGCGCAAGGAATACTCCATCGTGCAGCAGGACGAGCGTTGGGTCCGGGAGAACCTGGGGATCGAGAGCGGACAGTAGACCGACAAGGGAACCAAGCATGCCGGAATCCACCTTCCTAGACTCCACCGAACTGG